>JBFKRY010000014.1:0-34524 GCA_041636995.1 Acidimicrobiales bacterium | reverse complement strand
GTGCGGACCGTGGAATCGTTCTACGGCTACGGAACGGCGGCGGTCCTCGACGAGCTGCGGGGTCTCGACGCATCGCCCGAGGCGGTCCTGGTCGTGGGTCACGAGCCCACGTGGTCGGACCTCATCGCCACCCTCACCGGCTCCCACGTCCGCTTCCCCACCGCCGCGCTCGCCCGCCTCGACCTCCACGCCCCGTGGGCCGAGATCGAGCCCGGCTGCGCCACCCTGACCTGGCTGGTGCTGCCACGCGAGCTGGAGGCCTCCGGCGACTGACCGCCCAACCCGAACCGGGGTCGCGACGCCTCAGTCCGCGGCGGTGAAGAACTGCTCGATCAGCTCGACGGTGAGCTCCGGTTGCTCGAGGTGGGTGAAGTGGCCGCAGCGCTCCATGATGTGGATCGGTGCGTCCGGGTAGTACCCCTGGATCAGCGCAAGATCCGAGTCGGCGATCAGCGGGTCGGACTCGCCGACGATGATCGCCACCGGCCGGTCGATGAACGGCTCCGATTCCCACTCCGGGAGCTGGCGCGCCAGCCGGAGGAAGTCGACTCCGTCGGTGGTCCTCGACCGGATGATGGCTTCCTCGATCACCGCGTCGTCGAGCGCGCCCGTGTCGAGGACGAAGCCGCGGAGTGCAGCCCGAACGATGCCGAGCTCGGTGCCCCTGAGCCAGCCCGGGAGCCGGGGGCGACCGAGCGACGAGATCCGAGCCAATGCCTTCATGGCCAGCATCGCCCGGCCGGTGCGATCGAGGGTGTCCCCTGACTTGATCCGGCCGATGGCACCGGGCAGGGGCGAGTTGAGCAGCACCGCGCTGATGACCAGGTCGGGGCGACTCCGGGCCACGAGACCGGCCAGGACACCACCCATCGAGTGTCCGATCAGCCTCCACGGAGGCGGGTGGACCTCCGAGAGCCAGTCGACGAGGGTGGCGAAGGCGTGCGGTCTCTCGACGTCTCCGTCCTCCATCAGATCCGGGGTCATCGTCGGCGCGGCGACCGGGCCATGACGAGCCAGCATCGGCAGGATCGGGGCGAAGACCCCGCCGTCGTTGCCGATGCCGTGCAGGGCGATCACCGGGTCGGCGGAGGGTGTCTCGGTGTCGGCCGTGAAGAGCAACGTCCCGGTGCGGGGATGTCGCTTCTGGATGAGGAGCCGTTGCCAGTCCTCGCTGGCCAATGTGTCGGAACGCGTGGAGTCGGTCATGGTCCACGGCCAGTATGGCCTCCGGACGCTGCCCACGCCCGTGACGAAAGTCCTCATTTCGCGACGTCGTCCGCCAAAGTCCGGGTACGGAACGGGACACCATCCTGCTGGAGCGCTTCGGGGGTGGCCGTTAGGGTCGTACTGCGTTCGCCGACTGGGGGGAGCTCCCATGGCCCAGGATCCGCACCGCTGGCAGGTCGGGGTGTGGGACCAGATGGCGGACGTCTACGAGAGGGAGATCGATCAGCGCTTCGTGCCGGTGATCGAGCATCTGCTAGCCTACGCGTCGCTCGCGCCTGGAGAACACGCGGTGGATCTCGGGACCGGCACCGGTGCGGTCGCGATCCTGGCCGCGGACGCGGTCGCGCCCGATGGTGAGGTGATTGCGGTCGACATCAGCCCGGAGATGCTCGAGGTGGCCCGACGGCGGGCGAGCGCCGTCTCGCCGCTCGACATCGACTTCCGCCAGGGCGGGGCAGAAGCGATTCCGTGCGAGGACGAACGAGCCGACGTCGTCCTCGCGTCGTTGAGCCTCATGTACGTCATCGACCGCCCACAGGCGGCCCGCGAGATCAGTCGGGTGCTCCGGCCAGGCGGCCGCTTCGTCGGCGCGGTCTGGGCAGGCCCCGACGACAACGACATCGTCGCGTTCCAGGTCACCGCCGGGGGCTTCGCGGCCCCGCCCCCCGTACCAGGCGTGGGACCCGGCTCGATGGCGGATCCGGGCCCGTTCCTGACCGACCTCGCCGGGGCTGGCCTGGAGACGCGGTGCGAGAAGCAGTTCCCCGGTTTCGAGTTCGAGGACTTCGACTCGGCCTGGGACGCTCTCGCTGGAGTGACCACGGCATCGCTCGAACCCCACGTTCGCCGGGACGCGAAGACCGCAGTGCAGGAGAGGATGTGGCCCGATCCCGCAGCGCCGCGCGCCTTCCGGAACGCGACCCACTACCTCCTCGCCACCAAGCCGACGTGAGCCCCTGACGCCTCGGCTGACCGAAGTCGGCTTGGGGGCCGAGCCGACCTCCTGGCCGACGCGTATCGTCGTTGTCGTGACCTCCCGAGCTTCGACCGAGCCCACATCGCGCCCGACGGGTTGGGGCGGACCGGTGGTCGAGCCGGTTCCGGCCGACGCGATCGAGGCCGCCGTCCGCGATCTGGCAACACGATCCCAGGTGCGCCGGACACCGTGCATCCCCCTGCGGCGGCTGGGACCGACGAGGGACGTCGAGGCGATCCACCTCAAGCTCGAGACCCTGCAGGAGGTCGGATCATTCAAAGCGCGCGGGGTCTTCCACTGGGTCGGGCAGCTGGAGCCGGCGGCGCGGGCCCTCGGGCTGTGTACACACAGCGCCGGGAACACCGCCCAGGCTCTGGGTCAGGCGGCTCGGCACTTCGGATGCCCGGCCCGCACCCTGCTCCCGGACTCGACTCCCGCGGGGAAGCTCGAGGCCATCCGCGGCTACGGCGTCGAGCCCGTCCCCGTACCCTTCGAGGAGCTGCTCGATCACGTCTTCTCGGCAGGTTGGGAGAACGAGCCGGGCCCGTATCTCAACCCGTGGGCGGACCCGGCGATGCTTGCGGGGAACGCCACCCTCGGGCGGGAGGTGCTCTCCGACCTCCCGGGGGTCGAGACGATCTTCGTCCCGGTCGGGGGAGGGGGGTTGGTGGCGGGCATCGGGTCGGCGCTGCTCTGCGCCCCGTGGCGGGTCCGGCTGGTGGCGGTCCAGCCCGCGTCCTGCCCGGCACTCGCCGCCGCTCTCGAGGCCGGGAAGCCGACCTGGGTCGACATGGGCCCGTCCCTCAGCGACATCTCGTTCCCGGTCGTCGTCGACGAGCTCTTCCCCCTCCTGCAGCGGGTGGTCGACGACGTCGTGGTGGTCTCCGAGGCCGAGCTGGAGGACGCAGTGCGCCTCCTGGCCGAACACCACGATTTGATCGTGGAGGGCGCCGGGGCCCTGGCGCTGGCGGGTGCGCTCCGGGTGCCCGCCGAGGACCGCGGCCCCTCGGTCTGCCTGGTGACCGGGGGGAGTCTCGACATGCCGGTCCTGGCCCGCATCCTCGGCGACGCCTGAACCGCGCTGGAGATCGGGGCAGGCGGCCGCCGGCGTCGAGAAGCTGCCGTTGGCCTCTACCGCTCGACCGGATGTCGACCCAACGCTTCAGGCATGAAGATCTCGCGGCATTCGCTGTTCGCACTGGCGGTCCTGGTGGTGGCACTGGTCGTGGCCGGCTGTGGTGGCGATGACGCCGACACCGAGGACGTCACCTCCGCCACCCCGACGGTCGAAGCCACCGCAACCCCTGCGCCCACCCCCGAGGCCGAGCCGCCGCCGACGCCGGCACCCGAGCCCGGCCCGACACCGACGCCGACGCCGACGCCCGAGCCCACGCCGGTGCCGCCGGTCCTCGAGCCGGGTGCGGGCGCGCTGCTCGTCGCTGCCGACGACGGGCTGTTCCTCTGGGAGGGCGAGACGGTCACCCCGGTGATCGAGGACCGTGCGGTCTCGAAGGCGGTGCCCGATCACCGCGGCGGTGTCGTGTTCGAGCTGGCGAGCGAGCCCGTTGCCACCATCGAGTGGATGCCAGGTCTCGGCCAGGATCCGGTCGGTCTCTCCTTCCACACCGACGCCCGCTGGCGGGGGCTCGAGGATGTGTCGCTCGTGCGTGGCGTGCCGGTGGTGCTCTATCGAGAGGTGATCGAGCTTCCCAACGACTGCGAGCCGGGCAACGAGGAGTGCCGCTGGGCCCACCGCGAGGAGCGGTTGATCGCCCACGATCTGGAGTCCGGCCGCCCGATCGAGCTCGGCACCATCGGCAGCTTCGAGTCCAGCGTGACGTCCTACTCGATGGCCGACCCGTGGACCGCGTTCGAGTTCACGCCATACGGATCCTCGGCGTCGTGCGTCGGGCTGCTCCCGACGGCGCTGTTCGACGGGGTCGCCCCGGACGACTGGATCGGTGGCGCGTTCTTCGCCGAGGACGCCGTCACCTGGTTGCTGCACGGCCGCTGCAGTGACGACACGATCGAGGTGTGCGGCGACAGCTTCTGCGCGGTGTACAACGCCGTCGCGATGGCACCGGATGGATCCTCGCTGGCCGTTGCGTGGATGCGCCAGATGTTCGGTCCCGAGGGTCCCGTTGTCATCGATCCGCTCGTGGTGTCCATCATCGACCCCGCCACTGGCGAGGAGCGAAGCCGCCTCCCCATCGGTGGCGAGCCCACCGAGCCCACCTGGCTCGACTACGACGGCAGCAGCAGCGTGATCCTGGGGTTCGACGACGGCCGGCAACGCCCACCCGTCCTGGTCGAGCCCGACGGCACCGTGACCGAGCTGGACATCGGCTGGGTCGACTGTGCAAACGAGTGGCGGTGCCCCACCATGGCGTTGTGGACCGCGCAACCGTCGACGTCCTGACGATCCCGACGTCCCCAACGCCGCCGCCGGACCGACCGCAGGTCGTGGGGCCGGCCGAACCTCGGGCCGCATGTGTCCTCGAACGCCACTTCTGCCGCGCTTGTAGCCGGCCAAGCGGCGCACTCTGCGACGGTCCCGAGGTCGCGTACTGCCGGTCATGTGCGGTGGAGCCTGGCAAGGCGAGGTAGTCGACCGCGTTGGGGCACTAGTCGCAGCTCTCTCGTGCGGTCCCGTCGGGTGCGGCTTCGAGAACCTGTCCGGTGCCGTTCACTGAACGAGATCTGCCAGACCCTCAGCCACTGAGACCGTCCGACCACGCGCCGCTGTCAACCGATCGGCGTGTGATCAGGCTCCAGCAATCTCTTGCCGCTGAGCCAGCGATGTGAGAGCTTCGGGCTAGGCGGGTGGTCAGCGAGGGGATCGCCCATGCGACCGATGTCGAGCATCTCATTAGCGTTGGCGCTGGTGCTGGTGTCCTGTGGTGGTTCAGACGAGGCCACGTTACGTATCGCCTTCGATGGCTCGAACTGCACTTATGAGGGACCGACGGAGCTCACGGCCGGACCTGTCTCGGTGGACTTCGTCAATGAGAGCGATTCGGTGTTCAGGGTGAACCTGATGCGGCATACCGGGGATGAGACGGTTCAGGAGATGGTCGACTACCTGGGGCCCGAGCCGTCAGAAAAGCACCAGCCTTCGTGGGTGCGTGACCTTGGCACGTGGGAGTTCCCCGTCTGGACCGAGGACTGGCCGGCATTCGCCGGGCGAACGGTGCGTTGGGAGGGGGATCTGGAGCCGAGTGTCTACACGATGATCTGTGCGAGCGTCCATCCCACCTATGGCGTCTGGTTCGGGACCGGCCTGACCGTGTCCCCTGCATAGAGCCCACAAGCGATCGTCGGGTCAAGTCCGATTCGCGGGTGTTGTCGGGCGAGGCCCCGGTGGAGCGGCCGGGGGATGTCGTCTGAGCGAGATGGGCGATGGATCAGAGCGATAGATCCTGCAGCTTGCTCACCGAGAAGCCCCACTCGTCGTCGATCGCATCGGGCTCAGGCTCGAAGCTCGCGCGACGCGGGTAGCCGAGCACCGGATCGAACGCGACGGAGTCCACCGGACCCTCGTCGACCTGGTCGAATAGGTCCTCGACAGTCCAGGGCCCTGCCCGGGCCCACACTCGGACTCGTTCGTATCGGCGGCGACGACCCCATCAACGACGGTGACCGTCCAGGTCGTCGCACACCAGGCCGACTCCACGTCATAGGCGAGCGTGTACGACGCTGGACCCTTGGACTGCCAGCGGTCCCGCCCCTCGGCGAGACCGTCCACATCGCGAACGGAGAAGTACCAGGACGAGAAGCCGACCAGCACGGCGGCGATCAACGCGAGGAGCACCAGCTCCCACGAGGTGTCGCTGGTTCGACACGCTCGAGGAACCTGTCCACGTCTGAGGCGTCGATCTCTTTGGCTATTCCCCCTGGTGACAGCTCCACCAAAGCGTTGTGGAGCCGGCACACCAACCGGGTCCGTTCCCGGCCGATATCAACATTGCGCTTGGCCAACAACCGCAGCACCTCACGGTGGTCGGCCGGTGCCACCTCACGCAGGCCGCGCTGGCGCAGCGCCGTGATCGCGACCGACAAGGCGTCGTTGGGATCGGTCTTCGCGGATCGGCCGGTGGCCAACACCCGTTCTCGCCACCAGTGTCGCCGGCACATCAACAACGTGCTCGCCGGCGGCGACAAGCTGTTGGGACAACAGATACCCCAACCCGTTGGCCGACTCGATGGCCCAACGCCTCGACTCGAACGGCTCGGCCCATCCCAGGAGCTGTTCGACCTGGCGGCGGCTGGCTCGGACCTGCCTAGCTCCGAGCTCGGCTTCGGTGCCGTCGATCGCGACGGCGGTGTGGCTGGCCTTGTGGGGATCAACCCCGATGATGATCACGCTCATTGGAGCGCCTCCTCTTCAGCAGTAGTGACAACTGCGCGAGGCATTCCTGTTTGCGGACCGAGTGCTCGTTCCTCTCTCGAGCCACCCCGCAGCCAGATCCCGACCGGGGCGCTCTTCGATCGAAAGCCAAACGCGCCAACGGCGAGCCGGCAGGCACTTCGAGAGCAACCCCGACCAAGACCCCGAGACGCTACGGCAACACCGCAACGCCTACCGCTGACTCAAACAGGCACTTCGGTGATGCCGGAAGGTTGTGGGTTGCTCGAACCGCAGCCAAATCGCCTCGCCAACGCCCCGATGTATGGTCTCGCATGCCTGGCGCACGTTGGAGTGAGTGGTTCTGGACGGCGATCGACTCCACGTCAGGATCCGCGGTCAGCCAGGGGTATGGATTCGAGGCACTCGAACTGACCGACGAACGTGCGGCCGTGCGTTGGTCGCCCGCACGAGAGGTGTTCACGTATCTGCCAGACGCGGGGAACTTCGTCTGGGGAGGAGCAGTCGGTGCCGTGCTCCACGCCGGAACGATGTTCGGAGCAGTTGTCGTGCTGTCCGACAACGAGTTCCTGATGACGCTGCAAGAGGACCATCGATTCTGCGCCCGGTCACGTTCGACGAGACCTATGTCGTGACTGGCAAGCCGACTCGACGGACGCGTAGCACGCTGTGGACGACGACCGCGATCGTGGCCGAGTCCAGCGGTCAGACGGTGGCCGATTCAACATCGGTCAACCAACTGCTCGAACAGGAGGACAGTTAGCCAGGTCCATCCGGGTCGGCGCCAGGACCTCGCCAAGGCGTCACAGAGCGCCGGTTCGGAGACGCGCGTGGAGGCGTCACCGGCACTCCCCGGGTGCGCCATCGCGTGCCCGGCGCCCGGAGGCGAATCAGAGCTCGGACCAGTCCTCGGGGTTGTCCTCCACGAAGTGCTCGATGACCTCGCCGCTCACCCCGTCGATCAGCACCAGGGCCCGGTAGCGGGGCTGATCCTCGTCGGAGTACAGCAGGATCCGCCACACCGGGCGGCTGCGCCAGCCCCGCCAGCCCATCTGCGCCGACGCGGGTCCGGGCGGGAACCCCACGACGCGGGCTGCGGCAACCCGAGCGTCGGTCTCCTCGACGGCGGTGTCGACCGCCACCGCGAACCCGTAGATCGCCCAGACCACCAGCCCGATGCCCACGACCACCAGCCCGGTGTCGACCAGCGGTGAGTCCACGGCCAGGCCCAGCCAGATGCAGATCGCGCCGATGACGGCGTACAGCACCGCGGCGATCCGCCGCTTGCTGTTGTTGGGGAACTCGTAGGGGCCGACGAGCCCGGTGACGTCGAGGTCGTCCGGCAGGACGTCGCCGGCAAGCTCGTCCTCGGTGGCGTCGCCATCGGCGGCAGCGCCCTCCCGAACGGCGGCGTCGTCCTCGTCGGCCATGGGCTCGACGCTATCGCCGGGGGCGGGAGTGCCCATCAGGCGGGCCAGGCTGCCCGGAGCCGCTCCCAGGTGAGGTCCAGCGGCTCCGGCAAGGACCTGGCCTCGGCGATGGAGGTCAGGAAGGTGGTGTCGGTGGTCCAGCGGGGAACGCAGTGGATGTGGAGGTGGTCCGGGACGCTGGCACCGCCGGCCCGCCCCAGGTTGGTCCCGACGTTCATCCCGTCGGGCCGGTACGCGGTGCGGATGGCGGCCACGGCGTCGCGCACCATCGACCACAGCTCGGCGTGGACCTCGTCGCTCAGGTCCAGCAGGTCGGGCACGGCCCGTTTCGGCAGCACCATCAGGTGGCCGGTGCCGTACGGGTAGACGTTGAGGAGCGCGACGCAGTTCTCGCTGCGGGCCAGGATGTAGCTCTCCCGGTCGGGCAGCCCGCTGGCCAGGATCCGCTCGAACAGGGAGCCCTCCCCCTCGGGCACCCGGCGCTCGGGCTCGCCGGAGACGTAACCGATCCGCCAGCCCGCCCAGAGCCGTTCGAGGGCCTCGCTCATGGCCGACGATGCTACCCGGGTGCCTCGCCGGCCCCGGACCCTCAGGCGACGTCATCGGCCCGTCGAGCTCGCCCGGTCAGCTGCCACCGGACGAGCCCGACGGGCTGGAGGGTCGACGGAGTATCGGCCCTAACCGGAGAACACCCGTCGGGGGATCCGGATGTCGGCCAGCAGTTCGTCGAGGAGCGGGACGACGTTGCGCAGGCGCTTGCTGGTGAAGACCACGTCGTCGGACCGGACACAGCTTCGCTCGTCGTGCGCGGTGGCCACGGCCAGGACGAGGTGCTCTCTCGCGATCGCCGCGTAGCCCACCGTGGTCTCGGCGACCTCCCCGTTGCCCCGGGTGCCGGTGAACCCGTAGCGCACGGCGTTCCGGCCCGCCAGCTCCACACGGACAGGATCGTGCTGGGTCAGCCGGTATCGACGCCCGCAGGTCTCGGCTCGCTCGGCTACCGCGCTCTCGAAGTGGTCGGCCACGAAGGCGTTCAGGATCGAGTCGGCTTCGCCCCTGTCGACCATGCGCTGGAGGTTCTTCAACGAGCCGAGCGGAAAGGCGACGAACTCCACCGTCCCGCCGAGATCGCCGCGACGGTCGAGACACAGGACGGGAGCGTCGCCAGGACACGGATGGGCGGTCCAGATGTCGTTCAGCTCGACGAACACCAGCGGGTCGGTCCAGACGATGTCGGTCCCCTGGCGAGGCGTGGGCGTGGGCGTCGGCGGGGGCCTGGGGGTCGGGGTCGGGGACGGGGACGGCCTCGGCGTCGGCGTCACCGTCGGCTTCGGCGTCGGTGTCACCGTCGGCTCGGGCGTCGCAGTGGGCCGCGGAGAGGGCGTCGATGTCGGCGACGGCGTCGGAACCGGGGTCGGGGTGAACGTCGGCTCGGGCGTCGCAGTGGGTCGCGGCGAGGGCGTCGGGTCTGCCGGCGTGGAGGTGGGGTCGGCGGTGGGGGGCGCCTGCGCGTCTGGCTCCCCGTTCCCGCACGCAGCTCCCACCAGCGCCAGCGCCAGCACCAGCGCCAGCGAGCGACGGATGATCGTGGTCATGGGCACCTCGATGGAGAGGAAGGGACGATGCCCTGGGACGAAGGGCGCACCAGCCCGGTTCCTCTCCGAGGTTGCTGTCTGCGGTCGTCCGGGTTGAGATTGCGTGACGGCCCCGGACCCTCAGCCTCCGTCGTCGGCGAAGGCCTCGGCGATCAACCCGCGGATGTCGTCGTCGATGGCGTCGGCGGTCTCGAGGTCGATCAGGTGGGCCCAGCGACCGGCCGAGATCCGTACAGAGCGGGCGATGAACGGCTCGTCGGCGTCGCGCCCGATCTTCACGGTCATCCGCAACCCACGGCGGCGGGGCCGGAGCTCGATGAACTTGGTGCGCCTGATGAAGAAGATGCCCACGTCGACCGCCTCCACCTCGACGTCGCCGAGCTCGTCGAGATGGTCCCGCACGGCCTCGAAGATGGCTCGGTCCTCGGGGTCGTAGTCGTCGAGGAACTCCTCGACCGTCCGGCCGGGCCGGCACAGGTGACCCTGGTTGCGCCGACCGAAGGGACGATCGCACTCAGGGCAGCGCCAGAGGGCCACCGGGCCCGATCAGGCGGCGCCGGATGCCAACAGATCCGACGACGACTTCTCGGGCGTCAGCACCTCGTCGGTGACCAGCTCGGCCACCTCGGTGGCTTCGGGCTTGGTGGCGTACTCGTGGACGTACTGCTGGCCCGAGAGCTGGCTGATCTCGTACATCAGCTCGTCGGTCATCTCCCGGTACAGCAGCGGGTCGCCGTCCCGGGCCCGGAAGCGAGCAGGGTCGATCGGTCGGCCGAAGTTGATCTCGACCGGCATGAACGGTCGGGGCAACGGCTGGTCGGGCGGTTGGACCTCGCGGGTGCCACGGATGCCGACGGGGACGATCGGGGCCCCGGTGCGCATCGCCAGCCGGGCCACCCCGGTGCGACCCTTGTGCAGGTTGCCCGTGCGCGACCGGGTGCCCTCGGGGTAGATGCCGAACAGCTCTCCAGCCTCCAGGATGCGGGCCGCGGTGTCGAGCGCCCGCTCGCTGGCCGCGCCGCCCGACCGGTCGATGGGCACCATCCCGAGCGCCGGGAAGAGGTACTTGGTCTTCCAGTCGTCCATGTACTCGGCCTTGCCCACGTAGGTGATCCGGCGCCGCAGCATCGCGGGCACGAAGAACGAGTCGATGACCGACACGTGGTTGGGCGCGATGATCGCGGGTCCCGTGGCCGGGACGTTGTCGGCGCCGTGCACGTGGAAGCGCCAGAAGAACCTGCAGACCGGGGTGATGACCAGCTTGGCCGCGGTCTGGATCTGACCCGCCTCGCGGCTCATGGTGACGCCTCGGGGCGATCGAGGGCGATCTCGGGAACGAGGTCCACTCCCAACAGCATGGCAGCGGCGGACGCACCGTGCCCAGCGGCAACGGCATCGTCGATGGCGGCGATGGCCGAGGGGGTGTCCAGATCGTCGTCGAGGCAGGCGCGCACTGCGTCCAGCGCGGCGTCGCCGCTGCCTGCGGCCCGCCAGGTCTCGAGCCGCTCGGCGGCCGCGGGCATGACCTGGTCGTTCCACTCCCAGGAGTGGCGGTAGTGGTGGGCCAGGAGGCCCAGTCGGATGGCCCGGGGATCGAGCTCCTTGCGGAGATCGGAGACGAACACCAGGTTGCCGAGCGACTTCGACATCTTCTCTCCGTCCTTGCGGACCATCGCCTGGTGCATCCAGTGACGCACGAAGGGCTCGCCCGTCGCCGACTCGGACTGGGCCCGCTCGCACTCGTGGTGGGGGAAGATCAGGTCGACGCCGCCGCCGTGGAGGTCGATGGTGGCGCTGCCGAGGTCGCGCATGGCCAGGGTGGAGCACTCGATGTGCCAGCCGGGTCGTCCCGGCCCCCATCGTGAGTCCCAAGCGGGCTCGTCGGGCGCCGAGGGTTGCCAGAGCACGAAGTCGAGGGGGTCGCGCTTGTTCGGATCCTCGGGGCGACCGCCCCGCTCGGCCGCGAGCTCCAGCATCGTCGCCCGGCTGTAGCCGCTCAGCTCACCGAAGCCCGGGTAGCTGTTGATGTCGAAGTACACCGCTCCTGCGCTCTGGTAGGCATGGCCCCGGTCGAGGACCATCCCGATGAACCCCCGGATGTCGGCGATCGCCGAGGTGGCCCGGGGCTCGGACCACGACGGGATCATGCCCAGCGCCTCCATGTCGGCGTCGAAGCGGGCCGTCTCCGACGCCGCCAGGTCCAGGTAGTGGACGCCCAGCTCCCGGGCCTTGCGCAGGATGTCGTCGTCGACGTCGGTGATGTTGCGGACGCAGCGGGTCTGGTGGCCGAGGTCCCGCAGCCGCCGCTGGAGGACGTCGTAGCCCATGTAGACGGCCGCGTGACCGAGATGGGTGGCGTCGTAGGGGGTGATGCCACACGTGTACATGGACACGATCGGCCCGGGCTCGAACGGGACGATCTCGCGCCGGAACGTGTCGTAGAGCTGCACCGTCATGCCGGGCTCACTCTAAGGCGTTCTGGACGGCCCGGCCCCGCCCCGCGGGTCTCGGGGTCAGATCTCGACGCCGGTGATCTTGACCGCGGCCCGGGTCTTGTAGCGGCGGTTGATCTGCAACAGCACCGCGGTGAACGCCTCGATCGGCGCCGCGTTGGAGAGGGAGCCGCAGTCCAGGGGACGCAGGTTCTTCACGGTGTCGATCATCTGCATGGTCTCCTCGACCGCCCGGGGCCGGTCGGCGCAGATGAGGACGTCGCCCTCCAGCGGCTTGTCGATCTCGCCCAGCTCCTTGGCCGGGAGGTGCTGGAACGCGGCGGCCACCCTCGAGCCCGGGATCGCAGCCTGCACGTCGGCGGCGATCGAGCCCCGGGGCGGGTACAGGGCATGGAACTCGTTGCCCACCCGGGCCAGGGCATTGGCCATGCAGACCACCAGCTTGCCCTTCAGCCGGGGCTCGAGGGCCGCCGCGGTCGGCGCGCAGGCGTACCAGGGGGTGGCGATGATGACGGTGTCGACGAGGGAGGCCTGTTCGTTGGAGAGGCCCTCGAGGTGCAGGTCACGATCGGGGTACTGGTCGAGCAGCTCGTCGACGAGCTCGCCGGATCGGAGCGCCGATCGGGACCCGATCACCACGTCGTGGCCCGCCGACGCCAGGCGGAGGGCGAGCCCGCGACCGGCCGGCCCGGTACCACCGATGAGACCGATCTCCATGAGTGGGCACGGTAGCCGGGGCCGCGCAATCTCCGCGAGTGCTGGGGCCGGGCCCACGAGCGCCGGGACTATGGTGCGGCGGTCCCCGCATCCACGGAGTTGCATCATGGGCCTGCTCGACGGCAAGCGGATACTGGTCACCGGCGTGCTCACCGACGCCTCCCTGGCGTTCGGCGTGGCCGAGCTGGCCCTGGCCGAGGGGGCCGAGATCGTGCTCACCGGCGCCGGCCGGGGGCTGCGGCTCACCGAGCGCACCGCCCGCAAGCTGGGAGGTGACATCGAGGTCCTCGAGCTCGACGTGACCCAGCCCGACCACGTGAGCGCGGTGCGATCCTCGCTGGAGAGCTCCTGGGGCCGGGTCGACGGCGCGCTCCACGCCATCGGGTTCATGCCCGAGGCCGGGCTCGGTGAGGACTTCATGGCGCCCACCTGGGACGAGATCGCGGTGGGCTTCGACATCTCCGCCTACTCGCTGAAGACGGTTGCCGACGTGGTGGTCCCGCTGATGCCCGACGGCGGGTCGATCGTCGGCCTGGACTTCGACGCCACCGTGGCCTGGCCGGTCTACAACTGGATGGGCGTGGCCAAGGCCGCGCTGGAGTCGGCGTCCCGCTACCTGGCGCGGGCGCTCGGTCCCCAGGGGGTGCGGGTGAACCTGGTGGCGGCGGGCCCGGTGCGCACCATGGCCGCGAAGTCGATTCCGGGCTTCTCCCAGTTCGAGGACGCATGGGGAGGGCGGGCCCCGCTGGGCTGGGACGTGCACGACCACTCGGGCGTGGCCAAGGCCTGCGTGGCGCTCCTGTCGGACTGGTTCCCCCAGACCACCGGGGAGATGATCCACGTCGACGGCGGCTACCACGCCGTCGGTGCCTGAGGATCGTGCCCACATCCAGACCCCTCAGGTTCGCCATCCAGGCCGACGCCACCAGCCGGGGCGGCCTGCGTGCCGCGGTCCGGCGCTGCGAGGACGGCGGCTACGACACGCTGCTGTTCGCCGACCACCTCGGGGGCGTCGACCCATTCGTCGCCTGCGCCGCCGCCGCACAGCTCAGCGACTCCCTGACGGTGGGCACCAACGTGCTGAACATCGACTTCCATCCGGTGGCGCTGCTGGCCCGGGCGTGCGCCAGCGCCGACGTCCTCAGCGACGGCCGCTTCGAGCTGGGCCTGGGTACCGGGTACATGGCGTCGGAGTATGGCGAGGCCCAGTTGTCCCTCGATCCCCCGAGGGCTCGGATCGACCGGGTGGCCGATACCATCGACATCCTGCGGGCGCTCTTCGCCGGCCAGGAGGTCACCCACCAGGGCCCGGAGCGGGGCGTGACCGCCCACACGTTGGAGCCGCTGCCACCGCAGGGGGCGGGCCTGTCCATCATGGTGGGCGGCAACGGCGACCGGCTGCTGACCATGGCCGCCGAGAAGGCCGACATCGTGGGGTTCACCGGCTTCCACCACGACGGCGAGCAGGTCCACCCCACCCACATGACCGCCGAGGGCCTCGACGACCGGGTCGCGCGCGTCGGGCGCGCAGGGACCGACCCGGAGCTGCAGCTGCTGGTACAGCGGGTGATCGTCACCGACGACGCCCGAGCCGAGGCCGAGGCCCTGGCGGCGCGGATGACCCTCGGCGACGGCTCGATCGAAACCATGCTGGGCTGCCCGTTCCTGCTCATCGGCACCGTCGACGCCATCGCCGACGCCATCCGCGAGCGCAGGGAGCGGTACGGGGTCAGCTACTTCGTGTTCTTCGACGACCGGTCGAGCCCCGAGGTCGACCAGGTGGTCGCCCGCCTCGCCGGCACCTGACCGAAGTCAGTTGGGGAGGGTGAACCCCTTCCGGTACGGGCACAGGATCGCCTCCTCGACGAACCCGAGCCGGGTATAGAGGCGGCGGGCCGCGACGTTGGCCTCCCGCACGGTCAGGTGGACCCTGGTGGCACCGAGGTCGAACAGCAGGTCGGTCGACGCCGCCACCAGTGCCGAGCCCAGCCCGGTCCGACGCGCCGAGCCGTCGACGGCCAGGAAGTCGAGGTAGCCGGAGCCGTCGTTGTGCATCTCGACAGCGGCGTAGCCGACCACCTCGCCGTTGCGCTCGACCACCAGACGGGGCTTGTCCGCCGCCACCAGCATGGCCGGCGGAGTGTGGGTGCCGGGGAACGCCGACGCATGCAGGGCCATGACCCGATCGCGGTCGCGCGGCTCCATCGGCCGCACCGCGTCCTGGCCCGGCGCGGTCACTCGGCGCTCCACCGCCAGCAGCGCCGAGGCCGGCTCGGCCGTCATCGCCCGCCGCTGCGACCAGCGGCGGGTCCGGTCGTTGCCTCGCTCGCCGCATGCCTCCTCCTCGGTGATCGAGGCCGGCAGCGCCGGGCGGGCCAGCGCGTAGAGCTCGTCCGCCACCGCGTCCCACTCGTCGAGCGGAGCGTAGGGGCCCCACCACCAGACCCGCCCCATGTCGGGATCGGCCTCGCCCAGGAGCCAGCCGACGAGCGCGCCGCCCGCGCCCAGCGCCACCGCGGCGCTGTCGGTCCAGCCCTCGCAGCCGGCGATGTCGGACGCGATCGCAGCCGCATCCTCGGACACGTACGGGCAGTTCAGCGCGGGCTCCCGCTGGTGGGCCTCGGCGAGCTCGGCCATGGGTTCCAGGTCGGCGGCGACCGCCATGCGCACCCGGGCGGGCATCACACCCGTTCGACGCCCCGGATCCGATCGGTCTCGTCGATGATGTCGCCGACGATCGACTCCAGGATGTCCTCCAGGGTCACGATGCCCAGCGCCTGCTCCTCGTCTCGCACCAGGGCCACGTGGATCTGCGAGCGCCGCATGCTGAACAACAGCTCGCTGACCTGGCGGGTCGGTGGTACCACCAGCATCCGCCGGATGAGGTCGCGCCGGACCGGCTGGTCCCGGGCGACGTCATCGGCATAGATCAGGTCCTTGGCGTGGACGAAGCCGAACACGGTGTCGCCCGACACGATGGGCAACCGGGTGTGCCCGCTGGTGACCGCCAGCTGGCCCACGTCGGACAGCGCCGCCCCCCGGTCGGCCTTCACCACCTGGTCCCAGGGCACCATCAGCGCCGCCACCTCGTGGGCAGCGAAGTCGAGCGCGCCGGACAGCAGGTTGTGGCTGGACTCGTCGATCAGACCCTCGGTCTTGGACGCGTCGATCATGGTCACCAGCTCCTGGGCGGTGTGGGCGGTGCCGATCTCGTCGACCTGCTCCACCCTGAACGGCTTGAGCATCCAGGCGGCCATGACGTTGAGCAGCCAGACGATGGGGCGGAAGACCATGAGGAAGGCCCGGTGCGGGGGCACGACCCACAGCACGGTGCGCTCGGGCAGGGCGAGCGACAGGTTCTTGGGCACCATCTCGCCCATCACCATGTGCAGGTAGACCACCAACGTCAGGGCCACCGCGAACGACAGGGCGTGCAACAACCCCGAGGGGATGCCGACCGGCTCGAGTACCGACTCGAGCACGTCGGCGATCGCAGGCTCGGCCACCAGGCCCAACCCCAGGCTGGTGATGGTGATGCCCAGCTGGGCGCCCGACAGCATCAGCGGCAGATCCTGCATCGCAGCGAGCACCATCCGGGCCTGGCGGTTCCCGTCCGCGACCATGGCCTCGATGCGGGTGCGACGGGCGGCGATGAGCGAGAACTCCAACGCCACGAAAAGGGCGTTGAGGAGTATCAGGATGACAGTGATCACCATGGCGACGAGGGGATTCAGCGTCGAACCGGCAGCGAGGCTCGGGATCACCGCAGCGCCTCCTCGTGCTCGGGGCCTTTCTGGGTCTGCTCACGCTGGCGCCGGAGCCGAGCCTGCACCGACTCCCCCGGCTCGTGCAGGCGCAGGGTGGCGATGCGATGACGATCCATCTCCACCACCTCGATGCGCCAGCCGTCGTGGCGGAACACCTCGCCGGCGATCGGAATCCGCTGCAGCCGGTCCAGCACGAAGCCCGCCAGGGTCTCGTAGGGTCCCTCGGCGAACTCGAACCCGCAGGCCTCCCGGACCTCGTCGTGGTGCAGGCCGCCGGCGAGGACGTACACGCCCTCGTCCTCGACGACCGTGAGCTCGGTGGCGTCGTCGTGCTCGTCGTCGATCTCGCCGACGATCTCCTCCAGGAGATCTTCGAGGGAGACGATGCCCGCCGTGCCCCCGTGCTCGTCCACCACCACCACCAGGGGGACCCGCCGCTGGCGCATGTCGGTCATGATCGACATCACGTCGCGGCTCTCGGGTACCGCGAGCACCGGGTTCGCCACCGCAGTGATGGGGGTCTGGTCCCGGTCGTCGGGCGGGATCGCCAAGGCCTCCTTGACGTGGACCACGCCCACCACGGTGTCGATGTCACCCTGGACCACCGGGAATCTGGACAAGCCGGTGTCGGCGCTGAGCGTCACCAGGTCAGCGACCGTGGCCTCGGCGTCGAGGGCATGGACGTCGGTACGCGGCACCATCACGTCGTCGGCGGACTTGTCGGCGAAGCGCAGCGTGCGGGTGAGCAGGGTGACCTCGTCGGGGGTGAGCGTCCCCTCCTCGCCGGAGCTGCGCACGAGGAAGTCGAGGTCCTCGAGCGACGGCAGGTGCACGAGCTCGTGGGCGGGTTCGACCCCCAGCCGGCGGGTGAGCGAGTCGGCCGTCTTGTCCGACACCCAGATGAACGGCTGGGCCAGGAGGATGTAGACCCGCCACGGCGCTGCCAGCAGCTTCGCAGTTGCCTCGGGCCGGGCGATGGCCACGTTCTTCGGGACCAGCTCGCCCACCACCATGGTGAAGACGGTGGCGATGAGGATCGCCAGGATGAGCGAGACCGACGGCGCGGCCCCCTCACCGACCAGCGCATCCATGCCCGGTTCGATGAGCGCGGCCACGGTGGGCTCGGCGATGAACCCGAGCACCACCGCGGCGATGGTGATCCCGAGCTGGGCCCCCGACAGCTGGAACGACAGGCGGCGCAGCAGCTCCACCACGGCCTGAGCGGTGCGACTGCCCGCTCGCGCCTCCTGTTCGATCCGGTTGCGGTCCGCGGCGACGAACGCGAACTCCGCCGCGACGAAGAAGGCGGTGGCAGCGATCAGGGCGGCGACGCCGAACAGACCGACAGCGGTATCTATCGGGTCACGCTCCGGGCCATCAGGGTGTCGAGCCTACCGGACCGGCCGGGGGAGGTCGTCGCTCGCAGCGCGGATGTGGTTTGCTGGCCTGCGCCCATGAGAGTCGAGCCCCGACCCCCCGAGCGCACTGCGTCACCGCCCCCGGACCCCGACCTCCAGCCCGTCGCCGTCGAGCCCCGTTACCGGCCGCCCGGTGCCGGGATCGACCCCGATCCGGATCTTGGCTGGATGCGCCGGTTGCTGCCGCTGGTGCGACAGCACCGGGTACCGCTGGTGCTGGGGCTCACCTTCGGGCTCGTGGCGCTGGTGGTCCAGGTCGCGGTGCCCGCCGTGGCCCGGGAGGCCATCGACACCGCCAGCGACGCCGATCGGTCCCAGCTGACCACGTGGGTGCTGGTGCTGCTGGTGTTGGCCGCGGCACGCTTCGCCTTCAGCGCCGCCTACCGCTACTCCCTGTTCGTGCTGGCCTGGGGCGTCGAGACCGACCTCCGGGCGCTGCTCTACGAGCACCTCACGACCCTGTCGTTCTCCTACTACGACCGCACCCAGTCCGGGCAGGTGATCTCCCGGGCCAACAGCGACATCCGCTCGATCCAGGTGCTGCTGGCCTTCGGGCCCCTGGTCGCCATGAGCTGCATCACCTTCGTCGTCGCCTTCGGGTTCATGCTCACGATCAATCTGCCCCTCACGCTGGTGGCGCTCTCGACCCTCCCCGGCGTCTTCCTGGTCGGACAGCGCCTGCGCGCCACCGTCTTCCCGATCACCTGGCTGAGCCAGGCCCGCATGGCCGAGCTGGCCACCATCGTCGACGAGAGCATCGCCGGGACCCGCGTCGTGAAGGCCTTCGCCGCCGAGGAGCGCCAGGTGGGGCTGCTGGCCCGGGCCGCCGACCACCTGCGTTGGGCCAACGTCGAGGCCATCAGGGCCCGGGCCCGCTACAACCCGATGATCGAGGCCCTGCCCCGGGTCGGCATGGCCGCGGTGCTCTTCTACGGCGGCTGGCTCGCCATCGACGGCCGGGTGTCGATCGGCACCCTGTTCGCCTTCAACGCGTACGTGATCATGCTCCAGACCCCGTTCCGGATGTTCGGCTTCGTGCTGCTGCAGAGCCAGCGGGCCAGCGCCTCCGCCAGCCGGATCTACGAGGTGCTCGACGAACCCGCCGAGATCGTCGACGCCCCGGACGCCGAGGACCTCCCCCGCCCCGCCGGCCGCATCGAGCTCCGCGACGTCCACTTCCGGTATCCGAGCGGGGATCCCGCGGTGGGTGTGGCCGCCGATGGGCCGGCAGCGCGGCCGCCGGTACTGAACGGGCTGGACCTCACCATCGAGCCGGGCGAGACCGTGGCCATCGTGGGCCGGACCGGCAGCGGCAAGTCCACCATCGCCCGGTTGCTCGCGCGCTTCTACGAGGTCGACTCCGGCCGGATCGAGATCGACGGCCACCCCATCGACCAGGTGACCCTCGCCAGCCTGCGCCACCACATCGGCCTGGTCTTCGACGAGCCGTTCCTGTTCTCCACCTCGATCCGCGACAACATCGCCTACGGCCGGCCCCACGCCGGCCTCGAGTCGGTGATCGCTGCGGCGGTCGCCGCCGAGGCCCACGACTTCATCGTCGAGCTGGCAGCGGGCTACGACACCGTGGTCGGCGAGCGGGGGTACACGCTCTCGGGCGGCCAGCGCCAACGGATCGCCATCGCCCGCACCCTGCTCGAGAACCCGCCGATCCTGGTCCTCGACGACGCCACCTCCGCCATCGACGTCAACGTCGAGGCCGCCATCCACCGGGCCCTGGCCCGGCTGCTCGAGGGCCGGACCACCATCCTCATCGCCCACCGGCTGTCGACCATCGCGCTCGCCGATCGGGTGGTGCTGCTCGAGGGCGGCCGCGTCATCGCCGAGGGAACCCACCAGGAGCTGCTGGCCACCGAGCCCCGGTACGTCGAGATCCTCGCCGAGTCCGGCGACGAGATCGGGGCCGGGCCATGAGCTTCGTCGGCCCCCCGGTGGGCTTCGGCGGCGCCAGCTCGGTGACCTCGGCCCGCGATGCCGGGCTCCCCCACGCCGGGGTGCCGGGCCACCTCCAGGACGCCGTCGACGACGTGCTCGCCCGCGAGCCCCACCACCCCGACCCCGGGATCACCGTCGAACACCAGCACCCCGGGGGCCCGGCGTTCACGCTCCGAAGCTTCCTGTGGCCCCACCGGTGGCGCCTGGCCGGCGCGCTGGCGCTCGTGGTCCTCGAGACCGTGGCCCTCCAGGCGGGACCGCTGCTCACCCAGATCGGCATCGACGACGGCGTGGTCCCGGGCGACCGCTCCGTGCTGGTCGTGGTCGCGGTGGCGTACCTGGCCGCCATCGTCCTCGGTGCCCTCGCCAGCTGGTACCGGATCCGCTACGCCGGCACCCTGGGAGAGGATCTGACCCGGGCCCTGCGAGTGCGGGTCTTCGCCCACATGCAGCGACAGTCGCTCGACTTCTACACCGACGAGAAGGCCGGGGTGCTGATGACCCGGATGACCAGCGACATCGAGGCCCTCACCGTGCTGTTCCAGGAGGGGCTGGTCAGCTTCGCGGTGCAGGTCCTGACCCTGGTGGTCATCACCGTGGTGCTGTTCGTGCTCGACCCCGGGCTGGCGGTGATCACCCTGGCGCTGGTGGTGCCGGCCACCTTCGTGCTGAGCGGCTGGTTCCGGCGCCGATCCGACCGGGCCTACGCCAGGGTGCGGGACCGGATCGCCGACGTGCTGTCGGACCTCCAGGAGAGCCTGGCCGGCATCAGGGTCATCACCGCCCACAACCGGCGCCGCCACAACGTCGTCAACCACACCAACATCGTCGGCGACCACAAGCGGGCCAACCTCGACGCCATCCGCGCCGCGTCGATCTACACCCCCGGGACCGAGGCCGTCGCCATCTTCGGCCAGGCCATGATCCTGCTGATCGGCGGCCGGATGGTGATCGGTGGCGACCTCGAGATCGGCGAGCTGACCGCGTTCCTGCTCTACCTGGCGGCGTTCTTCGCGCCGATCCAGTCGCTGACCCAGCTCTACAACGGCTACCAGCAGGGCCAGGCCGCGGTGAGGAAGCTGCGGGGCCTGCTGGCCACCGAGCCCTCGGTCCCCGAGGCCCCCGACGCCGAGGATCTGCCGCCGGTCCACGGGGCCATCGAGCTGCGGAGGGTGACCTTCGGCTACGACCCCGCCGTCCCGGTGCTGCACGACGTGAGCCTGGCGGTGCGGGCCGGCGAGAGCCTGGCCGTGGTCGGGCCCACCGGCGGCGGGAAGTCGACCATCGCCAAGCTCATCAGCCGGTTCTACGACCCTCAGGCCGGGGTGGTGACCATCGACGGCCACGACCTGCGTGAGGTCACGATCGGCTCGCTGCGCCGCCAGCTCGGCGTGGTCCCCCAGGAGCCGTTCCTGTTCGCCGGCTCGGTGCGTGACAACGTGGCCTTCGCCCGGCCCGGAGCGCCGGACGACGAGGTCTGGGAGGCCCTCGCGGCCGCGGGCCTCGACGACCTGGTGGCCTCGCTCCCCCGGGGCCTCGACACCCCGGTGCACGAGCGGGGGTCGTCGCTGTCGGCCGGCGAGCGGCAGCTCCTGGCCCTGGCCCGGGCGTTCATGGCCCGGCCCCGGGTGCTGATCCTCGACGAGGCCACCTCGAACCTCGACCTGCGCGCCGAGGCCCGGGTGGAGCGGGCCCTCGACTCGGTGCTGGAGGGGCGCACGGCGATCATCGTGGCCCACCGGCTGGCCACCGCCATGAAGGCCGATCGGATCGCGGTGGTCGACGCCGGCGAGGTGGTGGAGCTCGGGACCCACGACGAGCTGGTCGCCCGGGGCGGCTACTACGCGGACATGTACGCCACCTGGGCCGCCCACAGCAGCACATGAGCGCCGACGGTGCCGCCCTGGTCCTCGACAGAGTGACGGTGGTCCGCGACGGCCGGACGATCATCGAGGACGTCGACCTGCGCGTCGAGACCGAGCAGCGCTGGGTGGTGCTCGGCCGCAACGGCAGCGGGAAGACCACGATGCTGCGGGTGGCGGCGCTCTACATGCATCCGACCCGGGGGATCGTGGAGGTGCTGGGGCGCCGCCTCGGTCGGGCCGACATCCGCAAGCTGCGGCACCTGGTGGGATTCACCAGCGCCGGCTTCGCCGACCTGCTGCGCGCCGAGCTGGCCGCAGCCGACGTGGTGATGACCGCGAAGAACGGGGCCCTGGAGCCGTGGTGGCACTCGTACGACGACGCCGACCGAGCCAAGGCCCGGGCCGAGCTGGACCGGCTGGGGGTGGGTCACCTGGCCGACCAGGCCTTCGGCACCCTCTCCTCCGGTGAGCGCCAGCGGGTGCTGTTGGCCCGGACCCTGATGACCGATCCCGGGCTGCTGCTGCTCGACGAGCCCACCGCGGGGCTGGATCTGGGTGGGCGGGAGGAGCTGGTGGCCAGCCTGGGCGCGCTCGCCGCGGACCCGTCCACCCCGCCGACGGTGCTGGTGACCCACCACGTCGAGGAGATCCCCGACACCTTCACCCACGTGCTGTTGCTGCGCCAGGGCCGGGTGTTCGCCGCCGGGTCGCTGGAGGACACCCTCACCGAGGCCACCCTCAGCGACTGCTTCGACGTGCCGGTCCTCCTCCAGCGCCACGGGGGCCGCTGGACCGCCCGCCGCCGCTGAGCCCCGACCAGACAAGTTGCATACAACTCGGTGATCACGGGGGTCAGACCCCAGTGTGATGTGGGGTCACGCCAGTGGGGCGCGTTCGGGCTGGATGGCGAGGACGACCCCGGTGGCGACCTGGACCTCGGCCCGTGGCGCGATCAGCTCGTTGCTGACCCCGAGAGTCGAGCACGGGTCGAGGGTGGCCTCGGTCAGGGCCCAGCGCAGCCCGCGGGTGGTCACCCCGGTGGCCGGGCCCCCGACCGCCAGCAGCGACACGTACGCGCCAGGACGCCCGACCAGTGCCCGCCGGCCCCGGACCACGGTCACCAGCGCGTCCGCGGTGTAGGCCCACACCGACACCGCCGCGAACCGGTCCGAGGCCAGCAGCAACAGGTTGGCCACCGAGTGGTCCAGCCGGCCCAGCCCGGCGTCGACGACCACGATGCGCTCGACCAGCGGTGCGGCGGCGCTGAGAGCCAGGTCGAGGTCGGTGGCGTCCTTGTCGGCGGGATGCTCGTCGGTGGCGATGCCGCGGTCTCGGGCCCACCGGAGCCCTTCGGGCGAGATCGAGTCGAGGTCGCCCACCAGCAGGGTCGGCTCCAGGCCGAGGACCCGGGCGTGGTCGAGCCCGGAGTCGGCCACCACCACGTGCTCGGTTGCCGGCAGGAACTCGGCGATCGCCGGGTCCGGCGACGGGCCGCCGGTCACCACGATGGCGGTCCGGGTCACGGTGCGCCGGGCGGTGACTCGCCCAACAGCTCGTAGAGGCGGTCGACGTCGGCGCGCAGTTGCGCCACCTCGGCTCGCAGCTCGCTGGGAGCCTCGACCGGGAGGTCCTCCGGGGTGTCAGGCTGGAGCCAGACACCAGCGGCGTCGCCATCGACAACCCGGAGCTCCTCGCCGACCAGGTGGGCCCAGCGGCGCTCCTTCTGGCCAGGGACCCGGTCGAGCTGGGCCACGAACGGGTCGGGTCGCCGAGCCAAGCCCTCCAGCACCGATTCCACCGCGTCGAGATCGTCGAAGCCGTGCATCCGCTCGGTGCGCTGGCGCAGCTCTCCCGGGGTCTGGGGGCCCCGCAGGAACAACACCGCGAGCACCGCCAGCTCGGCGGGGCTCAGCCCCCACGCCTCGTCGAGCACGTGGCGATGCTTGTTGGCCCGCCCGCCAGTGACCGTGCGCGCCAGCCCCTCGGTGCGGAGCTCGAGCATCCCGGCGTCGACGGTGCGCTCGTCCAAGCTCACGACCGGATCGCGGTTGCTCGTCTGGTTGCACGCCGCCACCAACGCGTTGGTGGTGAGCGGGTAGTTGTCGGGCGTGGTGGTCTGCTTCTCGACCAGACACCCCAGGATCCGGATCTGGACCGGCGTCAGCTCCATGGGGCCATCATGGCCGGCCCCGTCAACCGCTGCAGCTGCGGTCACCCCAGGCGTGGCAGTCGACCCGCTCCCGGTAGGGGGTGTAGAGGGTGACCCGCTTGCCCTTGTTTCGAAGGATGTCGCGGTTGTAGCCCCAGTACACGTTGGCCGCGGTGTCCGAACCTCTGCCGATCCGGAGCTTCACGGTCTCGCCGGGATCGAGCCAGACGTTGCGGAGGAACACGTGCTGCTTCTTCCCCACCTTGATCAGGTAGTCGCGCAGGCTGGCCCGGTCGCTGCCCGCGTTGCGGAGGCGGATCCACTCGCCGTTGGGGTTGGTGCGGTCGACGCCGGGGGCGTTGTACCTCACCCGGTCGATCACGAACGGGCCGTCGGGACCGCAGTCGCCGCACACCCAGCGGTGCTCCAGCACCACGTCGTTGTCCCGGTCTCGGAGCTGCACCGAGCCGCCGCTGTTGGGCATGATGCCGCTGCTGCGGCCCCAGTAGTGGTTGGCCTTGGTGTTCGACCCGGACCCGACACGCAGCCGGAGCCGCTTGCCGCTGTCGATCCTGGTGTTGCTCGGGAAGACGTACACGTGGCTCCCGACCCGCACCCGGTAGCCGGAGACGTTGACCCGCTCGTCCGAGGTGTTCTCGAGAGCGACCCACTCGCGGTTGGGGTGCAGCCGATCACTGCCCTTGGCGTCGTAGTGCGCCGTGAGCCGGATCGCGCCCCGGACCGGCTCGTTGTCGCAGCTGGCGCTGCCGTAGGCGTGGCAGTCGACCGGGATGTGCCGGTCGCTGAACACCCAGACGGCGTCGCCGCTGTTGGCGAAGATGCCGTTCGAGTTGCCCCAGTACTTGGTGGAGACGGTGTCGGCGCCGTTGCCGACCCGGATGGTGACCGTCTCCCCCTCGCCGAGGGTGGTGCCGTCGGCGAAGTGGTAGTCGACCCCGTTGTCCTGCACCTTCCAGTCGGTCAGATCGAGCGTGCCGTTGCCGACGTTGCGCAGCCGGACCCACTCGCCGTTCGGTGCCGCGTTGTCGTCGCCGGGCGCGTCGTAGTTGAGCTCCTCGACCACCAGGGTGCCGTACTCGCCACAGGTGGAGGTGCAGGGCCAGACCTGGAACGCCCGGATGTTGAGGTGGTTGTCGCGCAGGTAGAGGACGTCGCTGTCGTTGTCGAACCACGCCTTGGTCTGGCCCATGTAGACGTTGGTGGCGGTGTCGTTCCCCGACCCCATCCGGATGCGGAGCTTGCCGCCGGCGGGGATGGTGGTCCCGTCGGGGATGCTCAGGGTGTTGCCGCTGTTGCGGGCGCTGGAGCGGATCGACCACCCGTTCATCACCAGCGAACCGGGCCCGTTGTTGCGAATCTGGACGTACTCGCCGTTCTCGTTGTTGTTGTCGGCCCCCTCGGCATCCCAGTTGACGTGCACGTCGAGATCCGGCCAGGAGCCCGGGTTGCCGCCGCAGGCACCCTCGGCCCACATGCCCACGCCGTCGAGCGATGCCTGCTCGGCGGCCTCGTAGTAGTCGCGGCGATGATCCGGCTCGTGGTCGTAGGACGCGGCCAGGCCGAGACCGGCCTCGATCACCTCGAGGGCCAGGTTGCGGCCGTAGCCGGAGCCGAAGAACACGTGGCGCAGGGGCCGGCCGCCCGCATGGCTCTGCTCGTCACGGGCCTCGAGGCGCACCACGGTGCCGACGGGGATGCGGGCCTCGATGAAGCTCTCGGCGGCGTCGGCGAAGCACTGCGACGACGACACCTCGTTGGTGTCGACGCCGAGGACCCGGATCTTGTCGGGCTGGCTGACCCCGGTCGGCGCGGAGTCACCCTGGTCCCAGGCCACCTCGAAGGTGTCGCCGTCACTGATGTGGGTGACCCGCGCGTACCAGACCTGGACCTGGGCATCGGCCGGGGGCGCCCCGACCGTGGGCACCGCGACGGCGAGGGCCGCCACGAGAGCGAACACGAACAGGAGTTGCGCGGTCTTTCTGGCCATGCCGGGGACGTTCCTTCGGGGGGCTGTCGTGAATCCAGCGATCCAATCGACGCCGACCCGCCCCGGCGTGAGCCGCCGGGAGGGGCGTGCCTCGATCGAGTCCAATCGGCCTAGGTCCGCAGCCCCGCAGCCTAGGTGAGCCAGCCCCGGGGGCGTGAGCACCGCCCCCCGACCGGCCCACGCCCCGTCGGCGCCCGCTACCCCGAGTAGCTGATGGTGCGGTCGGCCTCGGCGAGGTTCTGGGCGAACAGGTCGGTGCCCCGGGCCAGCTCCGCGTAGGCGTCACGGATGGACCCCATCACCGCGCCGAACTGCCCGGTGACCTCGTCGTAGAAGGACCCCACCTGATCCCGCAGCGCGGTCCCCAGCGAGGCCACGCCGGTGCGGGCCGCAGCCACGGTCTGGTTCACCTCGGTGGTCAGCTGGGCCTCGGCGGCCTCGGCGGCGTGGCGGCTGGCCCCGGACCAGTCGGCGGCCTGGAGTGCCGCGGTGGCCCGACCGATCTCGGCCAGCAGCTCCTCGGCACGCTGTTCGAACATCCGTTCCAGGGTCGCGGTCACCTCGGCGACCTCGCCCTGCAGCACCTGCACGTCACCGGCCACCTGGCCGCCGTGGACCTCCGATGCCGCGCTGGCCCCACTCAGCCGGTCCTGTACTGCGCCGATGTCGGCGAGGGCTCCGCCGATCTGTGCTCCCGTTGGCATCGCTGCTCCTCCTCCTGGTGGTGCCGCCGACCCGGCGCCGGCTGCTGATCGAAATATATCAACATATCATGAAAAGGGCTCATGCGATCAGGTCGGCGGCGGCCACCTGCACCAGGGTCGAGTCCCCCCGGGTCACGACGAAGCCCCGGCCGGGCACCAGGGGCACCGGCACCCGCCGCGGCAGGCGCACGCCGAGCAGGTCGCCGTCGGCGTCCAGGCGGGGCTGGAGCAGCAGGCCGGTGCCGCTGCGCCGGACCTGGCGGGTCCAGTGGCCGAACTGGCCGTGCAGGTGATCGGCGCGACCGCCGACCAGCAGGCGACACCGCTGGGCTCGGCGGGCCAGCGGATCGAGCTTGGCGGGCTCGTCGAGGAGGTGAGCGTCGTCGACCACCACCAGCCACTGCCGGCCGTCGCCGCGCACGGCCAGGTCCAGCACCTGGTGGAGCTGATGGAGCTCGCCCACGGCGTCGAAGCGTCCGGCGTCGGCCCGCAACCCGGATCGCTCCCCTGCCACCGCGACGGTGACCGTGTCGGGGTCGGCCCGCTGCAGCAGGTCGCTGAGCAGGCGCAGTGCCGTCGACACCCCGCTGCGGGCCTGGCCGGCCACGAGCACGTGCTCGCCGGGGTGGACGTCGAGCAGCGCCACCGAGCGGTCGGGCTCGGCGATGCCCACCGGGAGACGAACCGCGTCGCCCACCTCGAGGTGGCCGGCGAGGTCAGCGCTGGGCACGGCCGCCGGCATCGGCTCGACCCGCATCGGCCGCCGGTGAGGTGGCGGCAGGTCGGCCCGGCGACGAGCGACCAGGTCCATGACGTCGTCGGCGACGGGGACCTGGATCACCAGGCCGGAGTCGCTGTCGATGGCCCGGCCGGGCACGAACGAGGGGAGCTCGGACGGGCGCTTCCCGAGTGTCGCAAAGTCGACCGGGTCGGCATGGCGGAACATCAGCCGCCGGGGAAGCGAGCTCAGCAGGCGCATGGGCAGCGCCATCGGCCGGTCGGCGCTGAGGGCCACGGCCACGCCGACGCCGGCGCCCTCGGCCACGATTCGGGCGAACGCATCGGCAGTGGGCTGGCCGTCCAGCCCGTCGAGCTCGGCCAGCAGCGCCGGCGCACCGTCCACCAGGAGCAGGATCCGGGGCTCGGCGAAGCGGGCCTGCTCGGTCAGATCGCGGCGGCGGCCGACCTCCGCAGCCAGCAGCCCGATGGCGCGGACCAGGCGCTCGTGCTCGCTGGCGCCGACGACGGCGCCGACGTGAGGGAGCCCCTCGAGCCGCGCCAGGGCGCCGCCGCCGAGATCGAGGGCGTAGATGTGCAGGTCGTCGGGGGCCCGGGCGAGCGCCGCGGCGAGGGCCACGCTCACCAGCGCGGTGGAGGTGCCCGACCCCACCTTGCCCAGCAGCGCCAGGTGACCCTCTGGTGGCCGCCACCCCGTCGGCTCCTGGCGCTGGCGGCTCGGATCGTCGGCGATGCCCAGCAGGAGCTCGTCGGGTCCGAGGGTGGCCGCGGCCACCAGCGGCCCCAGCTCGATCCGCGCCGGCAGCATCGGCAGCCACGGGGAACGAGGCGCGCGCAGCCCGGCTCGCTCGGCCGCGATGCGGCAGGCGTCGACCAGCCGCTGCAGGTCGCTCGGTCCCGACGACGACACCGCAACCGAGTACGACGTCCGGGGGCCGAAGCCGAACGGCCGCAGCTCGATGCCAGCGACCCCGGGTGCGGTGGTCGCGGTGGAGAGCGCGGTCTGGACCGGGATCACCTCCCCGGCACCCAGCCGGATGAACGCCCGGCCCGGCTGGGACCGGAGGATGGCCGCGGCGTCGGGCCCGTCGATGACATCGGCCGAGTCGTGGGCGTCCTGCACCCGCAGGGCGATGCGGATGTTGGTGTTGGCCTTGATGCTGGCGCTGACCACGCCCGAGGGCCGCTGGGTGGCGAGGATCATGTGGACCCCGAGGCTGCGGCCCCGTTGGGCGATCCCCACCAGCGATCCGACGAAGTCCGGCAGCTCGACGGCCAGGGTGGCGAACTCGTCCACCAACAGCACCAGCCGGGGCAGGGGGCCCGCTGGCGACCCCCGCCGGAGGTAGTTGCGGAGATCGGCGGCACCGGCGGCGCGCAGGATTCGCTCCCTGCGGTGCAGCTCGGCCTCGAGCGACACCAGCGCCCGCTCGCCGAGATGCTCGTCGAGGTCGGTGACGAGGCCGACGGTGTGCGGGAGCCGGCCGCACTCGTCGAAGGCGCTGCCTCCCTTGTAGTCGACGAGCACGAACACCAGATGGGTCGGCGGGATCCGGGCTGCCATGCCGGCGACCAGCGACCGGAGCAGCTCGGACTTGCCGGCGCCGGTGGTCCCGGCGACGAGCGAGTGCGGCCCGTCGGCCACCAGATCGAGACCGACCACGCCGTCGGGGCCCACGCCGAGCGGCGTGGCCGGCGCCGGGTCCGCCCCGGCCGCCGACCACGCTGCGGCGACGGTGGCGGGATCGGCATCGGTGCAGCCCAGCAGGGACAGCAGCGTGACCCGGGCCGGGAGCCCGGCGGCGACCACGTCCAGCTCGGGATCCTCGAACCGAGACAGGCCGCGAGCGCAGCGGCGGGCGGTGGCCTCGGCCACCCCGGCGACGGTGATGCCGGGCGTGTGCTCGGACAGCGGGGGCCGCTGCAGGACCGCCTCGCCCAGCCCACCCTGGAGACACACCACGTGGGTGCAGACGCTGGGTAAGCGGTCGGCGGTACTGGCGATCACGATCCCGCCGATGGGCCCGGCTCGCCCGTCCAGCACGGCGCGGGCGGGCGCACCGCGTCCGCTGAGGAGGCCGGGGTCGTCCACCACCACCAGACCGCCGCCGACCGGCTCCGGCGCGGACAGCAGCGCGCTCATGAACCCGGCGCTGATCGCCGGATCGTCGGACAGGCGCCGACCCCCGTCGGCGGCCCGGACGTGGGGCAGCCACTTGGCCCAGTCCCAGTCCCTGCGGTGCTCCGCGGCGACCACCACGGCGACGGGGAGGTCGGCGGGGCCGTGCAGGGTGCACGCCTGCACCACCAGGGAGCGGGCCACGGCCAGAGCCACCGCCCGGTCGCCGACGATGCCGACGACGGCACCACCCGACAGGTCGAGGGCCACGGCCGTATCCGGTATCACCGACGCATCCGCCAGGGCGTGTCCCAGCTGGTCGGCAGCCGCCACCCGGTCCCAGTCGACAGGCGGCTCCCAGCGGACCGGACCCCGGCCGAGCCGGAGCAGGAGGTGATCCGGATGGGTGGGTCGCCGCTCCCACAGCCGGGTCGACGGCAGGGTGGCACGGCGGACGAGCTCGGCCACGTCGGGGAGCTCTCGCTCGCGCCTGGTCCGCTCGCCGGCGGCGGCCCGGTGCAGCCGGTCCTCGAAGTCGGCCAAGGCCGCCTCGAACTGCCGAGCACTCGTCGTGGACTCGCGACGCCGCCGCCGGCGCGCCGCCCATGCGTTCGAGGCCATGAGGAGCGGGGTCATGAGCGCGAACAGGGCGTAGCGCAGGCTGCCCATCACCAACACCAGCAGCAGCCCCATCGCCACCGGGCCGACGAGGGTCACCAGGCCGAAGGTGTGGCGTCGCCCTTCCGGCGCCGGCGGGTCGGGCACCGGGATGGTCGGGGTCCCCGGGGCGGGGCCGACCCGGGGCGGGCGGTTGAACGAGATGGCGCCGCCCCGTGCCGCTCGGGCGGGGTCGAGGCCCGCCGGGCGATCCGACCATCGGCGAGGACGCACCACGGCTTCCGCGGCCCCGAAGCAGACCAGGGTCCCGTCCGCCATCGGAGCGTGGCCCCGGACCGGCTCGCCGCCGACCCTGGTGCCGTTGTGGGAGCCGAGGTCGACCACCTCGGCCGTGCCCGGCTGCAGCCGCAGGCACCAGTGCACGGGCGAGACCGTGGGGTCGTCGACCCGGACGTCGGCGGCCGGGCCCCTGCCGACGCTGGTCGCCGCGCTGGCGATCGGGTGGGAGGCCCCGGCATCGGGGCCCCCGACGATGGCGAGCTCGAGGTCGGTGTCGGTCTCTGCGAGCGGCGCGACGTCGCCGAGCTCGATCAGCGACCCGCAGACGACGCCGGCCTCGTCGAGGCCCAGGTCGGCGCCGACCACCCTCCCGTCGACCCGGATGTCGTCTGCCCGGTCAGCGCCGGGATCGAGCGCCCGAACGAGATCGCGGACGGTCGCGTCGGACCGGGCCGAAACCAGGTCGAGCTCGACCTCGCCGAGCGCCGAGCGGACCACGATCTGCATACCATGAAATTATCTGAAAGATATCGATATGCGGTGTGGCGAGCGAGTGTCAGCAGATGGCCTTCAGCGCAGCGTCGTAGTCCGGCTCGTTGGCGATCTCGGACACGAGCTCGGTGTGGACCACGTTGCCGTCGCCGTCGAGGACCACGACCGAGCGGGCCGCGAGCCCCTCGAGCACGCCATCGACGAGGCGCACCCCGTAGTCGGCCAGGAACTCGGGGTGCCGGAACGTGGAAGCGGTCACCACGTTCTCGATGCCCTCGGCGCCACAGAAGCGACTCTGGGCGAACGGCAGGTCGGCCGACACGCACACCACCGTCGTGTCGTCGAGGCTGGCGGCGCGTTCGTTGAACGTGCGCACGCTGGTGGCGCAGGTGGATGTGTCGATGCTCGGGAAGATGTTGAGCACCACGTTCTGGCCGGCGAGGTCGTCCTTAGTCACCGGGCTCAGGTCGGCCTTCGTCAGCGTGAACGGGGGCGCCTCGCTACCAACAGCCGGCAGATCGCCGCTGGTGTGGGTCGGCTGGCCTCCGAGGGTGACTTGCGCCATTGGGTTCGTCCTTCGGTCGAGGGGATGGGCCCCGCTGTTCTAGCGCCTCAGCGCTGCCGTCGCAGCACCGAGACCGCCACGGCGATGGCGAGCACCGCTCCGCCCCCGCCGGCGACCACCGACGCCCCCGCAGTAGCACCGAGCGCGGCGGCGGCCAGCACCGGCACCACGAAGCCCGCCAGCGCGGCGAGAGGCACCGCCAGGCAGCCGATGCGAGGGTCCGACTCGCGCACGATCGCCACCGGGGTACAGTACGTCGCTCGGGACCGTTAGCTCAGTTGGCTAGAGCGCTCGCTTCACACGCGAGAGGTCACTGGTTCAAGTCCAGTACGGTCCACGGCACCCCTCCTGTCGGGGCTTCGTGGACCGCCCGGTGCTGTGTCTCCGCTCCGCTCGAGAGGCTCTCGGCCACGCAGGCCGGCCGGGTCGCTACGCCCGCGGCTCCTGCTGAGAGCGTCCCCGATCAAACAGGCACATCGGGGACGGTGACAGCCCGGTGGTCACCGGCTCGTCGTTCGTCGTGTCCTGTGTGACGCGGGCGTCAGTGGTCGCCGCTGCCGCAGCCCGCCCCGCCCTCGGCTCGTGTGATGGTCCTGGTGCGGCGGCTCCCCTCACTCGCGCAGCACAGCCAGACCTCCGTGCTCCGATGGGAATCGGACTTCATGTCGCTGCGGCCACGAATGCACCGACAAGTTGCTCTCTGGCACTCGAGTCACCAGCGGCCGCCGAGAAGGCCCAGTTGCTTCCCGCAGCGCCCCACGTGGCCATGAACAAGGTGTCTTCCCCGGGCTCGCCTGCGATGGAGCAGGTGGAACGCCAGGTAACCCAAGACAGATCGCCGTCACGTCCGAACTGCTCGACGTCCCAATCCCCATCACCAGCTTGATCGGCGAAGACCGCAACCCAGAACTCGGCTGGGAAGCCGAACGTAGCCCGAACATCCAGTGCCCGCAGGCCAACGCTGCCGCATCCGACGGGCTCGGTGAACCCATAAGACACCTCTGGCCGGTGAGGGTCTCGAAGGTCGATGGTGCGTTGGCCTCCCAACAGTTCCATGGGCAGGTCGTTGAACAGAGCGGTGATGCCATCCGCGTCGCCGGGCATCGCAACATCGCCCAACCCGAACGGGGCTGCGGCCTCGGGCAGCGGTGCCAGGTATGGCGCCTCGCAGGACACCAGAGTGTCGTCGTCCTTGCCGCCGCGGCACCGGTCCCATCCCCGCCCGCCGAACAGCTCGTCCTCACCCTGCTTGCCGAACAAGACGTCGTCGCCAGCGCCGCCGACGAGTTGGTCGTCGCCGCGGTCGCCACGCAACGTGTCGTTGCCCGACTTGCCCTCGAGCAGATCGTCACCGTTTCCACCCTCGATGATGTCGTCGCCTCTGCCTCCAGTGAGGGTGTCGTTCTTGCCGTTACCGAAGATGGTGTCGTCCTGGCCGCCCCCGAAGATCGTGTCGGTGCCGGAGCCACCGAAGATCGTGTCATCACCGTTGCCACCCGAAATCCGATCGTCACCACGCTTGCCCCGGATCAGGTCTCGGCCCTTGTTCCCCCGCAACATGTCGCCCCCGGTGCCGCCGATGATCAGGTCACGGCCCGGCCCACCGGAGACCAGATCGCGGCCCCCGTCGCCATCGAGTCGATCATCGCCTCCGTTACCGAATATCAGATCGGCGCCCCCACCCCCACAAATCGTGTCATCGCCCGGTCCGCCACGGATGTCGTCGACACCGGGGGTGCCCATGATCACGTCATCGCCGTCGGTACCCAGCGTCGCCACGCCCTCGACCGCCTGAATCGTCACCGCGACACCGAAACACAGCTCGGTCTGAGCCGACACCGACTCCGCGAACCCCAGCGTTGCCGCCAGTAGACCCAGAACGGCCAGAGCAGCAGGACGACGACGGACCACTGGCATGACGAGCCTCCCCGGGGTGCGCCCCAGCGTCGCCCCGACACGTCTCCACCGGCCAGAGACCTACGTCACAACAGCGCTCCTGCCACCCCTTCTGCCAGGAGTGCCCCCGCGGGCTAGGGGATGGCGATCTTGAGGTAGTCGAGCTCGCCACTCCCGGTCTCGCTGTTGGTCGTCCGGTCGTCGAAGAGGACATGGAGCGGTGCGTCGTCGACCTGGGTGGCCTCGCTCAGGAAGTCGTCGGCGTGGTCGACTTGCTGCACGGCTGCGTCGGCTTGCGGCGCGAAGGGTGGATACGCGACCGCCCAGGTCTGGACGATCCCGTCGATCTCGGCGCTCAGGGTGTTGGTGTCGCCGTCACGAGCGAATCTCACCGTGGCCCACGACCCGGGCGCGAGCTGGTCTCGCCCGGCCGCCATCGGGTGACGGGCGTAGCCCGCTGGGCAGCCCTGAACCTCATCGACTCTGCCGTCGCAGCCTTCGGAGAACCAGAACAGCAGGTCCGACTCGTCGAAGACATAGAGCCCGCCGTCGGTGGCCCGATCAGTGAAGTCGAACAGCTTGAGGGCATGTCCCGACGCCTCGACGCGCACCCGGAACTCGATCGTGTAGGTGTCGCCGAGATCGATGTCGGCGGTCAGGCCATCGCCGGGCTCGAACACGAATCCATCTGGGCCGAATGCGCCGTCATTGGCGACAAGGGGTGGTCCGCCCTTCGCGTCGTCGAAGCTCCCGTCGAGCTCGTAGACGTGGGTGAATTCGTCGTCGCTCGAACCACTCGTCACCCACACGACGACGGCCGCAGCGAGGGCGAAGCCTGCGTCATCGGGGAACCGTCGATGCTGCCGCGATGAACGCGGCGAGCAACTCGTCCCGTCCCGCCTCGGTTGGGGCGCCGACCATGAACGCCCACTGGCTGCCGGCCTCGCCCCAGTGGGCGGCATAGACCTCCTCGACTCCGTCGATGCCGTAGCCGCTGTTGAAGGAGGTCAACGTCACCCAGTACAGGTCGCCGTCATGCCCGGCCAACTCGACCGTGTAGTCGTCATCGTCGCTCAACACGAACAAGGCGACGAGCATGTCGGCCCTCGGCTCCGGCAGGATGCTGCCCACGAAGCTGGTCGTCAGGTCGGTCGCCTGGAAACCGTACCGGGATGCTCGATCGGGCACG
>JBFKRY010000013.1:0-35009 GCA_041636995.1 Acidimicrobiales bacterium | reverse complement strand
GCCGCCGGAGTCGGCGTGGACGCGGGAGCGACAGGGGTGGGCGGGGGCTCGGGCCCACCATCGTCCCCGCCGGCTCGGGAGACGTCGGCCTGGTCCCCGAGGTCCACCTCCACGCTGGTGGCGCACGCGGAGACCACCGTTGCGCCGATCAGGATGGCCGCCAGGGCCGTGCCGGCTCGGACACCTCGGAGGCCAGCGCCGGGGCTCACGGTCCGCAGCCTACGGGCGGGGCCCCCACCTGCGGGCGCGAGCTGGTTCTCAAGCCGGGGACCTCCCGGCCGATTGGGGCGGGGTGAACCATCGGATCGTCGCCGGGGTGGCCGGGATCGCCGCAGCGATCGGGAGCGTGTCGGCCTGCAGCTTCACCCCGCTGGAGGATGTCACCGAGCCCACAGCCCCGGCCCAGGAGGAGCCCGACGCCCTGGCGTTCACCGAGGACGTCCCGGCTGCAGCGGGCCGGCCCGCCATCGACGGCTCACCCGCGGCGGAGCTGCTCGACGACACCGAGGCCGCGGCGTGGACCGTGGTGACCGACTCTGCCCAGGTGGGCGTGCACTCGGCGCCCGGCACCGCGTACACCCGGGTCGGCGTCGTGAGTCCCGGCGAGACCGTGATCGCCACCGGGCGCCGGGTCAACGCCGACGAGATCCGCTGGATGGAGATCTACTGGCGCCAGCGCACCGGCTGGGTGCTGGAAGCCGCCTTCGCCCCCCGCTCACGCTGAGCGCACGGTCCCTCAGGCGGGGAGCTCGCCGGTGGCCTCCGGCGCCGCGGCGTCGAGGCCGAGCTCGGCGCGCAGCTCGGCCAGCTTGTCGTCGGCGCGGGCCAGCGACACCGCCTCGCGCAGCTCGGCTTCGGCGCCCTCGGGCGTGGAGGCGCGGATCTCGGCCTTGGCCTGGGCCTCGGCCACCCGACCCTGAATCTTGTCCTCGATCTTCGACAGGCTCGGCGACTCCACCTCGAGGGTCTGGGACATCGACTCGACTGCGGCGTTGACGGTCTCCTGCATCTTGGCCTGCTCCAGCTTGCCGAGCAGCTCGATGCGCCTCGCCGCCAGCTCCTGGACCCGCATGGCGTTCTGCTCCACGGCGGTCTTGGCTTCCTCCGCCTGTACCACCGCGATCTCGTACTGCTGCTTGAAGCTCTCGAGGGTGCTCTCGGAGGCCTGCAGCTTCATCGCCAGGCTCTGGGCCGCGTTGGTCCACTTGTCGACCCCGTCGGCGTCGCCCTCGCTCTTGGCCTTCTCGGCCCGGAGCAGGGCCTGCTTGGCCGTCTCCCGGGCCTCACCCACGGACTCGGCAGCACTCTCCATCTTCTGCTCGATGGTGGTGCGGTGGGCGATCACCTTGGCTGCCTGGTTGCGCAGGCGCTGGTCCTGCTCGCGAGCCTCCTGGATTGCCTGCTCGATCTCGATCTCCGGATCCATCGCGGACTCGGCCTTCAACCGGAACAGGGTCTTCAGGTAATTCCAGATGCGCTTGAACATCGTTCTCGACTCCTCCTCACCAACCTGCAGTCCGCACCTCGTGGGACGACCACGCCACCCTCACCGGCACCCGACGGGCGCCCGGAGACCGGCCCCGACCTCGCCTGTCCGCCTCGACATGCGCGCCCCTCGTTCAGGGCGGCCACAGCCTACTGCCGGAGACGGCTGGCTGCCGCCCCGGCGTCAACGGCCCCGGCTGCGGCTGCGGCTGCGCGACCGGCTGCGGCTGCGGGACCGGCTGCGGGTGGCGCCGCCGCTGCGGCGGGGCGGGCGCGACATCGGGGTCCGGGGCAGGCCGCGGGGTCGGGAGGGCTGGCGATCGGGGCCGAAGGTACCCGCCGACGGCCGGCGGCGAGGGAGCATGTCGCCCCAGTCGAGGTCGACGCCGCGCCTGGGCGAGCGGCTGCCCGCGGAGCCGCGCGACGCCGCCAACGCGCCCAGCCCGCCGAGGATGACCTCGAAGATGCTCAAGCCGCCCATGCCGAGGCCGCCGTGCGAGCGGGGGGCCTTGGCGGCGGGGACCCGCCGGCCGCCCACCTCGATCATCCGCGGCTCCGGCCGCTCGCCCCGCTCGAGCTCGCGGGCGCAGCGCCCGCACACCCGCACCTCCTTGTTCCCGGCGCTGGTCCTGATGGTGGCCTCCTCCGTGCCCGGCTCGTGCGTCGGGTCGAAGAAGCACGCCACCGGCTTCTCCGGCTCGGGCTCGGGAGGCAACGGCCGGCCCTCGATCAGCGCGTCGGCCGCCTCCAGCTGCCAGCGGGCCCGGTCGACGTCGTTGTTCAGCTCCGCCAGCTCGAGCAGGTTCTCGGTCTCGGCCACCCGCTCGCTGGCCGCCGCGTAGGTGGCGTTGGCCGCCCGGAACAGGTCGATGGCCTCCTCGTGGCCGGCGAGGTCGATCTCGTCCTCGCGCTCGACGATGTGGTGGGCGATCGCCTCGAGCTGCGAGCGGATCTCGGCGCGGGCTCGGTCGATCTCGTCCCGGTCGACCCGCCGGGCCCGGCGCCTGAGGAACCAGACGGCCCCGCCGACGATCACCACCAGGATCACCAGGAAGACCACGAACCCCGCGGCGCCACCCCCGCCGTCGTCGCCGCCGGTGCCGTCGTCGCCGGCGACCCGAGCGCCGGCCAGCACCCCGGCGAAGGCGGCCACCGCGTCGCTGGTGGAACCGCCGGCGTCGAAGGCATCGAGGGCGGCGTCGAGGCCGTCGTCGGCGGCAGCCGTGGTGACCGCATCGGCCGGGCTGGCCGCGACCTCGCCGGGGCTGATCACCAGCACGGTGATCCCCGACCCGATCTCGCGCTGGACCTGCTCGCTGGCGGTCGCGGCGCCGTCGGGATCGTCGGCCGCCAGCACCACCACCGCCAGGTCGTCCCGGCCCGACAGCACCTCGGCGAGCCGAGCGGGATCGGCGTCGGCGCCGGGCTCGACGTAGTAGCCCTGCCGCTCGACCGCGTCGACGACCTCGCCCAACGTGGGCTGGGCCCCGGCAGCGCCCGAGCCCACCCACACCAGCGCGACCACCAGCCCGACCACGAATCGACGCATGGGCGCCGAGGTTAGCGGCAGCGCGGTGGGTCGGACCCCGAGCGGCGCGACTCTGCGGGTCAGTCGGTGATGAGCCCGATGGGGCAGCTCACTCCGGTGCCGCCCAGCCCGCAGTAGCCCATCGGGTTCTTGGCCAGGTACTGCTGGTGGTAGTCCTCGGCGTAGTGGAAATCCGGTGCCGGGAGGATCTCGGTGGTGATCTCCCCGTAGCCCGCCGCGGCCAGCTCCGCCTGGAAGAGCTTCTTCGAGGCCTCGGCGGCCCGCCGCTGGTCGTCGTCGTGGTAGTAGATGCCGCTGCGGTACTGGGTCCCCACGTCGTTGCCCTGCCGCATGCCCTGGGTCGGGTCGTGGTTGTCCCAGAAGATCCGGAGCATCTCCTCGTAGCTGGTCCGCTCGGGGTCGAACACCACGAGCACCACCTCGTTGTGGCCGGTCAGCCCGGAGCACACCTCCTGGTAGGTGGGGTTCGGGGTGTAGCCGGCCGCGTAGCCCACGGCGGTGCTGATGACCCCCGGGGCCTCCCAGAACTTCCGTTCGGCGCCCCAGAAGCAGCCCATGCCGAACAGCGCGACCTGGGCCCCCTCGGGCCAGGGGCCCTCGAGCGGAGCGTCGAGCACCGCATGGCGCGACGGCACCGGCATCTTCTCGCTGCGCCCGGGGAGGGCCCGGTCCGGGTCGGGCATGGCCTGCTTGTCTCTACCGAACAGTCCCACGATCGGCCTCCATCTGGTCCGGGAACTCAACGTTACCGGGCGAGCTCGGGGCTCGGGGCAGCACCCGTCAGCCGACGCGGAACTCGATGCGCCGGTTGGCGGCCTTGTCCTCGTCACTCTCCTCGGGATCGACCTTCAGCTCGGTCTCCCCGTACCCCCGGGCGGTCAGCCGGCCCGGTCCGACCCCGGCCTCGACGAGGTAGGCGACCACCGCGTCGGCCCGCCGCTGGCTGAGCTCGAGGTTCACCTCGGCGGGCCCGTCGCTGTCGGTGTGGCCCTGCACCTCCACCCGCCCGAACCGGTTGTCGAGCAGGATGGTGGCCACCCGGTCGAGGGTGGGGAGCGACTCGTCGAGCAGCTCGGCGCTACCCGGCGCGAACAGGATCGGCTCCTGGGTCACCAGCTCGTTGAGGGCCACCTCGGTCCGCAGCGTCCCCGGGAGGAGCACCGCGTCGACCACGTGCACGATCCCGTTGACGGCCTCGATGTCGGCCGTGATGATCGACGCACCCCCGACGAGCAGCATCCCGTCGACGCTGGCGATCGGGATCGACTCCCCCTGCTGGGAGGTGAGCGCGGTCACGTCGCCGAGATCGTCGCTGCCGACCACCCCGTCGACGAGGTGGTAGCGGAGCACCTGGCTCAGCTCCTCGGCGTCGGCCAGCTCGTCGAGGGCGATGCGGTCGAGGCCCTCGATCGCGTCGTCGGTGGGCGCGAACAGGGTGACGCCCTCCTCCGATGCTGCCTCCAGCTCGCCGAGCAGCCCGGCCGCGGTGATGAAGTCGGCGAGCTGGCCGAGGTCGGGATCCGACGTCAGGATCTGCGCCACCGTGTCCTGGCTGCCTGCCAGGACCAGGCGATCGGAGATCTCGAGACCGACGTCGGCGTAGGCCTCGACCACGGTGGCCCGCTCGGACTCCTCCTGGACCTCACCGATGAGCACGAGCAACCCGCCGCTCGGCGAGCTCGACTCGTCGACCACGAGGTCGGCCAACACCGCACCGGCTCCCACCAGCTCGGCGGACGCCGCGATCACCGCGTCGGCCACGGCCTGGGCGGGCACGGTCCCCACCACCTCGATGGCGGTGGCGCTGTAGGCCACCTCGACCAGCACCGGTGCGGACTCCGGCACCGGCGTGGGATCGACGGTCGGGAGCGGGAGCGGGGTGGACTCCGTGTCGGCCGGGGATCGACCCGCGGCGAAGGTGGCGTCGGTGCCTGCGTCGCCGGCGCGGGTCACGACCAGGACGCCCAGCACCACGGCGAGCAGGACGAACAGCCAGAAGAAGGGCTCGCGGGCGTCGTCCGCGGGCTCTTCTGGCCGATCCTGCCAGTCGGGCTCGCGCTGGCTATTCGCCATCGGCGGTGGCGCCGTCGGCGGTGGCGCCATCGGGCCCCGGTGGTGCCGGCACGCTCGGATCGGCGCCGGTGACGGGCACCTCGTCCCCGCCGTCGTCCGACGGCGCGCCGTCGTCGGGCGGCGCCTCGTCGTCGGGCGGCGCCTCGTCGCTCGGCTCGAAGGCCTCGAGCAGCTGCCGGAGCCGGGCCACCTCCAAGCGGATCACGTCACGCTGCACGTCCACGCCGACGGCGTCGATGGTCCCGGTGAAGGCGTGCTCGGTGATCACCCGGTCCACCCGCACGACCACCACGTCGACGAACATCTCGAGGTCGAAGGCGCCGCTCGCGACCTGGCCGGACAGGCGCCACCACACCGCCTCGTCCCCGAAGGAGGGATCGTCCATCGCCCGGGTGGCCGACAGCGTCAGCTCCGACCCCGATGCCCGCAGGGCATCGGCCCAGAGCACCGCCAGACACGCGCCCGACTCGGGCTCGCGCAGCTCGGCGAGGTAGTCGACGCCGAGCCCGGTGCCGCCAGCCACGGTGGTGGCGTGGGAGATGGTGGTGAGCCCGTTGGGTCCCTGGTACGACGCCACCTCGCGCGGCTCGTCGGCCGCATCCGCGACCACCTCGGACAGGCCCTGGCACGACGCCACCGCCACCTGACCCTCGTCATCGACGGCGAGCTCCAGAGGCGACACCACCGGCGCCGTCGACCGCGACCAGCCGCCGGGGGGCATGTCGGTCAGCCGCAGCGCTCCCGCCGACGCCAGCTGGGCGTCCGCTTCGAGGTCACGCTCGTCGGTTGGCCAGTACCGGTCGTAGGCCCAGAAGCCGGCGCCCACCACCGCACCCAGGATGGCGAGCCGGACCAGGGCGCGGATCCACCAGCGATCGAAGCGGGCCCGCAGCAGCGGGTCGGCGCCGGTGGCCCCGTAGTGGGAGATGTAGCTGGTCCACTTGCGGCCGTCCCAGTACCGCGCCTCGTACCGGCCGGTTGGATCCGGGTACCAGGCGGGATCGAGCAGCGGCGGCGGGGGGAGGTGCGGCTGTCCCACGGGCCACAGCCTAGAAGGCCACCGCGATGATCCCGGGTCACGCCACCCGGACCGGGTAGGCCCTCGGACCCAGGCAGGGCCCGGCGGCGCTGGCCTCAAGTCCGGGTCGTGGGTGCCGATACGCGGAGGGAGTGCGTCCACGGGCGACGCACCCGAGACCGCCCGGGAGGTCGCCGAAATGGGATTGCCGGCAGGTTGGTACCCCGTCGCGGGAGACCCAACCGGGACCCAGCGTTACTGGAACGGCGACGAGTTCACGACCGGGCCGAAGCGTGACGCGAACGCCCGCCAGAAAGCCGGCTTCATCAAGCCCAACAGCGCCGCAAAGTGGAACATGGCGCCACCGCTGAGCCGGGTCCTGGCGGCCCTGATCGACTACGGCGCCCCGGTGGCCATCGTGTTGGGCATGGCCAACGGCATGGGCGCGGAGATTCCCGACACGACGCTGTCGGCCTGGCTGTCGAGCACCGACCTGCTGGCCTCTATCGCCGCGGTGATGCTGGTGAACCAGGTGATCCTGGTGGGGATCTGGGGCGTGAGCGTCGGCCGGATCCTGCTGGGCCTGCGCGTCGTCGACGCCCGTGACCGGGACCGGGCTCCGGGCCTGGGGCGCGCCCTCGTCCGCTTCCTGCTGACCGGCCCGGGCGCGGTGATCACCGCCATGATGTTCCTCCTCGGCAAGCGCCGGGGCGTGAACGACCTGGCCGCGGGCACCGCGGTCGTCTACACCTGAGCCGGCACCGGGCACGGTCGAGCCACCGCGCACGGTCCCGAAGCGCCGGGCCGCTCGGCCCGATGATGCGCCTTCGACGGGTGGGTGCCCCCATGGCCTGCAGCCGGCGCCGGGCGCGACGATGGCCTGGTGGAGCGCGACGCCGCAGCGGAGTACGACCCCCTCTACGACCCGCCGCTGCTGATCTTCGTCTACACCGCCTGGGCCGCGACCAGCTGGCTGGCCGGGAGATGGCCCGGCCTCGTCGCGCTCGTCGGGGCCACCGCGCTGCTGGTCGCCGCGGGTGCGCGCGCGGGGCCGGTCAGCCCCGCCCCCCGCTCCTTCGTGGCCGACCTGGCCACCATCCTGCTCTTCTGCGCCGCGTCGCTCGCGGTCGGGGTCGGCGCGGTCACCGCCCTCGGCCGCTGGCCCGAGCTGACGATCGCGACCGTGGCCCTGTCGACGTCGCTGGCCGTCCTGGTGGCGCTGACGACCGACCTCATCGCGGAGGCGCCCGACCGGGGGTGACCGGCGATCAGCGGAACTGGGGGCCGCTGACGACCAGGTCGTGGAACAGCTCCGGCTCGAGGAGGTGGTCGAGCCGGGTCAGGGACTGCTCCTGGCCGGCGGTCTCCACCCGGAACATGCCGTAGCCGAGGATCTCGCCGAGAGCGGTGCGTCGCAGGGTCACGTCGGTGACCATGTGACGGGGCATGGAGTTGATGCGGATGCCCAGGAAGCCGTCGACCTCCATCAGCCGGCGGTCGGTCAGGTAGGTCCGCTGGTAGACGGCCCAGCGCAGGGCCCGGATCACGAAGCGCACACCCATGGCCACGACGAGGAGCGAGGCGAGCCCGCCGATGGACCGACCGCTGCGGATGGCCCAGTAGCCGACCAGCACGACGGTGACGAGCTGCCAGGTGTCCCAGCGCTCCCGCCGGACCAGGGGCCGGAGCACGATGATCGAGATGATCACGCCCAACACCAGAACCGTGCCCAGTCCGGTCGTGTCCCGCATGGCGAACGCGGCGTGGAGGAACACCACGGCCAGGAACTGCGCCAGCTCGGGCAGCACCGCGACCCAGTGGCGGCGCTGCCGGTAGAGCACCCGCTCGTTGCGGACGAGGACGTCCTCGTCACGCAGGGGGATCAGCAGCCAGTTCAACCCAGGACCTGCCCGCCGGGCTCACTCCAGGACCGACGGGTCGTCACCACCCTCGCCGGTCCCGGCTCCACCCTCCTCGGGTCCCGGGGCCGGCGCGACCGAGGGGATGGGGATCTCGCCGAGCTCGTTCGTGTCGGCCTCTTCGTCGCCGATCAGGGAGCCCATGAACTCCCGGGTGTCGTCCCAGCCCGACGCCAGCCAGCTCACGAAGCTGCGCCCGTCCTCACCGGTCTCGCTCGGGCTCGCGGTGATCAGGAACAGGAGGAACAGCACGAGCGTCCCGTACAGCATGGAGCGGCGCATGGTGCCTGCCTTTGCGGTTCGTCACCGTCACGCCTGACATGCACGCCCGGCACGACGTGCCCGAACTCCGCTCACGAGCCGGTACCACCATAGCGGACCGGGGCCGACAGCGGGGCAGGGGCCCGAGAAGTAAGGTCCGGCGCACTCCCACTCACCGCGACGACTGGAGCACCGTGGCCACCGACGCACCCCCGTCAACCGAGCCCGTCGACGTGCCCGAGGGAGACCACGACTGGCACAAGGTCCTCGACCCGGAGGACCTGGCCGAGGGCCGGGTCACCACCGTCTCCGTGGGCCGGCGCACCCTGTGCGTGACCCGGTACCTGGGGGCCTACGGGGCCCTGGACAACCACTGCCCACATCAGGGGGGCCCGCTGGGCGAGGGGTCGATCGAGAAGGGGTGGCTGCGCTGCCCCTGGCACGGCTACGACTACAGCCCTCGCAACGGCGCCCCGCCCCCGGGCTTCAGCGACGCGCCGGCGGCCTACGCCACCGAGGAGCGCGCCGACGGCGTCTACGTGGCGCTGCCACCGGAGCGGCCCGAGCCCCGGACGGTCTCCGACGTGTTGGTCGAGACCATGGTGCGCTGGGGGGTGCGGGCGGTGTTCGGGATGGTGGGCCACTCCAACCTGGGGTTCGCCGACGCCATGCGCCGGGCCGAGGCCCGGGGCGACCTGCGCTACTTCGGGATCCGCCACGAGGGCGCGGCCTCCTTCGCCGCCACCGCCTACGGCAAGCTCACCGGGGGCCTGGCCGGCTGCTTCGGGATCGCCGGTCCGGGCTCGACCAACCTGTTGACGGGCCTCTACGACGCCAAGGTCGACCGGGCGCCGGTGCTCGCCCTCTCGGGCCAGGTGCCGTCGAAGGACAAGGGGCGGGGGGCGTTCCAGGATCTGGACCTCGAGGCCGCCTTCGCCGACGTGGCCGCCTACAGCGAGACCGTCCAGGCCGGGGCCGACCACGCGGAGATCATGAGCCTGGCCTGCAAGACCGCCCTGGTCCAGCGGGACGTGGCCCACCTGGTGCTCCCAGACGAGGTGCAGGTCCTGGCGTCGGACGCGAAGCCGTCGGGGCCCGACGGCAGGACCGGGTCTCGCGAGATCGGGCCGCCGACCGACGCCCTCGCTGCGGCGATCGACCGGATCGCCGGCTCCCGCCGGCCGATGGTCATCGTCGGCAAGGGCGCCCGCGACCACATGGACGACGTGTGTGCCTTCGCCGAGCACATCGGGGCCCCGGTGGCCACCACGTTCAAAGCCAAGGGCCTGATCTCGGATCACCACGAGCTGGGATGCGGAGTGCTGGGACGCAGCGGCACCCCCATCGCAAGCTGGTTCATGAACGAGAGCGACCTGGTCGTGACCTTCGGAGCGTCGTTCTCGAACCACACCGGCATCGCCAGCTACAAGCCCATCATCCAGGTGGACTACGACCCCATGGCCCTGGGCCGGTTCCATCCGGTGGAGATCCCCCTGCAGGGCCACGTGGGGGTCACGGCGCGCCTGCTCCGGGAGGGCATCGGAGAGGATCGTCGCTGCATCGACCACCGGCCCGAGGTGGCGGCCCGCTGGGACATCTGGCGGGCCGAGAAGCAACGGCGCCTGGCCGACGACCGGGGCCAGGGGATAGGCGCCGCGGCGCTGTTCGCCGCCATGACCCGCACCGTGCCTGCCGACGCGGTCATCTGCGTCGACGTCGGCAACAACACCTACTCCTTCGGCCGGTACTTCGAGGTGAGCGACCAGGACGTGCTGATGTCGGGCTACCTCGGCTCGATCGGCTTCGGCTTCCCGGCGGCGATGGGCGCCTGGGCCGCGGTCGGTGACCATCGGCCGGTGGTGTCGGTGTCGGGCGACGGCGGCTTCGGTCAGTACGCCATGGAGCTCACGACCGCCGTGAAGTACCGGATGCGGATCACCCACGTGCTCATGAACAACGGCGAGCTCGGCAAGATCTCGAAGGAGCAGCGGGGCGCGGAGCTCGACGTGTGGCAGACCGAGCTGGTCAACCCGGACTTCGCGGCCTTCGCGACCCTCTGCGGGGCCAACGGCATCCGGGTGACCGACCCCGACCACCTCGACGCCGCCCTCGAGGAGGCGCTGGCCCACGAGGGACCGAGCCTGGTCGACGTGGTGACCGACGTGCTCCTGGTCTGATGCGGAGCCCGGCTCGGTGAGCGGCGACGTCGCCATCATCGCCGCGGTGGTGGTGGGATTCGCCCTCATCTCCCGCCGCATCGGTCCCACCATCGTCAGCGCCCCCATGGTGTTCGTCGCCGCGGGCCTCGTCTGCGGGCCGAAGCTGCTCGACGTCGTCGACCTCGGGCTCGAGGCGGAGGGGGTGGCCCTGGTGGGCGAGGTCACCCTGGCCATCCTGCTGTTCTCGGACGCGACCCGCATCCACCTGGCGGCGCTGCGCCGCGAGGTGATGCTCCCGGCCCGCCTGCTGGGAATCGGGCTGCCGCTCACCGTCGCCATGGGCACCCTGGTGGTGACCGTCCTCGTCGACGGGGTGTCGGGGTGGGAGGCGGCGCTGATCGCCGCCATCCTGGCGCCCACCGACGCCGCGCTGGGCCAGGAGGTCGTCACCGACCCCGCGGTCCCGGCCCGCATCCGCCAGGGGCTCAACGTCGAGTCGGGTCTCAACGACGGGCTGGTCGTGCCCGCGGTCGCGCTGTTCCTGGTGCTCGCCGAGGAGGACGAGGAGCCCGGCACCACCCGGTTCTGGATCACGTTCGTGTTCGAGCAGATCGGCGTCGGGATCCTGCTGGGGGTGGTCGCCGGGGCGGCCGGGGCCTGGCTGCTGCACCGGGCCACGAGCCACGGATGGGTCGACGGCATCTACGCACAGCTGGCGACCCTGTCGATCGGGCTCGCGGCGTTCACGGCATCGCTCGAGCTCGGCGGCAACGGCTTCATCGCCGCCTTCACCGCAGGCCTGGCGTTCGGCCGGGTCAGCCCGGACGCCGAGCACCTGGACGAGTACACGGAGGACACCGCCCAGCTCGCCGCCGCGGTGTCGTTCTTCCTGTTCGGCAACGTGCTGCTGGGTTCGGCCCTGGACGAGGCCACCGTGGGGGTGCTGGCCTGCGCGGTGGCGGCGCTCACGATCGGCCGGATGCTCCCGGTGGCGCTGGCGATGCTGGGGACCGGCGCAGCGGTCCCCACGGTGGTCTTCGTGGGCTGGTTCGGGCCCCGGGGGCTGGCCTCGATCCTCTTCGGGCTGCTTCTGCTGGAGGAAGAGCTGGCCGGGGCCGACGCCCTCTTCGCCATCGTGGCGTGGACGGTCCTGCTCAGCGTGGTCCTCCACGGCGCCACCGCCGCCTGGGGTGCCCGCCGGTACGGCGAGTGGTGGCGGTCGATGACCCAGGAGGAGCAGGCGACGATGCCCGAGGGGCTCGAGACCACCGAGCACCGGGTCCGGCGCTGGCTCCGGTCCGCCTGACGCAGGATTCGCGGGTTGCGTTGCCGGGTAGGTCCCGGCAGGCCGCCCGGCGTCGCATTCGGGCCCGGCCGCTGACAGACTCGGGGGAAACCGCCCGAGTCTGGAGGCCCCAAGCGTGGATTCGCTCACCGAGAACGCCCACAAGTTCTACATCGACGGCCACTGGGTCGAGCCTGCGACCAGCGAGAAGCTCGACGTGATCGACCCGGCCACCGAGCAGTCCATCTGCACCATCGCCATGGGCGGGCCCGACGACGTCGACGCGGCCGTGGCCGCGGCCCGGCGGGCCTTCCCGTCCTTCTCGCAGACCAGCCGCGAGGAGCGGGTCGAGCTGCTCGGCCGGGTCATCGAGCAGTACATGGCCCGGGCCGAAGACCTGGCGACCGCGGTCAGCTCGGAGATGGGCGCCCCGCCCAAGTTCGCGGCCAAGGCCCAGGTGCCCGCCGGCGTGGGCCATCTCATGGTCGCCAAGGGCATTCTCGAGGACTTCGAGTTCGAGGAGCAGGTGGGCTCCGCCCTGGTGGTGTACGAGCCGGTGGGCGTGTGCGGCCTGATCACCCCCTGGAACTGGCCGCTGAACCAGATCGCCTGCAAGGTGGCGCCGGCGCTCGCCGCCGGCTGCACGATGGTGCTCAAGCCGTCGGAGGTGGCGCCCATCAGCGCCCTGATCCTGGCCGAGGTTCTCGACGCCGCCGGCGTGCCCGCCGGGGTGTTCAACCTGGTCAACGGGGACGGCCCCACCGTGGGCGTTGCCCTGTCGTCGCACCCCGACGTGGACATGATGTCGTTCACCGGTTCCACCCGGGCCGGGATCGAGGTGGCCAAGAACGCCGCGCCCACCGTGAAGCGGGTGGCCCAGGAGCTGGGCGGGAAGTCCGCCAACATCATCCTCGACGACGCCGACTTCGAGGCCGCCATCTCCCGGGACGTGGTGGGTATGTGCTCGAACTCCGGGCAGTCCTGCAACGCCGGCACCCGCATGCTGGTACCGGCGGACCGCATGGAGGAGGCCGCGGCCATCGCCCGCGCCGCGGCCGAGCGGGTCCGGGCCGGGACCGACGGTGAGGGCATCCAGATCGGTCCGGTGGCCTCGCAGGCGCAGTTCGAGAAGATCCAGGGGCTCATCCAGCAGGGGATCGACGAGGGGGCCACCCTCGAGATCGGCGGCCCCGGCCGCCCCGACGGGGTCGACACCGGCTACTACGTCCGGCCTACGGTGTTCTCGCACGTCACCAACGACATGACCATCGCCCAGGAGGAGATCTTCGGCCCGGTGCTGTCGATCATCGGCTACCGCGACGAGGACGAAGCCGTCGAGATCGCCAACGACACCCCCTACGGGCTGTCGGGCTACGTCTCGTCGGGCGATCCGGCCCGGGCCGCGACGGTGGCCCGCCGGATCCGCACCGGGAACGTGCACGTCAACGGCGCCGGTCCCGACCTCAACGCGCCGTTCGGGGGCTTCAAGCAGTCCGGCAACGGCCGCGAGTGGGGTGAGCACGGCTTCCGGGAGTTCCTGGAGGCGAAGTCGATCTTCGGCGCGACGAGCTGACCCGAGCCGATCCGGCCGCGGACCAACCGTCCGCGCGAGCGGCCGCCGTGGCAGCATTTCCGGAACATGTCGAGGAGACAGCTGTCATGGCGCCGTTCCCGGCGCACCCCCAGCAGCCTGTGGCGCCGGCTGCGCATCGCAGTCGGGATCCTCATCGTGATCCTGGCCGGGGGCACCGTCGGCTACCTGTCCCTGGGCCTCGGCTTCGTCGACGCGGTCTACCAGACGGTCATCACCGTCTCCACGGTCGGCTACCGGGAGATCGGTGACGTCGACACCGAGTACAAGGTCTTCACCGTGTTGCTCATCATGGTGGGGGCGGGCTCGGTGCTGTACACGCTCGGCGTGCTGCTCGAGACCCTGCTCGAGGGCCGGCTCACCCGCGAGTTCGGGAGGAGACGCATGGAACGCAACATCCAGGACATGAGCGACCACATCGTGGTCTGCGGTTGGGGTCAGGTGGGCCAGGCGATCAGCGCCACACTCCGCGGCGAGGGCCGCAGGATCGTGGTGATCGACCGCGACCCCACCCTCGACTTCGCCCATCTGCTCTCCGTGAGGGGCGATGCCACCGACGACGGCGTTCTCGCCGACGCGGGGGTCGCCCGAGCCTCGGCGCTCGTCGTCGCCCTCGACAGCGCCGCGGACAACGTCTACGTCACCCTGTCGGCCCGGGCCCTCAAGCCGGACCTCTTCATCGTGGCCCGGGCCACGGCCCCCGATAGCGAGCCCAAGCTGTACCAGGCAGGCGCCGACCGGGTCGTGAACCCCCACCACCTGGGGGGCGCCCACATGGCTGCGCTGGTGACCCAACCGAACGTGGCGGAGTACCTCGACATCGCCATGCACGACCGCGAGCTCGCGGTCTCCATCATCGAAGTGACCGTTCCGGCCGGCTCGCAGGTCCTCCATCAGACGCTCGGGGAGTGCGAGCTGGGCGGGGCCACGATCCTGGCCCTGCGAGAACAGTCGGGCCGCTTCCACCACCACCCGCCCCACGAGCTGAGCCCGAAGGAGGGGGACGTCCTCATCGCCCTGGGCACCGATGATCAGCAGGACGCCCTCCGGCGCCTGGTGCTGGCGTGACCGGCGACGGCATCCTGTCGGGGCCCCTCGACGTCGATGCACCCCGGCGACCCGGGCCGGCGGTGGACCCCGTCGACGTGTTCCTCGGTATGGTGCTGGTGCACCGGGCCAGCGGGACCGCCGGCGCGGTGATGCGCTACGTGGAGGGCCAGCAGCTCATTCTGCGCGACGACACCGGTCGGGACCACGCCTGGCGACCCGTCGACGGCGCGTTCGCGCTCGACGGCCGGCCGGTGGCGCTGCGCCGGCTGGTCGCGCCGGACACCGAGCCCGAGGTGGCGTGGACCGCGTCCGGCTCGCTGGCCGTGGCTTCGGTCCCGCCCCGAGTGGCCCGAGCGGCACGGATCTGGGTCGAGGGCGGCCAAGACGCCGAGCTCATCGAGAAGGTCTGGGGCGACGACCTGCGGGTCGAGGGTGTGGTCGTCGAGCCCCTGGGCGGCGCCGACGATCTGGTGGCGCGGGTGCGGTCGTTCCGGCCCGGCCCGGGGCGCCGGCTCGGGGTACTGCTCGATCATCTCGTCGACGGCACCAAGGAGTCCCGCCTGGCTGCCGAGGCCTCGGCAGGCTCCCCTCACGTCCTGGTGTGCGGTCACCCCTACGTCGACATCTGGCAGGCCATCCGCCCTGCCACGGTCGGGATCGACGCCTGGCCGACGGTGCCCATCGGCCAACCCTGGAAGGCCGGGGTCATGGCCGCGCTGGATTCACGGGAGGAGCCGGCCACGTTCTGGAAGCAGATCCTGGGTCGGGTGATGACCTACCGCGATCTGGAGACCCCGCTCATCAACGCGGTCGAGCGCCTCGTCGACTTCGTCACCGCCGGCGACGGGTGAGGTCGCGTGCAGCGGGACGACTACCCACGCCAGCACGCCCGCACCAGGAGGTTCACCCTCGGGGCGCCGCGCAGCTTCCGGGTGGCCCCCGACGGCAGCCGGGTGGCCTTCCTCCGCTCCACCGCCGGCGACGACCCGGTGAACCGGCTGTGGGTGCTGGACCTGGCGTCGGGCACCGAACGGATGGTGGCCGATCCCGAGGAGCTGCTGGGGGACGAGGCCGACGCCGACGTGCCGCCCGAGGAGCGGGCCCGCCGCGAGCGCGCCCGTGAGGCCGGCGGGGGCATCGTGTCCTACGCCACCGACGCCGACGTGACCGGGGCCGTGTTCTCGCTGGGTGGGCGCCTGTTCACCACCGACCTCCTCACCGCTGAGACCGCCCGGCTACCCAGCGTCGAGGGGGTGTTCGACCCCCGGCCCGACCCCACCGGCGCCCGGGTGGCCTACGTGGCCGACGGCAACCTCCGGGTCACCTCTCTGGATGCCGGCGACGCCCTGGTGGCGGGCAGCGACGATCCCGACGTCACCCACGGCCTGGCAGAGTTCATCGCCGCCGAGGAGATGGGCCGCAGCCGGGGCTACTGGTGGAGCCCGGACGGGTCACGGCTGCTGGTGTCACGGGTGGACACCGGGGAGGTGTCACGGTGGCACATCGCATCCCCCATCCACCCCTGGTTGGAGCCCGCGGTGATCCGCTACCCCGAGGCCGGCTCGGCCAACGCCGAGGTCCGGCTGGAGATCCACCCCGTCGAGGGCCTGGCGACCGAGGTGGCGTGGAACCCGAGCGGCGAGTGGGAGTACCTCGTCGACGCCTCCTGGGAGCCCCGGGACGATCCCACGGTGGTGGCCCAGACCCGCGACCAGCGGACGATGGCGGTGCTGCGCGTCGATCCGGCGTCGGGCAGCTGCGCCGAGGTCTACCGCTGGCACGACGACGACTGGATCGAGATCGTCCCCGGCGCCCCCTGCTGGGTCGGCGAGCGACTGCTGACAGTGGAGGACCGGGGTGCCGCCCGACGACTGGTGCTGGACGGCACCCCCCTCACCCCCGACGAGGTGCAGATCGTCGAGGTGCTCCAGGCCGACGAGGACGGGATCCTGGCCGCGGGCTCCGTGGACGCCACCGAGCGGCAGCTGTTCCACGTCGCCCTCTCGGGTGAGCTGACCCGGCTCACGAGCGAGCCCGGGGTGCACACCGCCGCCACCGCCGGCAACGTGGTCGTGGTCGGCGCTCTCGGGATGGCCCACTCGGGGGCGATCACGACGGTGCTGGCGGACGGATCCCCGGTGGCCACCATCGAGAACCGGGCCGAGACCCCGGCGCTGGTGCCGGAGGTGGCGTTCCACCGGTCCGGCCCGCTGGACCTGCACACCGCAGTGGTCCTCCCCGAGGGGGCCGAGCGGGACACCCCGCTGCCGGTTCTTCTCGATCCCTACGGCGGCCCCCACGCGCAGCTGGTCCGCCGGGCCCGGCAGCAGTTCGGCGTCTCCCAGTGGTTCGCCGACCAGGGATTCGCGGTCGTGATCGCCGACGGCCGGGGCACCCCATCGAGGGGACCGGCCTTCGAGCGAGCCGTGCGCAACGACCTGGCTGGCCCGGTGCTCGACGACCAGCTGGTCGCCCTGGACGCGATGGCCGCCGAGTACCCGGGGATGGATCTCGAGCGAGTCGGGATCCGGGGCTGGTCGTTCGGGGGCTACCTCGCCGCGCTCGCGGTGCTGCGCCGACCCGATCGGGTCCACGTCGCGGTGGCCGGAGCCCCGGTCACCGACTGGCGCCTCTACGACACCCACTACACCGAGCGCTACCTGGGCCATCCCGACGTCGAGCCCGAGAACTACGACCGCACCGACCTCACCGCCGACGCGGCGCAGCTGACCCGACCGCTGCTGCTCATCCACGGCCTCGCCGACGACAACGTGGTCGCGGCGCACACGTTGAAGCTCTCCCAGGCCCTGCTCGCTGCAGGCCGGCCCCACCAGGTGCTGCCCCTGTCGGGGGTCACCCACATGACCCCCCAGGAGGTGGTGGCCGAGAACCTGCTACGGCTCCAGGCGGCGTTCCTGCTCGAGGCCCTCAGACCAGCGAGCGCACCAGGATGACCACCGCAGTGGCCACCGAGACGCTCAGGACCGCGGGCCGGGTGTAGCCGCGGTCGAGAATCGGGGTCAGGCGGTTCGAGGCCAGGTAGCCGACGACCACGCCCGGGATCAGCGGCAGGCCCAGCTCGATCTGGCGCGAGCCCAGCTCGCCGACGATCACCAGCGCGGCCACGGAGATGGCCGTGCCCACCAGGAAGAACCCGGCGAGCGTCGAGCGCAGGACCTTGCCGTCCGAGCCCGAGTACAGGATGGCCATCGGCGGGCCGCCGATGCCGACCGCGGTGGCGCCGAAGCCGGACAGCAGCCCTGCGCCCAGCTTGGTCCGGGTGGTCACCGGGATCACGACCCCGCTCAGGTTCACGAGCGCGGCGGCCAGCACCAGGCAGCCGAGGGTGAGCCCCAGCCCGTCGACGGACAGCGCGGTCACCGCGAGCGCGCCCAGCGCCACCCCCGGGAGCCGACCCACGATCGCCGGGCTGACCTCGCGGAGATCGAAGGTGGCACGTTCCCTGAACGCCACCAGGGCGTTGATGGCCAGCGCGGTCAGCAGCAAGGCCCCGGGAACCACGTCGGGCTCGATGGCGGCCACCACGGGTGCCGCCATCAGGTTCTGGCCGAAGCCCACGCTGCCCTGCAGCGCCGCGCCCAGGGTCATGACCGCCAGGGCGATGCCCAGCTCGATCCCGGTCATCGCCGCGACGCCATGGCCGGCCACGCTACCGCCGGGGCCACGCGCCGCGGTCGGCCCCTGCCATAGACAAGTTGCATACAACTCGGTGATGACCGGGGTCAGACCCCAGTGTCGTCACCCGCCCAGGCCGAGGAACACGTCGGTGATGTCGCCGACGATCTGGTCGGCGGGCGGGGGGGTGATGGTGATGTCGGCGCCGAAGTCGAACATGTCGATCGACGTGGTGTACGAGAACTCGGTGCCCTGGGGCGCGGTCTCACCCACCACGTCCTCGATGCTGGCGAGATCCATGGTCAGCTCCACCCGCCGGACCCGATCGTCGTCGTCGACGTACACCTCGAACGGCAGCACCACACCGAGCACCGAGTCCACGTCGAGCATGGCGCCGAACTGCTCGAGATCCACGCCCTGGGCCTCGATCATGGCCCGCAGGCTCACCCGGGCCCGCAGATGGGTGGTCGTCACCCCGCGGACGTCGACCCGGCCCACCTCGGTGATGTCGGCCGCCTCACGCAGGAGCTCCATCATGGCCTCGGGCGAGGCACTGGCCTGGGCCCCGGTGAGCTCGGCCAGCTCCTCCGCGCTGAGCAGCCCGCTCCGGCTGATGTCGACGGTCCCCCAGCCGTCTCCGAGGGCACCCAGCTCCCCGGCGCCGGGCATCTGGCCCTGCGCGGCCAGCGATGCCAGCATCGGGGCCCGCAGGTACATGAGGGCGTCGCCGTCGGTGATGATCTCCATGGTGAGGTCGTCGCCCAGCATCCGATCCATCTCCGCGGCCTGGCCCGGCGGGAGGGACTCCGCGATCGCGTCGAACATGCCTCCCATGTCCAGGAGCATCCAGGAGGTGTTCCCCGAGATCGCGCCCACTGCGAGCGGCTCGTCGGGCGAGACGTCGAGCGACATGGAGGGGTCGCTGATCCGCATGGCGAACGACATCTCGTAGCGGTAGCTCGTGGACCCGCTGGTCACCTCTACGGCCTGCTGCAGGAACCCGGCCTCGAGCTGGGCGCTCCCGCTGGTGTCGCCCTCGCTGGCACCCTCGTCGCCGGCGTCCCCGTCGGCGGTGGCCCCGTCGCCGAGCGGTGGCAGCTCGAAGCCACCGGACTCCTCCTCGGCCTCGTCGCCCGTGGTCGCTGGAGCATCGCCCTGGGGCCCGGCGTCAGCGCCCGATCCGGCGTCGGCGGGCTCGGCGCCCTCGACGCTGGGCTCGATCGAGGGGCTGGAGACCACGACCTCGCCGTCGCCCGAGCAGCCCCCGGCCACCAGGATCAGGACCGCCAGGGCGACGAGGAAGGACGGCAGGCGCGCGCGTGAGCTCATGGCCCCCCATCGTCTGGTGGCCGGGCCGATCAAACCGGCCTGGGCCGCGCGACTCATGCGGCACTGTAACCTCCTGGCGCAAGAGGGCCCCGTTCATGAGCCCCGGCGGAGCCGGGCCATTCCAGCGATGTCGGCGAACCCCGCTCGGTCCGGCTACCCACGTCTCCGGTATCGCGTGAGTAACCTCCTGGCGTGCCCGCGATCGAGCGTTCCCCTTCCGTGCTCGCGCTCGACCCCCGCACCCGGTACCTGCCCGACGTCCCGGCCAGCGGGTATGTCGTGGGTGGGGACGAGCCCCTGGCGGCCGCCCTGCACCGGCTCACCACCGAGCAGTTCAGCATCGCCATCGACGCCCTGAGCGACCCCGCCGCCGACCTGGGGATCGCCACCAGCGCCACCCTCAAGGCCATGGACCGGATCGCGGCGGTGCTGCGCCTGGTGCGATCGTCGATCGGCGACGAGGCCTACCGCACCGAGCTGCGCATCCTCGACGAGACCAGCGAGCTGCTGGGCGGGCTGCTCGAGGGCCAGCCGGAGCTGCGCGCCCTCGACCAGCTCCGGGCCCGGTACAAGTCGGTGCTCCAGCCGAGCGCGATGGCCCCCCTGCGCAGCCAGCTACTGCACCGCCACCAGCTCTACCGGCTGAGGGCGCTCTCGGAGGGCGAGGCCATGCAGCAGACGCTGCACCGGCTGCGGCGAGCCCGAGCCCGGTTCGCGGCCTGGCCCGTCGACGACCGCACCGACGCCCGCATGTACGGCCGCGAGCCCGTCGAGGACTCCTTCGACGCCCTCACGACCGGCCTCCAGCAGACGTACCGTCGGGGCCGGCGGCAATGGAAGCGGATCCGGGGCGACGAGACGGAGGCCATGGGCAAGTGGCGATCCCAGGTCCGCCACCTCGGCCACCAGCTCGAGATCGTCAGCACCGCCTGGCCCGAGGTGGTGGGGGCCACTGCCTCGGCGTGCCGGCAGCTCGAGCTGGTGCTGGCCGAGGAGCACGGCCTGGCCCGGCTGGCGACGGTCACGAGCGGGGACCGCTCCCTGGTCATGGACGACGTCGAGCGATCGCTGCTCGACGGGCTCGTGGCCCACGGCCGGACCGAGCTGCGGTCGGTGGCCGACGTGCTCGGCCACCGGCTCTACATCGAGCCCGCCGGCCAGTTCGTGCAGCGGCTCCGGGCCTACTGGTCGGCGAGGGACCTGCTGCACTGAGCAGGCCCGGCCTCACCCGCCCCTGAACCGCACCAGGTCCGGGGAGAGCTCGCTCGGGTTGCGGACGCCGGTGAGAGCCATGGTCTGGGCCATCCCGGCCCGCAGGAACTCGAGCACCCAGTCGACGCCGCGCTCCCCAGCGGCCGCGAGGGCGTAGAAGTAGGCCCGGCCGATCATGCAGGCGTCGGCCCCCAGGGCCAGCGCCTTGACGATGTCGCTGCCCCGCCGGACCCCGCCGTCGCAGTAGATCTCGGCCCGGCCGCCGATGGCGTCGGCCACCGGAGCCACCAGCTCGATCGGCGCCGGGGCCCCGTCGAGCTGGCGGCCACCGTGGTTCGACAGGGCCACCGCGGCCACGCCCACATCGGCGGCCGTCACCGCGTCCTCGACGCACTGAATGCCCTTGAGGATCACCGGTCCGCTCCAGACGGACTGGAACCACTCGATGTCGTCCCAGGACAGCGACTGGTCGAACTGGGCGTTGACGTGCTCGGCCAGGGAGACCGCGTCGCTCCCGTCGTCGGCTCCCCGGCCCACCACGTTGGCGAACATGATGGGCTCGGCCCGCAGGAAGTCCAGCGTCCATGACGGATGGAGCGCTCCGTCGACGAGGGTGTCGAGGCCGATCTTCGGCGGCAGGGTGAAGCCCCGGCGCACGTCGCGCTCGCGCCGGCCCAGCACCGCGGTGTCCACGGTGATGATGATCGACTCGTAGCCGGCAACCTGGGCCCGGTCGAGCAGCTCCTTCAGCAGGCCCTTGTCCTTCCAGACGTAGACCTGGAACCAGCGGCGGGGGTCGACGACCGGCTCGCCGTCGACGCCGGTGCTCACCTCGGCCTGGGCCTCGGCCACCTCCTCGATGGAGCGGGTGCCCATGGTGGAGAGGGTGTAGGGCAACCCCGCTCGGGCCGCGGCCCGGCACACCGCCAGCTCCCCCTGGGAGTCGGCGATGCGCCCGAACCCGGTCGGGGCCAGGATCAGCGGGAATGGCAGCCGCCGGCCGAGCACCTCGGCGCTGGTGTCGATCGCCGACACGTCACGCAGGACCCGGGGCCGGAACTCGATGTCGTGGAACCCGCCGACGTTGCGGGCCGCGGTGTCCTCGTCCTCGGCAGCCCCGTCGATGTAGTCGAACACGCCGCCCGGCAGCCGCCGCTCGGCGATGCGGCGCAGGTCCTCCACGTTGGCCACCCGGGCCAGCCGGCGGGCCACGGGGTCGGTCTCGATCCCACGGAAGCGGATGACGGATCGGAGCGTGTCCAGCATGGCGTGACCCTAGCCAATCAGCCGTGGAGCAGATCCCGGGCGGTGGTGAGCAGGGCCGGGATCCGGTCCGCGATGTACTCCATGCGGGGATCGGTGCTGTCGCCGACCTTCCAGCGATGGTGCAGCTGCTGCACCACGGTGATGGTCTTCCAGGTGGCGAAGGCCTCGTACCAACCGACGGCCGACAGGTCGAGCGCGGACGCGGCCTGGTAGCGGTGGCACAGCTCGGCCCGGCTCGGCAGGCCCATGCGGTCCATGCCCTCGTGACTGAACCGGCCACCGCCGGGCGGGTCGGCGGGGTCCGGCCAGTAGCTCAACAGGGTTCCGAGGTCGATGAGGGGGTCGCCCAGGGTGGTCATGTCCCAGTCGAACACCGCCTCCACCCGGTCGGGGTCGGCCGGGTCGATCATGCAGTTGTCGAGCTTGAGGTCGTTGTGCACGAACGACACCCGCTGGGACCCGGGCATGGTGCGGTCGAGCTCGGCGTGGAGCTCGCGCATCGGGGCGTCGTAGCGCTCGTCGGCCACCAGGTCCCACCGGGTCCGCCAGCCGGACACCTGGCGGGCGACGAACCCGTCGGGCCGGCCCAGGTCGGCGAGCCCGCACCGGTCGGGATCGAGCAGGTGCAGCTCGGCCATGGCGTCGGCGAGGGCCAGGCCGATGCGACGGCCCACGTCTGGATGGTCTCGCAACGGCGGCGGGATCACCCCCCGCACCACCACCCCGTGCCGCCGCTCCATCACGAAGAAGTCGGCGCCGGCCACGTCGTGGTCGTCACAGAACAGGTACGCCCGCGGCGCCTTGTCGTAGTGGGCCCACAGCCGCGACAGCACCTTGAACTCGCGGCGCATGTCGTGGGCACCCGGGGCCAGGGTCCCGAACGGCGGGCGCCGCAGCACCAGCTCGGAGGGGCCGAGGCGGATCAGATACGTGAGGTTCGCGGCACCGTTGGGGAACTGGAGGACCGCGAACGGTCCGCTGGTGTCGACGGTGCCGCCGAGCTCGGCCCGCAGGTGGGCCTCGATCCGTGGCCAGTCGAGGTCCTCGCCGTGTCGCACCGGGGCCAGCTCGGCCGGGCTGTCGTCGGCGAAAGGGTCCACGAGGTCGGCCATCGGCACCGGTGTAGCAGACCCGCGCTCCTAGGCTTGAGGCCATGGCAGCGACGCCGCTGGCCGGCCTGGCCTTCGACAACCGCTTCACCGAGGACCTCCCGGCCGATCCGGTGGACCTCAACCGGCCCCGGCCGGTCACCGGGGCCGCGTACTCGCGGGTGCCGCCCACCCCGGTGTCGGATCCGGAGCTGGTGGCCCACTCGGCCGAGGTGGCGTCGGCCATAGGGCTCTCGGCCGACGAGGTGGCCTCGGCAGCCTTCGCCGAGGTGTTCTCGGGCAACGCGGTGCTGGACGGGATGGATCCGCACGCCGCCAACTACGGCGGCCACCAGTTCGGCGTCTGGGCCGGCCAGCTCGGCGACGGGCGGGCCATCACCCTCGGCGAGGTGGTGCACGAAGGTCGGCGGCACACGCTCCAGCTCAAGGGATCCGGCCTCACGCCGTACTCCCGGGCCGGCGACGGGCTGGCGGTGCTCCGCTCCTCCATCCGGGAGTTCCTGTGCTCGGAGGCCATGCACCATCTGGGCGTGCCCACCACCCGGGCGCTGAGCGTGATCGCCACCGGCGACCAGGTCTTGCGCGACATGTTCTACGACGGCCGCCCCGAGCACGAGCCGGGCGCGGTGGTGTGCCGGGTGGCGCCGTCGTTCATCCGCTTCGGGAGCTTCGAGATATTCACCGCCCGCGACGACGTGAGCACCCTGCAGGCTCTCGCCAACCACACCGTGGGTGTGCACTTCCCCGAGCTGGGCGAGCCCGGCCCCGACACCTACGTGGCCTGGTTCGACGAGGTGGTGCGGCGGACCGCCGAGCTGATCGTCCACTGGCAGCGGGTGGGCTTCGTCCACGGGGTCATGAACACCGACAACATGTCGGTTCACGGCCTCACCATCGACTACGGGCCCTACGGCTGGCTCGACGACTTCGATCCCGGCTGGACCCCGAACACCACCGACGCGGCCCATCGGCGGTACCGGTACGGCAACCAGCCCGCCATCGCCCACTGGAACCTGGCCAAGCTGGCCAACGCCATCCTGCCCCTGGTGGGCGAGCCCGAACCCCTGCAGCAGTCCCTCGACGGCTACGTCGAGCACTTCAACCGGAGCTGGGCCGCGATGATGGCCGCCAAGATCGGGCTCCCCGAGTTCGGTCGGGGCCCCGACTTCGATCGCGGTACCGACGAGGATCTGCTCGGGGAGCTGCTGGGCCTGCTGACCGCGACCGAGACCGACATGACCCTGTTCTTCCGGGGCCTGGCCGACGTCGCGGTCTCCGACCCGGCCACCGGCGACCCCCTGGCACCGCTGCTCGACGCCTACTACGCAGCCGATCAGCCCACCGGGCCGCTGCGTGAGGCCACGGTCGCCTGGATCGACCGGTACCGGGCCCGGATCCGGGCCAGCGGGCTCGCCGACGGCGCTCGCCGGGAGGCCATGAACGCGGTCAACCCCCGCTACGTGCTCCGCAACTACCTGGCCCAGCTGGCCATCGACGACGCCGAGAAGGGCGAGTACGGGCTGGTCCGCGAGCTGCTCGACCTGCTCCGCCGGCCCTACGACGACCAGCCCGGGCGCGACCGGTTCGCCACCAGGCGGCCCGACTGGGCCCGGGACCGCCCCGGCTGCTCCCAGCTCAGCTGCAGCAGCTGAGCCGCCCGCTCACTACTTGGGCGGCAGCCGTACCCCGCCGTCGACCCGGATGGTCTCGCCGTTCATGTAGTCGTTGACGATGCACTGGATCACCATCTGGGCCAGCTCGTCGGCGGTGCCGAGGCGCTTGGGGAACAGCACGCTCTGGCCCAGGTGGGCCTTGAACTCCTCGGAGGCCTCACCCTCGCCGTAGATGGGAGTGTCGATGAGGCCGGGGGCCACGGTGTTGATGCGGATGCCCAGCGGCACCAGGTCCCGGGCGATCGGCAGGGTCATGCCCACCACCCCGCCCTTGGAGGCCGAATAGGCGTTCTGGCCGGTCTGGCCGTCGAAGGCGGCCACCGACGCCATGTTCACGATGGCGCCCCGCTGACCGTCGGCGTCCACCGGGTCGGTCCTGGCCATCACTGCGGCCGCCAGCCGGATGCAGTTGAAGGTGCCGATCAGGTTGACCCGGACCACCCGCTCGAACGCGCCCAGGTCCATGGGGTTGCCGTTGCGGTCCACCGTGCGACCGGCGCTGCCGATGCCGGCCCCGTTGACCAGGATCCGCAGCGGCCCCATCTCCGCGGCAGCGTCCACTGCGGCCTGCACCTCCACCTCGTCGGCCACGTCGGCCCGGGCGAACAGCCCACCGATGTCGGCCGCGACCGCGTTGCCCTTCTCCTCGTTCAGGTCGACGATCACGCAGCGGGCGCCGAGCCCGGCGAGCTGGCGGGCGCTGGCCTCGCCGAGCCCGGAGGCTCCGCCGGTCACGACCGCAGCGGCTCCAGAGACGTCCATGGTGTGGCTCCTTGTGTCAGTCGTCCTCGTCGGCGAGGGCCGCGGCCAGGTTCCGCCCCAGGCGGACCAGCAGCTCGGCCAGCTGGTGGCGCTCGTCGCGGCTGATGCCGGCCCGCAGCTCGCGGCGGAGGACCTCGTCGATGGCGGTGATCTCCTGGACCACGTCCTTGCCGGCCGCGGTGATGGTGACCAGCCAGACCCGGCGATCCTCGGGATCGGGCTGGCGCTCCACGAACCCCCGCTGCTCGAGGCCGTCGATCAGCGAGCCCGTCGCTGCCCGACCCAGCCCCAGCCGCTCCGCCAGGCGGGTCTGGGTGAGCGGGCCGAACTCCTCGACGAAGGCGAGCAGGCTGGCCTCGGAGAGGTTGAGGTCGAGCCCGGCGAAGCGCTGGTCGTAGGCCTGCCTGATGGCGCGGGCGGTGGCCATGATGGTGGACTCCACCCGCAGCCAGGGGGGAGCGTCCAGCTCGTGGCTGTTGCCGGCCATCGGTCGATCGGCTCCGTCGGGCTCAGCTCTCGCGGCGGATGAGGGTGCCGGTCCCGAGCCCGCCGCCGCAGCACATGGTGACGATCGCGTGCTCGCGGTCGGTGCGCCGGAGCTCGTGGACCGCCTTGGTGACGAGCACCGCCCCGGTGGCGCCCAGGGGGTGCCCCAGGGCGATGGCGCCGCCATTGGGGTTGACGATCTCGCTGTCGGGGTGGTGCTCGCGCTCCCAGGCGAGCACCACCGAGGCGAAGGCCTCGTTGATCTCCACCACGTCGATGTCGCCGATCTTCATGTCGTTGTCGTCGAGCAGCTTCTGGGTGGCGAAGATGGGCCCGGTGAGCATGAGCACCGGGTCCGAGCCCACCAGGCAGCTGTCCACGATCGACGCGAGCGGCGTGACCCCGAGCTCCTGGGCCTTCTCGCGGGTCATCATGAGCACCGCCGCAGCACCGTCGGTGATCTGGGAGGAGCTGCCCGCGGTGTGCACGCCGCCGGGCAGGTTGGTCTTCAGGCCGGCGAGGGCCTCGAGGTCGGTGTCCCGCAGGCCCTCGTCCCGCTCGACCCGGTGGGTGGTGTCTGCGGGCTTGCCGTCCTCGCCCAGGTCGGGCGCGTCGATGGGCACGATCTGGGTGCCGAAGCGATCCTCGGCCCAGGCCCGGGCCGCCCGGTCCTGGCTGAGCTTGCCGAACGCGTCGGTCTCCGCGCGGCTGATTCCCCACTGCTCGGCGATGCGCTCGGCGCCCTCGAACTGCGACGTGAATTCGTGGTGGGCCCAGTAGTTCTTGTTCACCGGCTTGCCGACTGCGGGCTCGGTGGGAACGGTGGCCCCCATGAAGACCGTGCTCATGACCTCGACCCCGCAGCCGACGGCTGCGTCGACCACGCCGGCCGCCACCAACGAGTAGGCCAGGTTGGTGGCCTGCTGGGAGGAGCCGCACTGGGCGTCGACGGTCGAGGCCGGCACCTCGAGGGGGAGGCCGGCTGCGAGCCAGGCGTTGCGGGTCACGTTCATCGCCTGCATCCCCACCTGGCCGACGCAGCCCCCGACCACCTGCCCCACCTCCGCGGGATCGACCCCGCTGCGCTCGAACAGCTCGGCCTGGACGGTGCCCAGCAGATCGATGGAGTGCATGGTGGACAGGCCGCCGCCGCGCTTGCCCAGGGGGCTGCGAACGGCTTCGACGATCACGACATCGCGCATTGACTCATTCCTCGTTGATTCCCTGGTGGTTTGCAGGGTGGGTCGGGCAGGATTGATAGTATGCCGCCATACAATATTCGATAGTATGTCGCCATACAATATGATGTCATCGTAGACGGTTTCCACTCCGGAGCCGTGTCTGGAGGTTCTCGTGACCATCACCGCCGAGGAGCTGCGCGAGCGCACCGAGATCCTGCTCGCCGAGGTGGACCCTCACGCCACCGACCAGTACACGTTCCGGGGCGCTCAGTTCGACGCCGGGCTGGCGATGGTGCACTTCCCCGAGGGCAAGGGTGGCCTGGGCCTCGGCCGGGGCATGCAGGTGGTGGTCGACGACGTCCTCCGCGACGCCAAGGTGCCCTACCACGACCTGATGGTGAACCCCATCGGCATCGGGATGGGGGCGCCGGTGGTGTTGGCCCACGGCACCGAGGAGATGCACCAGGAGCACCTGCGGCCGATCTTCACGGGAGAGGACATCTGGTGTCAGCTCTTCTCCGAGCCCACCCACGGCTCCGACGTGGCCGGCATCCCGAGCCGGGCGATCAAGGACGGCGACGAGTGGGTCGTCAACGGCCAGAAGGTCTGGACGACCCTGGCCCACGTGTCGAACTACGGGATGCTGCTGACCCGGACCAACCCCGACGTTCCCAAGCACAAGGGGCTGTCGTACTTCGTCCTGGACATGCACAGCGAGGGCGTCGAGGTGCGCCCGCTGTTCCAGATCACGGGCGAGGCCGAGTTCAACGAGGTGTTCCTGACCGACGTCCGGGTACCCGACGCAAACCGGTTGGGTGACGAGGGCGACGGCTGGCGGGTGGCCATCACCACCCTCATGAACGAGCGGGTGGCTCTCGGGGGCGGCGGTGCCGGCAAGGGCGGCGGCCCGATCCGCAGCCTGCTGAACCTCTGGAGCGAGCGTCGTGACGGCCTGTCCGAGGTGGAGCGGCGGGTCATGCGGGAGCGGGTGTCGGATCTCTGGATCCGCGCCGAGGTCCTCCGGCTCACGAACCAGCGGGCCAAGGAGCTGGCCCGCACCGGCGACGCCGGTCCCGGGGGCTCGGTGGGCAAGCTGTTCTCGGCCGAGCTCAACCAGCGGATCTTCGAGACCTGCCTCGACCTCGAGGGCGCCGACGGCCTGCTGCACGCGCCGGGCTACCCGATGCTGCGCAGCGAGGAAGCCCACGGGCTGGCCACGATCTCCGGGCAGTTCCTGCGGTCTCGGGCCAACACCATCGAGGGCGGCACCAGCGAGATCATGCGCAACATCCTGGGCGAGCGGGTCCTGGGTCTGCCCGGCGACGTCCGGGTCGACAAGGACCTCGCCTGGAGCGACATCCCGCGCTGACCATCTGACCCCGGACCCGGCTCAGAGGCTCAGCAGGGCCCGGACCTCGGCGATGGCGGCGGCGCTGTCGCGCACCTCGATGGCACGCATGCCGGCTCGACGGGCGCCCTCCACCATGGCCGGGAAGTCGTCGAGGTAGAGGGTGGCTGCCGCGCCGACGTCGAGCCGCTCGAGCGCGGCGCGGTAGATCCCGGGCTCGGGCTTGCGCATTCCCACCTGCCAGGAGAACAGCCGCACGTCGAAGGGGAGGTCGGCCGGGATCACCCGGTCCCAGGTGGGCTGCCACTCACGCACGTTGTTCGACACCAGCGCGGTGGCCAGCCCCGCCGCCTTCACGTCCCGCACCAGCTGGTGCATCGGCAGGTTCGGACCGAACCCGTGCCCGAAGAAGGTGGGGGCAGCGGGATCCAGCACCAGCCGCACGTCCGGCTCGTGCTCGCCCAACGCACCCAGGAAGTCCTCCAGGCTGATCTCGCCCCGCTCGAGCCGGTTGCCCACCGATGCTCCGGTCCCGGCGTCGGCGAACAACGGGTAGAGCACCTCGACCAGCACGTCGGCGTCGGCCCCTGCGGCCAGGGCACCGGCCACCAGCTCGGCCGAGAAGGCGTCGGTCAGCACCCCGGCGCCGTCGAAGATGACCGCCTCGATCACGGGGACCGACCCTATCGGGTGACCTGTGCAACGCAGTGTTGCGTTGTGCAACACACTGTCCTATTGTGCCGCGTATGTTCGCCCCCCAGGCCACGTTCCCGGCCGAGACCGGCCACCCCCGCAAGTGGCTGATCCTGGCCATCATGTGCAGCTGCCTCATCCTCGTGGTGGCCGGGGTGAGCTCGCTGAACATCGCCATCCCGTCGATCGTCGAGGAGCTCGACCCCACCAACACCGAACTGCTCTGGATCGTCGACGCCTACGCCCTGGTGTTCGCGGGGCTGCTGCTGCCCGCCGGAGCGTTGGGCGACCGCTACGGGCGCAAGGGCGCGCTGCTCGTCGGCCTCGTGATCTTCGCCGGCGGGGCGGTCTGGTCGGCGTACTCCACCGGCCCCACCATGCTCATCGTGGCGCGGGGCTCGATGGGCATCGGTGCCGCGCTGGTCATGCCCGCCACCCTCTCGATCCTGGTGTCGGTCTTCCCGGTGTCCGAGCGGGCCAAGGCCATCGCGGTGTGGGCCGGGTTCGCCGGCGCCGGCGGCGCCATCGGCATCATCGGCGGCGGCGCCCTCCTCGAGGTGTTCTGGTGGGGGTCGGTCTTCTTCATCAACGTGCCCATCGCCGTGATCGCCGCGGCCCTGATCATGGCCATCGTCCCCACCTCTCGTGATCCGCACGGTCAGCCCCTCGACCCGGTCGGCTCGCTCCTGTCCATCGCCGGCCTCGGGGCCCTGGTCTACGCCATCATCGAGGGGGGCGAGATCGGCTGGAGCGAGGGGACAACCATCGCCTGGTTCGTGGCCGCGGCCGTCCTGCTGGCCGGCTGGATCCGCTGGGAGCTGGGCACCGAGCACCCGATGCTCGACCCCCGGCTCTTCCGCCACCGCCCGTTCGGGCTGGGATCGTTCACCATCACCGTCTCGTTCCTGGTGATGTTCGGCTACTTCTTCATCATGACCCAGTACTTCCAGTTCGCCCTGGGTCACTCGCCACTCGGCGCGGGCGTCCGGATGCTGCCCTTCGCCGGGACGATGATCGTGGTGGCACCACGGAGCCCGGCCCTGGCCGAGCGGCTGGGCAAGCGCGGCGCCATCGTGTCGGGGCTGCTGGTCCAGAGCCTGGGCTTCGCGATCCTGGCCACGGTCGGGCTCGACACCAGCTACCTGGTCATCGTGGTGTCGATGGTGTTGCTCGCGGCCGGCATGGCCACTCTCATGCCCGCCGGCTCCGAGGCCATCGTGTCCTCCTTGCCGCCCAGCAAGGCCGGCGTGGGATCGGCGGTCAACGACACCACCCGCGAGGTCGGCGGCGCGCTCGGCATCGCGGTGCTCGGGACCCTGCTGGCCCGGGGCTACCGCTCCAGCGTGGGAGAGGCCACCGAGGCCCTCCCCCCAGAGCTGGCCGAGGTTGCCGAGGACAGCATCGGCGGGGCGTTCCGGGTGGCGGCCGAGACCGGCGCGACCGAGCTGGTCGACCCGGCCCGCGAGGCCTTCGTCGACGGCATGACGCTCGGCTTCGGCACCGCGGCCGTCATCGGCGTGGTGAGCGCCGCGATCATCTTCAGCCAGTACCCCCGCAAGGGCGCCGAGCCGGCCCCGATCGAGGACTCGGCGATCGCCGCCTGACATGGCTGCCACCCCTGCCACCGACGTCGATCCCCGTGTCGCCCGCACCCGCGACGTCGTGATCCGCGCCACCGCCGAGCTGCTGGTGGAGTGCGGCTTCGAGCGGCTCACCATCGAAGCCGTCGCCGAGCGGTCGGGCGTGGCCCGATCGACGATCTACCGCAACTGGCCCGAGCGCGCCGACCTGCTCATGACCGCGTTCGATCGCCTGTGCGCCTTCCCGGAGATCCCCGACCTGGGATCGCTCACCGAGGAGCTGCGGGTGCTCGGCCGCGATCTCGCCGAGGGCCTCGCCACCGCCGCGTGGGGACAGGCGTTGCCGTCGCTCATCGGCTCCGCGGCCCACGACCCATCCCTGGTCGAAGCCCAGCGAACGTTCTCGCGGCGCCGGCGGGAGCTGGTGGGAGCCGTGTTCGAGCGGGCCGCGGCCCGGGGTGAGATCGACCGTGGCGTCGATCCGGGAACCCTCGCCGAGCAGTTCGCCGCCGGCTTCTTCTTCCGGAGGCTGATCAGCCACGGCCCCCTCGACGAGAGCCTCGTCGAGCACCAGATCGCCGCAGTCGTGCGCGCCGCCTCCGCTGGCTGACGCGCTGGCCAGGCCGTCCGGCTCATTCCGGGGGCGACCGGCTGGGTCGTTCGTCTCGTCGTCGGTCCCGGCCGTCAACCTTCTCCGCCAACGTGCCGATGCTCGACGTGACTGGTTGGACGAGCTCTTCTACCGCGGAACGGGGCCTGGATGGCAGGGCAAGCATCGGCACAGCGTCACGATGGCGAACGTGGCGCCGCAGTGGTCGAGTTCGCGCTCGTCCTGCCTCTCCTGATGATGCTGGTGTTCGGCGTCGTCCAGTTCGGCACCCTCTACAACCGCCAGCAGGCCCTGCATGCCTCCGCTCGGGAGGGTGCCCGGACGGCGGCGCTGCCGTCGTCGACGCTGGCCGACATCGACGCCCGGGTGACCAGCGCCCTCGACGGCATCCCGATGTCGGGCACACCCACGGTGACGGTGACCCCGAACGTGAACCGGCCCTGCGAGGCCCGGATCGGTGAGACCGTGACGGTCGAGGTGACCGTGCCGACGACGATCGAGATCCCGGTGTGGGGCACGGAGTCCAAGACGCTGGTGGGACGGGGCGAGTTCCGGTGCGAGTGAAGCGGCGGGACCGCGGCGCAGTGGCGGTGATGGTGTCGGTGTCGATGATCACGATCTTCGGGTTCACCGCCCTCTCCATCGACCTCGGCAACGCCTGGCAGAACCGGCGCCAGCTCGTCAACGCCACCGACGCATCTGCGCTCGCTGCCGCACAGGAGTATGCGTTGCTCGGCACCGGCTGTGGCCCGATCGCGAACAGCTACGTCGCGAGCAACCACGACGACGCCATGTTGACCTCCTGCACGCCCTCCATGGGTGCCCTCGCCGGCGACACGACCGGCTACGTGGTGGTCAGTGCCGAGACCACGGTGAGCTACGCCTTCGCACCGCTCATCGGCATCGACTCGACGCTCGTCGCATCCACCACCGCGGCCCGCTACGGCATCCCCATCCGGGTGGGTGGCCTGCGCCCCTTCGGGTTGTGCTGGGAACTGCTGCAGACCATCCCGGAGTTCGTCGCCTGGCGGGCGTCGGGGCTCCCGGAGTCGGACCCGGTCGTCATCGAGTACAGCAAGGACTCCAACCCCAACGCGTGCAACGGCAGCGACCCGGTGCCGGGCAACTGGGCGACCATCGACCTCGACGGCGGCGCGAACTCGAACGCCGACATCCAGTACTGGACCCTCGAGGGGTTTCCGGGCCTGCTCGGATCGGGGTCGTACGCTGGCGACACCGGCGCTTTCAGCCCCAGCCTGGCCAGCGAGCTGCAGTGGCTCCAGGACAGCGAGATCAAGTTCGGGATCCCGCTCTTCCAGTCGGCGACGGGCGAAGGCGCGAATGCCACCTTCGAGATCGTCGGCTTCATGAGCGTGCAGCTGATCGACTACAACACCAGTGGGTCGCAGGAGAACCGCTCGCTCACGCTGAAGTTCGTCAACGCCACGATCGAGGGCGAGTGCTGCGACGGTGGCGGCATCGACACCGGCCAGCGGGTGGTGCAGATCTGCGCCCTGCACCCCGACGACGCGCTCGACTGCGAGACCGCAGCCGCCTCCTGACGGGTCCGGCCGGCGCAGCTGCTTGCTCCTGGAGAAGTCGGTTCGTCGCCGATTGCGAGCGTCAGCGAGCCATCGGTGAGGAACCCCGCGGGTCGCTGCGGAGCAGCCTGACCTGCGGGAACACGTTGCGCCCCGGCGGAGCCGGGCCGATGGCGACCGTGTCGGCTACCGCTCCCCATGCCGAAACCAGGCGTCTTCCAGGAGGGAGTGGCTACGGTGGCGCCATGAGCCAGCCCATCCACTTCATCGCCCATCTCACCGTGAACGATCCCGAGCGGTACCGGGTCTACGAGAAGGGCTTCTTCCCGATCCTCAAGGCCCACGGGGGCCGCTTCGTCACCTACGACGACGACGTCACCATCCTGGAGGGTGACCGCGCCGAGGGGCGCACGGTGATCATCCAGTGGGACAGCGAGGAGCAGCTGATGGGCTGGTGGAATTCGCCCGAGTACCAGGAGCTGGCCGAGCACCGCCGGGCCTCGTGCACCACCCATTCCGTCAGCGTGGTGCACCCCATGCCGCCCCGGGACTGAGACCCGCATTCTTCGGCTCGGCCCCGTGAGCGCCGACCCCCCGCTGTTCGGCGAGCCAGAGCCGGGGGCGACCTACTGGCGGCGGCCCGGGGCCTATGCGCTGATCCGCAACCAGCGGGGCCAGCTCGCGGTCGTCCAGGTCGAGGGCGAGGGCTGGTTCCTCCCCGGTGGCGGCGTCCAGCCCGGTGAGAGCGACCGGGCGGCGCTGGTACGTGAGGTCCGGGAGGAGACCGGGCTCGAGGTGAACGTGGGCCGGTTCCTCTGGGAGGCTCACGAGCACACCTGGGCACGAGAGGAACGCCACTTCGTGAAGGAGGGCCGCTACTACGAGGCCTCCCTGACGGGGACGGTGATCGAGGGCTCCGAGGAGGACCACACGCTGCTGTGGGTGGATCCCGCCGAGGCCGCAGCGCGCCTGCACCACGTGTCGCAGCGGGCGCTGGTCACCCGCTGGGTCACCGAGTACCGACCCGACCGCGAGCCCCAGCGATGAATCGCAGCGCCGTTCGCGTGTGGCCTCGAACCTCCGCCGGTGTGACAATGGGCGAACCGCGCAACGAGGCACGAGAGGAAGGGCGGAGTTGGCCGAGACGGTCTTCGTGATCATCGTGATCAACTTCGTGCTCTTCAGCGGGCTCGCCGCCTGGGCGGTCCGCACCGCGCTGCGCGATGACTCGCCGCGCCTGCGCACGCTGTCGTGGGCACTGGCCGCGGTGGCCGTGGCGTTCGTGATCGGCTCGGCGACTCGCCTGGTGGCCGTCGCGGTGACCCAGGGCTGGCTGTCCGGCAAGGTGGGCGATTTCCTGACGTCCGAGTGGCAGCTGCTGCAGTCCGCGGCGGCCCTGGCCCTCGGCCTCGGCGGCCTCGCCGTGGTCCGGAGGGTGGTCGAGCCGATCCGGACCGCGGATCGGATCATCACGGTGCTGTCCGAGCGGCTCCCGACCGGCGCCCCCATCTCCGAGCTCGGGCTCACCGCCCGTGAGCTGGAGGTGCTGGAGGTGATCGCCAGCGGCACCCTCTCCGACAGGGAGATCGCCGAGGAGCTCTACATCTCCCCGTCGACCGCCGGCACCCACGTCAAGAACATCATGCGCAAGGCCGGCTGCAGCAGCCGCCGCGACCTGGTGCTGCTCTCTGCAGGGGCGCCAGAGTAGCCACCCCGCACGCGCCACGGCTGCCTCCCCCCGCCCGGGGGGAGACAGCCGCAGCGGTGGCTGGAGGGGGAACTCGTCCTTAGCGGGTCATCGGGTGAAGTGGAACACGGCCGTGCGAACGCTGCCGTCAGCGAACCGGACCGTCAGCTGGCGGCACTGGTTGGCCCACGCCTTGTCGGTCTTCCACACGTAGTTGTACTGGTCGGTCGCCGGGTCATAGGAGAGGCTGCTGGAGCCAGCAGTGACGGTCTCGTCGATTTGGTCGACCGGGGCCGAGTTGTTGCAGCTCACCGCCTGCGAGGTGGGCGAGCCGGCCATGAAGATGTTCAGGCCCTGGTTCCCGCTCAGGCTGAACTTGACCGGGATGGCGCTGCCGGCCTTGACCCGGTTGACCGTCGGCAGGTTGTCGACGGGCCGGAGGAAGCCGCTCCACGAGTAGACCACGCTCACCTGGAAGCTGGCGCTCCTGACGTTGCCGCTGGCGT
>JBFKRY010000012.1:0-35841 GCA_041636995.1 Acidimicrobiales bacterium | reverse complement strand
CCGCGAGGCGGCGACGGGCGCGCTGCGGCCGAGAGGGCTATTCGGCCAGCGGTGGGGTGAGCAGGTAGAGCTGCTCGGCGGCCTTCTCCAGGGTGCCGCCGGTGCCGTAGGCCAGACCGGACATGAAGTCGATGATGCGACGCCCGGTCTCGGTGTCGGCCACGACATGGACCACGATCGGGTGGCCGGCGCGATAGTCGTCGGCCGGCCCGACGACATCGGTGAACGTGGTGACCTCGTGGCGGGCCGGATCGTTCTCGCTCACGGGGAACGATGCTACTGCTCCTAGGGTGGCGAGATGCCGGAGGATCTCTTCGCCGCTGCGGCCACCGAGGCGCTCCAGCGCCAGTCACCGCTGGCCGATCGGCTGCGCCCCACCAGGCTTGACGACGTGGTGGGCCAGGACCAGCTGCTCGGGCGGGGCAAGCCCCTCCGGGCGCTGATCGAGGCCGACCGGCTGTCGTCGGTGATCCTCTGGGGCCCGCCGGGCACGGGCAAGACCACCCTGGCCAGACTCATCGCCACCACCACGGCCAAGGAGCTGGTGCAGCTCTCCGCGGTCTCGGCCTCGGTCAAGGACGTCCGTGACGAGACGGCGAGGGCGGAGCAGCGGCTGGGGGAGCGGGGGCAGGGCACCATCCTGTTCCTCGACGAGGTGCACCGCTTCAACAAGGCCCAGCAGGACACCCTGCTGCCGTCGGTCGAGTCGGGGTTGATCGTGTTGATCGGCGCCACCACCGAGAACCCGTACTTCCAGGTGAACGCCCCCCTGCTGTCGCGCAGCACCCTGTTCCGACTCGAGCCCCTCGACGCGGAGGCGGTCGGCAGCCTGATCGCCCGGGGGCTCGAGGTCGAGCGGGCCCAGGCCGATCCGGACGTGGTCGAGCACCTGGTCGACCGCTCGGAGGGCGACGGCCGGCGGGCGCTGACCAGCCTCGAGGTCGCGGTGGCCCTGGCCCGGGCCCGCAACGACGAGAACCCCGTGATCGTGGAGCTCGCCGACGTGGAGGCTGCGCTGGGCACCCAGGCGCTGCGCTACGGCCGTGACGAGCACTACGACACCATCTCCGCGTTCATCAAGAGCATCAGGGGATCGGATGCCGATGCCGGGCTCTACTGGCTGGCCCGGATGCTCGAGGCCGGGGAGGACGCCCGCTTCATCGCTCGGCGGCTGGTCATCCTGGCCAGCGAGGACGTGGGCATGGCCGACCCCCAGGGGCTGCTGGTGGCCGATGCCGCGGCCCGGGCCGTGGAGGTGGTGGGGCTGCCCGAGGTCCAGCTGAACCTGGCCCACGCGGTCGTCTACCTGGCGACCGCTCCCAAGTCGAACCGGGTCACCGTCGCCCTCGGACGGGCACGAGCCGACGCTCGCGCGGGCCCGGGCGAGGTCCCGATCCACCTGCGGGACGCTCACTACGCCGGCGCCGAGGGGCTCGGCCACGGGCGAGGCTACGACTACCCCCACGACCACGACGAGGGCTGGGTGGCCCAGCAATACCGGCCGGCCCACCTCGACGAGCGCCGGTACTACGAGCCCTCCGGCCACGGACTCGAGGCCGAGATCGCCCGTCGCCTCCGCCCATCGGGGCCCGACCCCCACCGCCAGGGGGTCTGACCCCGGAGCTGTCCCGAGCCGAGTTCTCCACCGAGGAGTTCGCGCTGCCGGCACCAGAGCGCCACCCGGTGATCGTGCCGGTCGAGGTCGACGCGGGGGCCGGCTCGACCGCCGGCGAGGACCGCTACCCGGTGCACCGTCGACTGGGCCACCTCGCGGGACGTGACCCGAGCCTGGGTTCGCTACGAGGTCATCGCTGGCCACTCGTCGCAGGTGGCTCGATACGCGGCATCGCCGGGGATGAGCTCGTCCCATTCCTCCGGGGTGAGGTTCCGCCCTGCGAGCTGGCAGGCCCGCGCGATCCATTCGTCCGGATCGAGCCTCAGACCGACGATCTCGGTCGCCGTCACCATCCATACGACAGAACCGTCGTCGCTAGCCGCTGCTGCGCCTTGGGCTTCGGCGGCACCGGATTGGTCGAGTCGACCGATGCGTTGCTGGGCATCGATGTCGATCAGCCACGCGTCGCCGCTCTCGTGAGAGGTGAAGAGACGCCGGTCCGGAATGGAAAGGACGACGTTGACCGGCGACTCGAATCGGTCGAGAACCCGGACGGTGCCGGTGCTCATCCGGATCTCCTCGACCGCTCCGACATCGGTGGCTCGGAAGAGCAGTTCGCGTGTCGGGTCGGCTGCGAACGTGGCGTGCTCGGATGGCGTCACGTCTTCGATCGTGGTCAGGCGCCCGTCGCGGCCATGTATCGCGAGATGGTCCGCGTGGTCGACAACGAGCGACGAACCGTCGGGACTCGGATAGACGCCGCTGGGGACACCGTCTCCCATATCGACGATCACCGGGTCCAGGTCGGGGAGCGACAAGAGGGCAGCCAGATAGCGGTTCTCGGGGCCTCCCAGGAGTACGGCGAGGTGGTCGGCGTGAGCGAAGGCGATCCAGGCCCGCCAGGTGTCGGCTCCGGGAAGATCGAGCCGACCGGGCTCGAAGCGGGCGGTGAGGTCACCGTCAGCCACGCGAGCTACCACACCTGAGACGGTGAAGAGGTAGTACTCGTCGAGGCTGGCAGCACCAACGCCTGTGGTCTGGTCGGCGTCGGGCACCGACGGGTCGATGGCTCGCACGGTGCCGGTTGCCAGTTCGACCACCTCGCCGGTCTGCAAGGGATAGTCGACGATGCCGGCGAAACCACCGGGAGTGACGGTGCCTCGCTGCGTAGGTTCCACTGGGAGACTCACCGTGCGGAGCGGTGAGGAGTCAGGGCGCACGACGGTGATCTTGCGCCGGTCGATCGAATGCACTGCCAGTCGGCCTTCTCCGATCGCCCTCACGTGGTGTCCGTCCGTCACCGTGACGCGTTGATCGGCCATGCGCGTCAGCGGGGCGGTCGCCTCGGTTCCGTCCAGCTCGAGCTCGTGGATCTCGACATCGGATCCGGTCATCACGCCGACGGCGGAGTCGCTGACGAACGTGACACTGTTGGCGACGCCCTGGTCGGTGCGGAGAGTCGCCAGGGTGGAGCCGTCGTCGTTGGAGAGCACGATCGCGTCTCCCCGAGAGGTCGCAATGGCCAGCAAGTGCTCTGAGGGGGACCAGGCAGCATCGACAGGTTGACTTGGGAGTTGCGCGCTCCAGAGCACATTTCCGGTCCTCGCATCGAAGAGCTGTACCCGGCTCCGAGAGAGGGGGTTGGGGACACGCTCGAAGCCCAGGACGAACTCACCCGAGCGAGCCAGCCGCAGGTCGACGAACTCGAGTTCCGAATCGACCGGGTTGGCGATCGGTGTCCCCGATTCTGTGAAGAGGTGCAGTTGGCCGGACGAACGGGCTGCGACGACACCGATCACCGAGCGGTCCGGACCGGAGCTGGCCAGTGAGACCAACCCCGGCGGTGCTTCCAGGAAAGGCACCGGCGTGTCGGATGCGCTCGCCTGAACGAGGATTTCGTCCTCGGTCCGGAAAACCATCGGCCCGTCGTGCCACGACATGCTCACCTGAGCACAGGGCCCGGGAAGGCTCACCAGCCGCTCGACGACGCCGGTACGTGGATCGGCCGTGACGACATCGGTCCCGTCGGCGAAGACCGCCCACCCGTCTTCGGTCGGACGCTCCGCACTGCCGTCCGCACTGCCGAACGCCTGACTGGCGCAGCTCGGTCGCTCGACCATCGGGAGCTCGAGCCGGCTGACCACACCACGCTGTTCCTCGAGCACCTGGAGTAGCACTCTCTGCGCGTCCGTGGACGGGTCCCTGCGGTATGCCTCGACGGCAAGGAGGAGCGCGGTCGGAGAGTTCTCCCGGACGAGCGCCTCGGCCCGACTCAGTAACGTCGTGGTCTCGGCGACATCGCGAGCGGCCTCGGCCAACGCCGCTTGCTCCTCGGCACGCGCCGACTGCTCGTCGGCTCGGGCGGCCTCGGCTCGCGCCTCGAGGGCTGCGGTTTCGGCTGCGGCCGCCTCGTCGTCGGCGCGGTTGCGTTGGACGATGGCGATGACCGCGGCGATGAGGGCGAGGACGAGGGCGGTGGCGGTTGCGGTCGTGAGTCGTCGGAGGCGTCGGTGGCGGCGGGCCTCGGCGGCGCTTCGGGTGCGGGCTGCGTCGATCGACGCATCGATGAGCTGCTGGTCGACAGGTCGGAGCCGATCTTCCGCCGTGGCTGCGAGCTCGCTGGCAGCTTCGAGGCGGACGCCGCGCAGGAGGTCGGTTTCGTGCCGGCCTGCGTCGGCCCAGCGGTCTGCGGCCGATCGGAGGGTCTCGAGTCGGGCGAGGAGCGTGCGGTCCTCGTTGAGCCAGTCCTGGAGCCGAGGCCATTCGCGTAGGAGGGCCTCGTGGGCGACTTCCACGGTGGGTTCGCGGGTCTGGGGGTCGTGGTCTCGGGTGAGGAGTCGCGCAGCGGCGAACCGATCGATGACCGTGGTGATGGCCTGGTCGTGGCCGAGGTCGCCGATCAGTACTCGCCGGCGCAGGTCGACGCGGCCTGGGATTGGGTCGACGAGGGCGCCGAAGAGTCGGCGGGTGGCGGCCTGTTCGCTCGGCGTGCCGGCGTCGTAGAGCTGTTCGGCGCGGGCCGCGAGCGCGCCGGCCATGCCGCCTATCGTCTGGTAGGCGTCGGTGGTGATGGTGGTACCGGTGCGGTGGTCGAAGAGCTCCGCAAGGGTGTGTTGCAGCAGGGGGAGAGGGGCGGGTTGGCCGAGCGACTCGGCGGCGAGGCGGGTGACGAGGGCGCCGTCGAAACCGATGCCGAGTCTGCTGGCGGGGCCGGTGATGGCCTCCTCGAGCTCGTCGGGGGCCAGCGGCGTGACGTCGACGGCAGTCGCCTTGAGGATGGGGGCGAAGGCGGGATGGCGCAGCGGCTGGTCGTAGAAGTCGGCGCGCAGTGTGGCGACGAGGCGCAGTGGGGTGGCGGGGTCTTCCACGGCGACGGACATCGCCAACAGGAAGGCCTCCGCCGTTGCGGTGTCTGCGTGGGTGAACACCTCTTCGAGCTGGTCGATCACCACCACCACGCGGTCGTCATCGGCAGCGACGCAGCGGCGCACGCCGCGCAGGATGCCGCGAGGTCCATCGCGCAACTGGCCGACCAGCGCGGGTGGCGGGTTGACCGCGACTCGCAGCAGGGCGGCTTCGAGGGCTTCGAAGGGATCGGGGCCGGGAACCATCGTTGTGGTGAACCACGCCTCGGAGCCGGGGATTCGGCCGGCACGAATGGCGGGCAGCACGCCAGCGCGCGCGACCGAGGACTTGCCCGAACCGGAGGGGCCGACGAGTACGACACATCGGCCAGCCACACCGGGGGCGCCGAGCCGATCGAGGACCTCGGCGACGAGCCGATCGCGGCCGTGGAAATGCCCCGCGTCGGCTTCGGAGAACGCACGCAGACCGAGGTAGGGGTTCGTGACGGGTCCCGTGATCATTGTCGCGGTACCCACCGCTGACGCCGTGGGCTCGATGGAGAGATGAAGGGCGTCGAGGAATGTCTCGACGTTGTCGAAGCGCTCTGCCGGGTCGTTGGCGGTGGCGCGTTCGATCGCAGCGCTGATGGTGGCCGGCAGGTCGGAGCCCAGTGACGACAGTGGTGGGAGGGGGTCGTTCAGCCGACGCTGGATCAGTTCGTCTGCGGTGTGTGCGTCGGAGAACGGCAGCGTCCCGGTGAGGCACTCGTAGATCACCACGGCGAGGCTGAACACATCCGTGGCCGGGCCAAGCTGTTGCCTGCGGAGCTGCTCGGGCGCGGCGTACGCGGGTGATCCGTGCGAGAGGGCAGCGGCGGGTCCGGTCGAGTCGACCGCGTCGAGCGCGATGCCGAAATCCGACAAATAGGCGTTGCCGCGGTCGTCGAAGAGGATGTTGGCCGGCTTGACATCGCGGTGAATCACTCCCGCGGTGTGTGAGACCGCCAAGGCGTCCCCGATCTGAGCGGCCATCTTCAGGGTGTCGTCCAGGGACCGGGGGCCTTCATCGAGGCGGTCCTCGAGGGTCCCGCCCCGCAACCAGCGCATCACCAGGTACGCCGAGTCGGGATCGCGCCAATAGTCGATCAACGGCACGACATGGGGGTGTTCGATTCGGGCCACCAGCTGGGCTTCCGCCTCGAATCGACGGATGAAGGCCGGCTGAGTCGCGAGCTCGGCGCGGATCTGCTTGATCGCCACCTCCCGCTGCACGGAGGGCTGCGTTGCCCGCCACACCAGCGAGAAGGCTCCACTGCCGATCTGCTCGAGCAGCCGATACCCCCGCAAGGGCCGTCCCTGGCCTTCTCCGTCGAGCGCGGGATCGCCGACGAGAAGCTGCTGCTCCAGCCGGGCCATCTCCGCCGAAGGGTCGAGCCCTGCGACCTCGACCAGCTCGGCACGGAAATGCTGGATAGCCCGCAAGGCCTCCGGCGTGCGTCCCGCCCGGTGCAGGGCCACCGCGTACTGACGCCACGCCCGCTCCCGCCGAGCGTGTTCGGCGGTGAACGCGGCCAGCTCCCCGATGATCTGGGTGTGGCGCCCCAGGGCCAATGCCACCTCGAAGCGTTCCTCGATCGCTTCGAGACGTTCCTGGCGCAGCCGCTCGATCTCCGCTCGCGCCCAGACGAGGTCCTCCAACTCCGGGAAGGGCGCTCCCCGCCACAACCCCAGCGCCTCCTCCAGAAGGTCCTGGGCCGTGACCGGGTCCTGGCGTTCCCGCGCCTGTCGCGCCATCGCGCGCAGCTCGGAGAACCGCAGATGCTCGACCGCCCCAGCAGGAGCGGCGAGGCGGTAACCACCCGGGACCGTCTCCACGGCGAACTCGGCATCGTCTGGCAACGCCCGCCGAAGCCGCGACACATAGGTGCGCAACGCCCCTTCGGCATCGGCGGGCCGGTCATCATCAGCCCAGAGGTTCTCTGCCAGCCAATCGATGTCGACCACGGTCGCCGCTCGCACCGCCAACAACGCCAACAACCGCTGTTGACGCGGCCCACCCACACTCACCGGCTCGCCGGCGTGCCACACTCCTGCGCCGCCGAATACCCGTACCCACGCCCCCGACCGGGACGGCGCCACCGACACGTCTACGTCCATGCGAGCAAGCCTCGTCCAGTGACCTTACAACCCGATCACAACCCCATCAGCGGGCCCCGAGGACGGTCGGTCGTTGTCACCACATGCGGTCGCATGGGCACGACTCGTGCCGGTCAACACATCTCCTGGCTGTGCGGCGAGCGGCTTCGGGCGGCGGCGACCTGACAACTGGCTGCCAACTGTCCCCGAGGCTCCGGGGCTGTGAGGTAGCTGTCAGGTCCGGTCAGGTGGCTGTCATCGGCAGGCGTCAGGGTGCAGTGAATCCCGTCGAGAAAGGGAACCACCATGACCACCACCGAACAGCCCCGGACGATCGAGGTCCGCAACGATCTGCTGGAAGCGCCCGCCGAGCACGAAGCGGCGGCCCCGGGCCGGTGGCGCAGACGACTGGTCGCAATCGCCGTCCTCCTCGTCGCCGCTGTCGTAGCCGTCATCGTCGCCGCCGAGGCGTTCGACGGCTCGCGGACAAGCGAGGCCCCGGTCATCCTCGACCCCCGCACCGAGCAGGTGCCGTCGGGCTCGCCGTTCGACACGAGCCCGGCGCGCCCGAGCGACATCGAGCAGGTCCCGTCCGGCTCGCCGTTCGACGCTCCGCTGCAGATTGTGCCGCCGACGGACCGGGTGCCGTCCGGTTCGCCCTTCGATGCCCCGCAGGGAGCTTCGACAGCCGATCCGACAGCAGCCCTGCCGCTCACGGGCACCAGCGTGGACTCGCTGGTCGATGCAGAACGCAGCGCATCGGGTCTGGTCCCGTTGGAGCCGGGCGACTACGTCACCGACCAGCTGCCCCGCCAGGTGGGTTTCACCGCCGGCGAGTCGCTGGGGTTGTTCGACGCGAGAGCGGGTTATGTCGGCCTCGGGCCCCTCGACCAGCCCGCCGACGGATTCCAGCTGCTCGCGTTGACCGAGCCGTCGCGGTTCATCGACCCGGCCAGCGTGGCCACCGGAACGTTCCTGGTGAGCTATGTGGATTTCCCCGAGGATGTGGGTGCGTGGCTCGAGGCCGTCCCGGCGGTGGTCGTCACCGGCGGCGGCGAGGGCACGGTCGCCGGGAGCCCGGCGAAGTGGTGGCAGATCGGGCTCGCCCCGGATATTCAAGGCAACGGAGCCTGCCATGACCCCTGCGTGGCGCTGTGGGAAGCGGGTGCGAACGACCGGTGGTTGCTCGCCGCTGGCGCCGTGCAGCGGATCTGGCAGGTCGACGGTGAGTCGATGCTCGTCGTCATCGAGGCATCGACGCCCCATTTCGACCAATGGGCCAGTTCGGCCGAGCAGCTACTCGACAGCATCGAGCTGGGCGGCCCGACCGGCACGTCGGCGGGTGACCTCACCGACCCGACTGTCGGTGACCACGAGGTCGGCTGGACCGCTGTCACTGTCGTCGACCCGAGCCGGCCGACCGACGAGGTCGCGGTTGACGGCGCCATCGTGGTCGCCGGCGAGGATCAGCGGGTGCTCGATGTGGCTGTCGCGTACCCGGCGGCGACGCGCGGTCGTGAGGTGGAACCGGCTCCGGGTCCGTTCCCACTCGTCGTGGTGGCCCACGGGCTGGGCGGTACCGGCGCCATCGGCGGCCTGGAGCAAGCCCTGGTGACCGACGGCATGATCGTCGCCGCTGTGCGGTTTCCCGAGTCCTCGACGCCGGGCCTGAGCGTGGCCGACTACCTCGAGCAGCCCGCCGACGTGTCGTTCGTGCTCGATCAGCTCCTCGGTGCCGGGGTCCTGCCGCTGTTGGATGGTCGAATCGACGCACAGCGCATCGGGGTCATGGGGTACTCGCTGGGCGGCGCCACGGTGTACGGGCTGATCGGCGCGTCCTGCTGCACCGACGAGCGCATCGCGGCCGCCGTGTCCCACGGGGGCATCGTCTTGGGGTTCGGCACCAACGAGTGGCAGAACCCACCGACGCTCGTGATCGGAGGGCAAGCCGACACCACCACGCGGATCCAGACGCTCCGAGACCTCGTGCCGGAGCTCGCGGCGCCCGCCTACCTCCTCGAGTTGGCCGAGGCCGGCCACCTCACGTGGTCGAACCCGACCGACCCCAACTTCGCGCCGACGATCGAGCTCCTCCGGGCGTTCTTCGAGGTCCACCTCGGTGGTGATGATCCGGCCGCCCTCGACGCCGCCGCCACGGCATTCGATGCCGAATGGACGGCGCGCAACTGACGCGGTCGCGACCCCGATCCGCGGCACCCGAGGGGGTCACCTTTGACCTGCGGTTGTGGCGGAGTGAGGGGAAGCGGGGATGCCGATGTCGGGCCGCGTCGGGGTCAGCCGCCCATGTTCGCCATTCCACCCATGGGCATGACCGCGTCCGGGTCGAGGCCCGGAGCCAGTCCCGGCAAGAAGATCAGTGCGACTGCATATACGACACAGCACACGCCGACGACATGGGCGAACGCCTCACCGCGACGCCACATCTTCTCGATCGCAATCACCACCGCCAGACCGACCATGGCGATGACATTCATCACCCCGAACGCCACCATCAACACCATCAGTGCCCAGCAGCAACCCAGACAGAACCACCCGTGACTCGCACCGGCCCGCAGGTCGCGAAGTGACCCCCGGTAGCCGAGGTAGTGCACGAGGTGGCCAATGGGCGACCGGCAGTGGCTGAGGCACTGGAACTTGAGTGGCGTGAGCTGATAGACGCCGACTGCCGCGAACGTCACCACCGCGACGGTCTGGGCGGCTGTTGGTCGCTCGGCGGCCAGGTCTCCGAACCATCCCGCCAGGAAGAAGGCTGCAACGCCGACGATCGACCACACACCGAGGTAGCCCGCACCCAGTGCCGCCAGCCGCGGACCTCGGTTCTCGGTGACCGTGGCCGAGTACAGCCCCAGAAATGGCCCGACCGACGGAAGCATCATCGCGGCCATCATGAATGCCCACATGACCGTGAACGCCACGAGACTCATGCCCATCGTCCCGGGCATGGCACCCATGTCCATACGCTGCGCCCAGGCGATCGTGATCACCCATGCGGCCGCCGACACCAGTATCAGCACCGACGTCACCGGTGACGTCGCCTGGCGGATTGCAGGTGCCGCCATCAAGCGGCCCAGGCGAACCTGTTGGCGAAGCCGGACAGCCCGTCACCTGACCAGTCGAACCCGAACATCGAGTTCCGGACGTCGGTCGCGACGCCGATGGCGAGCGTCGGTCCGGCCGGGTGGGCGACGATGTTGGTGAGCTGCACCGGGCTGCCGTCTTCCGTTGTCTCCATCGCCAGCTGGTAGTCGATTGCGTCGCCGACGACGATGTGGTGGCTGTTGCCGTTGTGCTCGACCGTGACCGGCAGGCGTTCCACACCCAGGAACTCGCCGATCAGTGGGGCCAAGCCCGCCATGGGTCCGCCACTCGCGCCCGAGAAAACACCCGTCAGCGCTTCAGCCTGCTCGTCGGAGGCATGGTCATCGATGATCAGGCCAGCCTTGAAGTTGCCCTCCAGCATCTGCGCCGGGGTTTCCATCACAACCACGCAGGTCGTGCCGCTGACATCAGTCCCATCGACGTCGCCGCTCTCGACCTCGAAGAGCAACGCCACTCGGCAGTAGTCGTGAGTCGCGGCTCGGACCAGGTTCGACCACGTGCATGGGCACACCGCGTCGCACGAGCAGTTCTCGTAGTACATCCCCTCGATTGTCCAGCCCATCTCGCAGTCCCTCTCGTCGATGTTGGTTTTCCTGAGTCTGACAGATGCCATGAGCACCTGCGACGGGCGCCTCGGTAGGCCAGGCCAATCGGGCTGTACCGCCGATGGAGCAGAACGTCCGAGGACAGCAGGCTCGCCGAGCGCGCGAAGTCACCGGTGAACCCGAGCGGCCTGATCGCTCGCGAATACCGGCTGGAGCCCGGTGCGGGAGTGAGTGTGGACCGGGCCTTCGCCGAGCGCGATCGCGGTAGTCGGACCGGCCGTTGGATGACTTCGCTGAGCTCCTCGAACCGAGGGCCGAAGTCCTGGCAAGGGTGGCCTGGTTGCGCTCCGCGCGACCCTGCGTCTGGTGCATCCTCTACCGGGCTGAGCGGCTGACCTGCCCTGCGGCTGGTCGGCCGACGGCTATCCTCGATCCGTGCCCCACCGTCGCTCGAACGTGAGACCGTGAGCGCCACCGATCTCGCCGCCGTCGTGATCGCCGTGGCTGCGCTCGGCGTGACCGCGGTCGCGGTCCTGCTCATCGTGCAGCTGCGGCGGGCCACCGACGAGCTCGGCGAGGTGCTGTCGACGCTGCGGACCGACGTGGACCGCACGATGGTTCGCCTGCAGGACCAGGTGGCCGCGATCGAGGACGAGCTGGCCCGGGTCGACGGCCTGGTCGAGTCGGCCGAGCGGGTCAGCGCCCGCGCCGACACCCTCTCCAGGGTGACCTACGGCGCGGTGGCCAGGCCGGTGATCCGCACCGCGGCGGTGGTGAAGGGGACCACCCGGGCGGCGCGGCTGTTGCGGCGGGGCCACGGCGACGAAGTCGACGAGCAGGCCGGCTGAGCGCGCAGGAGGAGAGGTTCCGATGTTCAAACGGGTGATCTGGTGGAGTGCCGGGTTCGGCGCGGGGCTGGGGTCGTCGTTCTGGGTCAAGCGAGCCGTCAACCGCCGGGTGCAGCGCTACGTGCCCGACGAGGTCCGCCGGGTGGTGGGGGAGAAGGCCCGGAGCACCGGGTCCCACCTCCGCAGCGCCATCAGCGAGGGCCGGGCCGCGATGCGCCAGTACGAGGCCGACGCTGCGGCCCGGGTGGAGGGCGAGCACCGCACCAACCTCCGAGCGGTCCCCGATTGAAGGCGCTCGGGGGCCCAGGAACCCCCCGGTAGGATTGTGGGTCCATGAACGCGAGCGAGCTCCGGAAGGCATTCATCGACTTCTTCGCGGCGCGCGACCACGAGGTGGTGCCCTCGGCCAGCCTGATCCCCCACGATCCCACGCTGCTGTTCACCAACTCCGGCATGGTCCCGTTCAAGCCCTACTTCCTCGGCGACGAGCCGCCGCCGTACCGGCGGGCCACCACCGTCCAGAAGTGCGTCCGGGCCGGGGGAAAGCACAACGACCTCGACGAGGTGGGTCGCACCAGCCGCCATCTCACCTTCTTCGAGATGATGGGCAACTTCAGCTTCGGCGACTACTTCAAGGAAGAGGCCATCCCCGTCGCCTGGGAGTTCTTCACCGAGGTGCTCGGTCTGGATCCGGAGCGGCTGTGGGTCACGGTCCATCACACCGACGACGAGGCCGCCGAGCTGTGGGAGCAGAAGGTGGGCGTGCCCGCCGAGCGCATCCAGCGCCTCGATGAGGACAACTGGTGGCGCATGGCCGACACCGGCCCCAACGGGCCGTGCTCGGAGATCTTCTGGGACCGGGGCCCCGAGTTCGGGCCCGGCGGCGGGCCCGAGAACCCCGAGGCCGACGAGCGCTACGTCGAGATCTGGAACCTGGTCTTCATGGAGTTCGACCAGCGGCCCGACGGCTCCCAGGTGCGGCTTCCCCATCCCTCGATCGACACCGGCGCCGGCCTCGAGCGGGTCCTGTCGGTACTCCAGGACGTGGAGGGGGTCTGGGGAACCGACCTGTTCGTGACCCTGCTCGACGGGATCGCCGATCTCGCCGGCATCGCCGACCGCACCGACCCGAGGGTCGAGGTCTCGATGCGGATCCTGGCCGACCACGCCCGCAGCACCACCTTCCTGGTCAGCGACGGGGTGTTCCCCTCCAACGAGGACCGGGGCTACGTCCTGCGCCGCATCGTGCGCCGCGCCGTCCGCCACGCCTACCTGCTCGGGGTCCAGCACCAGATCATGGCGCCGCTCGTCGATCTGGTGGTCGATCTCATGGGCCCGACCTATCCCGACCTCGTCGCCAACCAGGCGTTCGTGCGGGAGGTCCTCGACCGCGAGGAAGCCAGCTTCCGGCGCACCCTCGATGCCGGCTCCGCCATGCTCGACGACTACCTGGCCGATGTCCCGCCCGGCCAGCCCCTCGACGGCGAGCTCGCCTTCCAGCTCCACGACACCTACGGGTTCCCGCTGGAGCTGACCCAGGAGATGACCGCCGAGCGCGGGGTGGAGGTGGACATCGCGGGCTTCGAGGCGGCCATGGAACGCCAGCGGCTGCGGGCCAAGGCCGACCAGGCGGCCAAGGGCAGCGGCCCGGTCGACCTGGGCGAGTTCCAGCGGGTCCTGGCCGAGCACGGACCCACCGAGTTCGTCCGCGCCGCCAACGAGGCCGAGGCCACCGTGCTCCTGGTGACCGGCGACTCCATCGTGTTGGACCGCACCCCCTTCTACGCGGAGTCCGGCGGCCAGATCGGCGACACCGGGGTGATCGAGACCGCCACCGGTCGGGCCCGGGTGGTCGACACCGTCTACGGCGCCGCAAGCCAGCACCGGCACCTCGTCCACGACATCGAGGGCACCATCGAGGTCGGGCAGCGCGCCACCGCCCGCATCGACGCCGAGCGACGAGACGGCATCCGCCGCAACCACACCGGCACCCACCTGCTCCACTGGGCGCTGCGGGAGGTGCTGGGCGAGCACGTCAAGCAGCAGGGCTCCTGGGTGGGGCCGGATCGGCTCCGCTTCGACTTCAGCCACTACGAGCCCCTCACCGCCGAGCAGACCGCGGCCATCGAGGACCTGGTCAACGCCGAGGTCCTCTCCAACGCGCCTGCACGGCACTTCGAGACCACCATGGAGCAGGCGCAGGAGCTGGGCGCCATTGCGTTCGTCGGCGAGAAGTACGGCGACATGGTCCGGGTCCACGAGGCCGGCCCGCACTCCACCGAGCTCTGCGGCGGGACCCACGTGCGGGCCCTCGGCGACATCGGGCTGGTGAAGGTGGTGTCCGAGGGGTCGATCGGTTCCAACCTGCGCCGGATCGAGGCGGTGACCGGCACCGCCGCGGTCGACCTGCTCCGCCAGGAGGAGGCGGTGGTCGCCGAGGCCGCGGCGCTGGTGGGGGTCCCGGCCGATGGCCTGCTCGACGGGCTGCGGAAGCGGCTGGCCGAGCTCGACGAGCTCAACGCCGAGATCAAGAAGCTCCGGTCGATGGCTGCGGCAGGGCGGTCCAGCGACCTGGCCGCCTCGGCGGTCGACGGGGTGGTGGTGGCTCGGGTCGACGGGCTCGGTCGCGACGACCTCAAGGAACTGGCCATGGCCATCAAGGGCTCCGACGGCGTCGATGCGGTGGTGCTCGGCGCCGCGCTCGTCGGTGGCGGGGTGGCGCTGGTGTCGGCGGTGCGGGAGGGATCGGAGCGCAACGCCGCGGCGCTGATCGCCGAGGCCGCCAAGGCGGTGAAGGGCGGCGGAGGCAAGGGCGAGACGTTCGCGATGGCCGGCGGCAAGGACGCCAGCGGCCTCGACGACGCCCTCGATCTGGCGCGTACCGCCGCCGGCATCGCCTGAGCCTCGTGCGCATCCTCGGCATCGACCTCGGCGCCAAGCGCATCGGCCTGGCCATGAGCGACCCCGGCGGGATCCTCGCCACCCCCCACAGCGTGCTGACCCGCTCGGGGTCCCGGGCCCGGGACCATCGGCGGATCGCGGCGCTGGTCGAGGAGTGGGACGTGGGCCGCATCGTCGTCGGGCTCCCCCTGTCGCTCGACGGCACCCTCGGCGCCGCCGCCGAGGCCGCCGAGGCCGAGGCCCGGGAGATCGGTGTCGTCACAGGAGTACCCGTCGAGACCTACGATGAGCGGTTGACCACGGTCAGCGCCCACCAGGTCCTGCGAGAGCAGGGCGTGGCCGGCCCCGACCGCAAGGACGTCGTCGACAAGGTCGCGGCTGCCGTGCTGTTGCAGGCCTGGCTCGACGGCCGGCCCGCCGGCGTAGAACACGACGATCGATGAAGCCCCCCGTTCCATGACCACCGACGAGCACACCGACGACGCGGCCCCCGACGACACCCAGCAGGTCGAGCGCATCCGCCCCGACTCGGTCGCGCCCCGGGACGAGCCCGAGCAGCGGCTGCTGAGCGACGAGGAGGCCGAGGCCGCCGACGCGGACACGGTGTTCCCCGAGCGCGAACCGGTGGCGTCGCACGCATCGCCCTACCCCGACGGCGCCGGCGGTGCCGCCCCGTACCCCGATGGGTGGGGGCCCGGTGCCGTGCCGAACGTCCAGTACCAGAGCGGCATGCCCGGCGCCTACGTGCCCCAGTACTACGACCCGTACCCCCAGGGCGTCGTCCAGTTCGACCCGGCCCACGAGTTCGAGCCGCCCGACGACCTGCCGCCCTGGTACGAGGACGAGTACTACGACGACCGCGACTGGGAGGCCCTGCCCCGGCGGACCAGCACCCTGTTCCGGGTGGCGCTGTTCCTTGCCGGCTTCGCGGTGATCGTGATCATCGCCGGGGTCTACGTGAAGAACTGGGTCGACGACCAGCTCGACCCGCCGGGGGAGCCGGGCGAGGCCGTGGTCATCGACGTGCCCCTGGGCGCGTCCACCAACGACATCGTCCGGATCCTCGACGAAGAGGAGGTCATCGCCAACGGCACCGTCTTCCGCTACTACCTGCGCTACAAGGACGCGCCCGAGTTCCAGGCGGGCGAGTACACGTTCCAGTCCAACATGGCCGTCTGGGACGCCCTGGAGATCCTCGAGGGCGGGGCCCGGATCCTCGACACCTTCGTGGTCACCGTCCCCGAGGGCCTGCGGGTCTCCGAGATCGAGAACAGCCTGATCAGCCAGCTCGACCGCTTCGACGCCACCGAGCTGAAGGACGCCTTCGCGACGGTCAGGCGCCCCGAGGTGTTCAGCGACCAGGTCCTGTTCAGCACCGAGGGCTTCCTGTTCCCCGACACCTACGAGCTCGACGAGAACAGCCTCGACGACGAGGCGGCGCTGCTCGAGCGGATGGTCACCCGTTTCGATCAGGTGGCCACCGAGGTTGGCCTCATCGAGGGCGCCGAGCGACTGGGCCTCACGCCCTACCAGGTGCTGATCATCGCCTCCCTGATCGAGGAGGAGGCCCGGGCGGACCTCGACCGGGCCAAGATCTCCCGGGTCATCCACAACCGGCTCGAGGCCGGCTGGAACCTCGGCATCGACGCCACCGTGGTGTACGCGCTCGGCGGCGACCGCGAGCTGTCCGCGTCGGACCTCGAGGTCGACTCGCCCTACAACACCCGGATCTACCCGGGGCTGCCCCCCACGCCGATCGCGGCGCCGGGTCAGGCGTCGCTGGAGGCCGCGCTCAACCCCGAGGAGGGGGACTGGCTCTACTACGTGCTCACCGAGGAGAACGGGCCGGGCACCCACACCTTCGCCGAGACCGAGGCCGAGTTCAACGCCGCGGTCCAGGTCTGCATCGAGCGCGAACTCGGCTGCGGCTGAACACCCAGGCCATGTCCCCGACGGCCACCACCCGCACCGCGGCGGTGATCGGCAACCCCGTCCGCCATTCGCTCTCGCCGGCCATAAACAACGCAGCCTTCGCGTCGCTCGGCCTCGACTGGACCTACGTCGCGTTCGACGTGGCCCCGGGCCTGGGCGCCGCCGCGCTCGACGCCATGCGGGCGCTGCACCTGGGTGGCCTCTCCGTGACCATGCCGCACAAGGCCGACGTGGCCGGCGCCGTCGACCGGCTCGCCCCGAACGCCGCGCTGCTCGGCGCGGTGAACTGCGTGGCCTGGGACCGCGGCGAGCTGGTGGGCCACAACACCGACGGTCGGGGGTTCGTCGACAGCCTGACCGAGCAGGCCGGCCGCGTCGACGGCCGGCGCTGCCTGGTCGCGGGCGCCGGGGGTGCGGCCCGCGCCGTGGTGCTGGCGCTCGCCGAGGCCGGTGCCGCCGAGGTCGTGGTGGTCAACCGCACCCGCTCCAAGGCGGTCTCCGCGTCCGAGCTGGCCGGGAGCGTCGGCCGGGTGGGCCGGATCGCCGACGCCCGCGACGCCGAGATCGTCGTCAACGCCACGTCGATCGGGATGGCAGGGACTGCCGCGGCCGGCTCGACCCCGGTCCCGGAGGACCTGCTCCGGCCCGGCCACGTCGTCGCCGATCTGGTGTACCACCCGCTGCGTACCTCGCTGCTCGAGGCTGCCGAGCGGTCCGGAGCCACCGCCATCGGCGGCCTGGGCATGTTGGTCCACCAGGCAGCCCACCAGTTCGAGCTGTGGACCGGCGAGGTGCCGCCGCTCGACATCATGACCGCGGCGGCCCGCTCCGCCATCGGGGCCGAAGCGTGAGCGAAGCCCTCTTCGTCCTGGTGGTCGGCGGGCTGGGCGTGGCGATCGGCCGTGGGCTGCGGCCCACCGTGGCTCGCTACGACGTCGAGCTGTCGCCGAGGTGGCCGGTGCCCGAAGTGCTGACCGGGCTGCTCTTCGCCTTGGCGGCTGCGCAGTACGGCGACTGGAGGCTGGTCGCCATGCTGGTGCTGATGACGGTGTCGGTCGCGCTGACGATCGTCGACCTGGTGCAGTACCGGCTCCCCAACGCCATCCTGTTCCCGGGCCTGGCCGCAGCCGCGGTCATCATCGCCTTCGGCGAGCTGTTCGACGGCGAAGCCAGCGCGATCACGAACGCGGTGATCGGCGCCCTGTTGTACGCGGCCATCCTGCTGGCCGTCCACCTGGTCAGCCCGGCCGGCATGGGCTTCGGCGACGTCAAGCTGGCCCTGTTCCTGGGCACCTTCGTCGGCTGGGTGGCCGACTCCCGCCTGGACGCGGTCCGTGCGGTCCTGATCGCCATGCTGATCGGCTCCGCCCTCGGGGTGGTGCTGGGCGTCGGTCGGATCGTCGTCCTGCGCCTGGGCGGCAGCTTCCTGCCCGATCCGGAGGAGGGCAGCGCCGGATCCGGGGTCCGCCACACCACCTTCCCGTTCGGCCCGCCGCTGATGGTGGGTGCCATCCTGGTGGCGCTCTACCCGGCAACCTTCATCGGTTGAGCGGCGCCGGTACCCTCGCAGGCATGGCCGGGACGCAGCGGGTCGACGTCGAGCTGGGTGAGCGCTCCTACCCCGTGATCGTCGGCCGGGGCGCCGGCCGGGAGCTGGCCGGGCTGCTGCCCCGGGGCACCGGCCGGGCCGCGGTGGTCACCCAGGCGGGGATCGACGTCGGGGTCGATCCCGGCGTGGAGCACCGGACCTTCACCATCGACGACGGCGAGCAGGCGAAGTCGATGGCCACCGTCGAGGACCTCTGCCGGCGCTGGGCCCAGTGGGGGCTCACCCGGGCCGACGTGGTGATCGGCGTCGGCGGGGGGCTCGTCACCGACGTGGCCGGGTTCGCAGCGGCGGTCTACCACCGCGGCGTGGCCGTCGCCCACGTCCCGACCACCCTGCTCGGACAGGTCGACGCAGCCATCGGCGGCAAGACCGGCGTCAACCTCCCCGAGGGCAAGAACCTGGTGGGGGCGTTCTGGCAGCCCACTGCGGTGGTCTGCGACACCGCGGCGCTCGACACCCTGCCCCCGCGGGAGTGGCGCTGCGGATACGGCGAGCTGGCCAAGTACCAGTTCATCGGCGCCGGTGACCTGCGGGATCTGCCCCTCGAGGAGCAGATCCTGCGCAGCGTGCACCTGAAGGCCCAGGTGGTCGCGGCCGACGAGCGCGAGGGAGACCGCCGGGCGGTCCTCAACTACGGTCACACCCTGGCCCACGCCCTCGAGGTCGCGGGCGGCTACGACCTGCGCCACGGCGAGGCCGTCGCCGTCGGCCTGGTGTACGCGGCGGAGCTGGCCCGGCGGCTCGGCCGGATCGACGCCGACCGGGTGGCCGAGCATCGGGCGGTGGTCCGATCCTTCGGGCTCGACGACCGGCTGCCCGCAGGCGCGGACCACGACGAGATCATCGAGCTGTTCGCCCGTGACAAGAAGGCGGTCTCGGGGGTCACGTTCGTCCTCGACGGGCCCGACGGCGTCGAGACCGTCCGGGTGGACGACGAGGCCGCGCTGCGGTCGGCGCTGGAGGCCCTGGCATGAGTCGCACCATCCTGGTGCTGTCGGGCCCGAACCTGAACCTGCTCGGGGCCCGCGAGCCCGAGGTCTACGGCCACGAGACCCTCGACGACCACCTGGCCCGGGCCCGGGAGGCCGCGGCGCGCCACGACCTCACCATCGAGCACCGCCAGTCCAACCACGAGGGCGAGCTGGTGGAGGCCATCCACACGGCCCGGGAAACCGCGGCGGCGATCATCGTCAACCCCGGCGCCCTCACCCACTACGCCTGGAGCATCCACGACGCCCTGGCCGCCTTCGACGGCCCGGTCGTGGAGCTGCACCTGTCCAATCCCAACGCCCGCGAGCCCTGGCGGCACACGTCGGTGGTCGCCCCGGTGGCCACCGGCTCGATCGTGGGCTTCGGCGGCCACGGGTACGTGCTGGCCGTCGACGCGGTCGCCGAGGCGCTGCGGTGAGCGCTCGCGCCGAGCGCCCCGACCTGCCCCCGATGCCGCGCGACCAGCGGATCGCCGGGGTGCAGCGGCTGGTCCGGGAGCACGACGCCGACGCCCTGGTGGTCACCAGCGACGTGAACGTGCGCTACCTCAGCGGCTTCACCGGCACCGGAGCCCTGGGGATCCCGGCCGAGGGCGCCCCGGTCGTGCTCACCGACAATCGATACCGGGGCCGCGTCGAAGCCGAGCTCGCCGGGGCCGGCGTCGAGATGGAGGTCACCTTCACCGGCGGCGACGATCTGGGCTGGCTCGGCGAGCCCGATCGGCGGGTCCGCCTGCTGGTGGAGGCCGAGGACATGACCCTGGCCGCGGCCGGGGCCATCGAGGGCAAGCGCCCGACCACCGAGCTGATGCCCACCGAGGCCCTGGTGCTGGCGCTGCGCCTGGCCAAGGACGACGCCGAGCTGGCCCGGCTCTCGGCCGCGGCCCGGATGGCGGCCGGCGTCCTGGCTGAGCTGGCCGAGCGGCTCGAGGCGGGCATGACCGAGTCGGCGGTGGTCAGGCAGGCCGAGCAGCTCCTCGACGAGGCCGGCTCGGAGGGCCCGGCGTTCGACATCCTCGTCGCCAGCGGCCCCAACACCGGCTCGCCACACTGGTCGAGCACCGAGCGGGAGATCCGGGCCCACGAGCCGGTGCTGGTCGACCTGGGCGCCGTCGTCGACGGCTACCGCTCCGACGTCACCCGGGTGCTGAGCGTGGGTGCGCTGGCGGGCGAGGCGGCCGAGGCCCTGGAGATCGCCACCGAGGCTCACCGGGCCGCGGCCGCGAGGCTGTCGTCGACCGCGACGTACGCCGCGGTGGACGAGCAGGCCCGGCGGGTGATCGAGGCCGCCGGGTTCGAGGCCCTCCACCCCACTGGCCACAGCGTCGGCTTGGCCATCCACGAGAGGCCCTACCTCACGGTCTCCTGCCCCGACCCGATCGGCGAGCGCCGGGTGCTCACCATCGAGCCCGGGGTGTACGTCCCCGGCAGCCTCGGTGCCAGGGTCGAGAACATGTACTTCGTCGACGGCGAGCGGGCGACATCGTTGTCGCAGTGAGCGCTGCGGTGGGCGGTCCGGCCGGGAGACCTGGGTAGGCTCGGCGTCTCCGATGCCGGTCGGGTTCCGGCGACGCGCTCACGAGGACGGTCGATGGCCACGGTTTCCACCAACGATCTGAAGAACGGCATGACCCTGGTGCTCGACGGCAACCTGATGCAGGTCGTCGAGTTCCAGCACGTCAAGCCCGGCAAGGGTCATGCCTTCGTGCGCAGCAAGCTCAAGAACGTCAGGTCCGGCGCCGTGGTCGAGAACACGTTCCGGGCCGGCGAAAGCGTCGAGCGGGCCACCATCGACAAGCGCGAGATGCAGTACCTGTACGCCGACGGCGAGAGCGTCGTGTTCATGGACAACGAGACCTACGACCAGCTGTCGGTTGCTCGGGAGACCCTGGGCGACACCGCCGACTACCTGGTCGAGGGCTCGGCGGTGGTGCTGCTCATGTACGGCTCCGAGATCGTCGGCACCGACCTGCCGGCGTCGGTGGAGCTGGCCATCGCCGAGACCGAGCCCGGCATCCAGGGCGACCGGGTCTCGGGCGCCACCAAGCCCGCCACCCTCGAGACCGGTCTGGTGGTGCAGGTCCCGCTGTTCATCGAGACGGGCGAGCGGGTCAAGGTGGACACCCGGTCGGGCACCTACATCAGCCGGGCCTGATGACCGACGAGCCCACGGTTGCCCCTGCCGGCTCCCGACGGGAAGGCCGCGAGCGGCTGCTGGGCCTGCTGTACGAGGCGGAGATCAAGGGCATCGGCCTGGACGAGCTGGTGGCCGGGCTCCCGCTCCCGCTGCGGGGCTATGCCGCCCAGCTGGCCGCGGGGCTGGCCGAGCACATCGACGAGCTGGATCCGCTGATCGAGGAGGCCAGCCACCGCTGGTCCGTCTCCCGCATGCCCTCGGTGGACCGGGCAGTGCTGCGCATGGCCACCTACGAGCTGCTGCACCGTCCCGACATCCCGTCGGGCGCGGTGATCTCCGAGGCGGTCGACATCGCCGGCCAGTACTCCACCGACGCCTCGAGCCGCTTCGTCAACGGGGTCCTGGCCCGCCTCGCAGCCGAGCTGCGGCCGGGGGACCCGGTCCCGGCGGGCGAGGATGCCGCCTGCTGAGAGGCCGACGGGCTGGCCTTCGGGGGTGCCGGATCCGCCGGGCCGGATCGGCGATGCCCTGATCCTGCGTTGGTGGCGACCCGACGACGCCGCGGCGCTGGCCGAGGCCTGGGCCGATCCCGAGCTGCGCCGCTGGCTCGACCCACCGGGCGGCGGCCTGGCGGCGGCGCGGCGGTGGATCGCCGGCGAGCCATCTCGGAGGGCCGGGTTCGACGCGCTCGACCTGGTCGCCGAGGCGGACGGGGCGGTGGCGGGGGAGGTGGGCTTCCGCTCCTTCGAGCCCCGACGGCGGGCGGCGCTGGTCGGCTACTGGGTGGGGCCCACCCATCGGGGACGGGGCCTGGGGGCCGCGGCGCTGGCCGGCGCGACCGCATGGTGCCTCGACGCCCTGGGCGCCGACGCGGTGGTTGCCGAGTGCGATCCCGCCAACCGGGCGTCGTGGCGCACCGCCGAGGCGGCCGGCTTCGAGCTGCTGTCACCCGACCACCAGGGCCGCCGCGTCTACGCGGCCCGCGGTGACCGCCGGTAGGGAAGGGAACCGTGGGTCGGGAGCGAGCGGAGCGAGCTGTCTGCATGCCATCCGCGCTCTCGGAGGGTCGGCGACGATAGGGTGCGATTCGACCGTGAAGTGGGTCCCGTGAGGCCCGAACGGACGAGAGGTGTGCCTGGTGGCAGAACGCGAGCGTGCGACGGCGCCCCCGGACCGGGGCGTGTTCGTGGCCCACAGCTGGCCAATGGACGCCGAGGACGTGGGTCGAGCGCTGTGGCGCATGGCCCACGAAGTGCTCGAGCGCAACCACGGTCTGGAGCGGGTGGTGGTGGTCGGCCTCCAGACCGGCGGCGTTCCCCTCGCCGAGCGCCTCGCCGACAACCTGGCCGAGATCGAGGGCGTCCGGCCCGAGTTGGGCCTGATCGACGTGGCCCTCTACCGGGACGACATCGGTCTCCGCCCGGTGCTCGCCGAGGCGCCGACCTCGATGCCCTTCGACCTGACCGACCGGGTGGTGGTCCTGGTCGACGACGTGCTCTTCACCGGGCGCACCATACGCGCCGCGCTCGACGCCCTGACCGACTTCGGGCGCCCCCGGGCGGTCCAGCTGGCGGTGATGATCGACCGGGGCCACCGGGAGCTGCCGATCCGCCCGGACTTCGTGGGGAAGAACCTCCCCACCAGGCGCGACGAACTCGTCGACGTCAGCGAGCGGGGTGTGGCCCTCGGTACCTACGAGCGCGCCGGCACCCCGGCAGCCGGCACCCCCGCAGCCGGCACCCCGGCAGCCGGCACCCCGGCGACCACCGCACCAGTCCCACCAGCGAGCGCAGAGGCCCAGCCATGACCACCGCCGCCACCACGACCAGGCAGCTGATCTCCATCGACGACCTCGGCGCCGAGGGCATCGGCCGCATCCTCGACCTGAGCGACATCTTCCTCGAGGTCAGCCAGCGACCCATCCCCAAGGTGCCGGCGTTGCGGGGCAAGACCATCGCCTGGCTGTTCTGGGAGGACTCCACCCGCACCCGCCTGAGCTTCGAGACCGCGGCCAAGCGGCTCAGCGCCGACACCCTCAACTTCAGCGTGTCCAGCTCGTCGGTCAAGAAGGGCGAGTCCCTGCGGGACACCGTCGAGACCATCAGCGCCATGGGGGTGGACGCCATCGTGGTGCGGCACCGTTCGGCGGGGGTGCCCACCCGGATCCGGGCGTGGACCGACGCGGCGATCGTCAACGCCGGCGACGGCTGGCACGAGCACCCCACCCAGGCCCTGCTCGACTGCTATACGATCCGGCGGGAGCTGGGCGGGCTCGACGGCCTGAAGATCGCCATGGTGGGCGACATCAAGCACTCTCGGGTCGCCCGCTCCGACGTGAAGGCGTTCACCGCAATGGGGGCCGAGGTCACCCTGGTGGCCCCGCCGACGCTGCTCCCGCCCAGCCTCGAGGGCTGGCCGGTGGCGGTCAGCGAAGACATGGACGCGGCCTGCACCGAGGCCGACGTGGTCTACCTGCTGCGCATGCAGTTGGAGCGCCAGGAGGAGTCGCTGGTGCCCAGCCTGCGCGAGTACACCCACCGCTTCGGGCTCACCTCGGCGCGGGCGCGGACGCTGCGCAAGGACACCCTGGTGATGCATCCCGGGCCCATGAACCGGGGGGTGGAGATCGCCGGCGACGTGCCCGACCTCCCGAACGCGGTGATCACCAACCAGGTGGCCAACGGCGTGGTCACCCGCATGGCCGTGCTCTACGAGCTGTTGGGGTCGGGCGCGCCGCTCGTCGCCGCAGAGGGGGAGTGACCATGACCCAGCTGGTCCTCAAGGGAGGCACGGTCGTCGACGAAACCGGCGAGCGACGCGCCGACGTGGCGGTGGCCGAGGGTCGGATCGTCGAGGTCGGCGACGCGCTGTCCGGGACCACCAACGTCGACGCCGGCGGGTGCGTCGTGAGCCCGGGCCTGGTGGACCTCCACACCCACCTCCGCCAGCCCGGACGCGAGGAGGCCGAGACCGTCGAGTCCGGCAGCCGGGGAGCGGTGCTCGGCGGGTTCACGGCGGTGGTGGCCATGCCCAACACCTCGCCGGCCATCGACTGCGCCGCGGTGGTGCGCGAGGTCCAGGAGCTCGGCCGCAAGTCGCTGTGCCACGTCGAGGTGGCCGGGGCCATCACCGTGGGCCGGCGCGGTGCGCAGCTGGCCCCGCTGGGTGAGATGGCAGAGCTGGGGGTGAAGCTGTTCACCGACGACGGCGACGGGGTCCAGGACGACCGGCTGATGCGCCGGGCCCTCGAGTACGCCGGCGGTCTGGGCGTGACCCTGGCCCAGCACTGCGAGAACGACGCGCTCTCCGAGGGCGGCCACATGCACGAGGGCGCGGTGTCCTCCCGGCTGGGCATCCCGGGCATCCCCGCGGAGGCCGAGGAGCTCATGGTCATGCGCGACGTGGCCCTCAGCCGGCTCACCGGTGGCCGGGTCCACTTCCAGCACCTGTCGACGGCCGGCTCGGTCGCGATCGTCCGTGCCGCCAGGGCGTCGGGTCTCCCGATCTCGGCCGAGGCCACCCCGCACCACTTCACCCTCACCGACGAGTGCGTGTCCGGGTACGACCCGGTGTTCAAGGTGAACCCGCCGCTGCGGCCCGCCACCGACGTGGACGCAGTGAAGGCCGGTCTGCGCGACGGGGTGATCGAGGCCATCGCCACCGACCACGCCCCCCACGAGCCGCACCTGAAGGAGCTGCCGTTCGACGAGGCCCCCTGCGGGATGCTCGGGCTCGAGACCGCGCTGGCGCTGGCCATCACCGAGCTCGACCTGCCCCTGCCCCGGATCCTGGCGCTGCTGTCGTGGCAGCCGGCCCGGGTGGCGGGGATCGCCGACCACGGCGGCCCGGTGGAGGCCGGCCGGCCCGCCAACCTCACGGTGATCGATCCCGAGGCCAGCTGGGTGGTGGAGGGCCGGGCCATGGCGAGCCCGAGCACCAACACCCCGTTCGAGGGGCGGACCCTGCGGGGCCGGGTGCGGCACACCCTGGTCGACGGCGAGCTGATGGTCCTCGACGGCGAGCTGCAGCGGTGAGCGTCAGGGGGGCGGTCCTGGTGCTCGCCGACGGCGCGGTCTTCGAGGGGGAGGCCATCGGCGCCGAGCCGGCAGGCGGCCTGGCTTCGGGCGAGGTGGTCTTCAACACCGTTCTCACGGGCTACCAGGAGGTCATCACCGACCCCTCCTACGCCGGTCAGATCATCACCTTCACGAATCCCCACATCGGGAACTACGGGGTCACCGCCGTCGACGACGAGAGCCGCCGGCCCTTCTGCCGGGGGGTGGTGGTGCGCGACCTGGCCCGGCGCCGGAGCAGCTGGCGAAGCACCGACGACCTCGACGCCATGCTGCGGATCCACGACGTGCCCGGCATCGCCGGGATCGACACCAGGCGGCTCACCCGCCACATCCGGGAGGCCGGGGCCATGCCCGGCGCCTTCGGGACCGCGCCCGAGGCCGTCCTACGGCAGGCCGCGGCCGACGAGCCGGGCACCGAGGGCGTGGATCTGGTCGCCCAGGTCACCTGCGAGGAGCCCTACGTGGTCGAAGCCACCGGCGCCGGCGCCGGCTACCGGATCGTGGCCCTGGACTTCGGGGTCAAGCAGACGATCCTCGACCAGCTCGCCGGGCTGGGGCGGGTCGAGGTGGTGCCGGCCCACACCCCGGCGTGGGCGATCCTCGACCGCGAACCCGACGGGGTGTTCCTCTCCAACGGGCCGGGCGATCCCGCGGCGGTGGGCGGGGCCACCGAGACCATCACCGGCCTCCTCGGCCGGGTCCCGGTGTTCGGGATCTGCCTGGGCCACCAGCTGCTGGCCCGGGCCATCGGGGCCGAGACCGTCAAGATGCCGTTCGGACACCACGGCGGCAACCATCCGGTCAAGCATCTGGCCACGGGGGCGATCGAGATCACCAGCCAGAACCACAACTTCGCGGTGCACGCCGACTCGCTGGCGGACCGCGCCGAGATCACCCACGTCAACCTGAACGACGGGGTGTGCGAGGGCATCCGCGTGCTGGGCGCCCCCGCCTTCGGCGTCCAGCACCATCCCGAGGCCGGCCCCGGCCCCCACGACAGTCGGTACCTCTTCGAGGCGTTCGAGCGGCTGATGGAGGCCGGCGTCTGATGCCCCGACGCACCGACATCGAGAGCATCCTGCTGATCGGGTCGGGTCCGATCGTCATCGGGCAGGCCTGCGAGTTCGACTACTCCGGCACCCAGGCCTGCCGGGTGCTGCGCGACGAGGGCTACCGGGTGGTACTGGCCAACTCGAACCCGGCCACCATCATGACCGACCCCGACTTCGCCGACGCCACCTACGTCGAACCCCTCACCGCCGAGGTGCTGACCCGGATCATCGAGCGCGAGCGGCCCGATGCCCTGCTGCCCACCCTGGGCGGCCAGACCGCGCTGAACCTGGCGATGGAGCTGGTGGAAGCCGGGGTCCTCGACGCCAACGGGGTGGAGCTGATCGGCGCCGATGCCGAGGCCATCGCCACCGCCGAGGACCGGGAGCGGTTCAAGGAGGCCATGATCGGGATCGGCCTCGACGTCCCGGCGTCGGGGGTGGCCCAGACCATGGACCAGGCCCGCTCGATCGCCGCCGAGCTGGGCCTGCCGGTGATCGTGCGCCCGGCCTACATCCTCGGCGGCAAGGGCACCGGCATCGCCTCCGACGCCGACGAGCTCGAGCGCATCGCCGCCCAGGGCCTCGCGGCCAGCCCGATCAGCGAGATCCTGATCGAGCGGTCGATCGAGGGGTGGAAGGAGTACGAGCTGGAGGTGATGCGCGACCGGGCCGACAACTGCGTGGTCATCTGCAGCATCGAGAACCTCGATCCCATGGGGGTCCACACCGGCGACTCCATCACGGTCGCGCCCAGCCAGACCCTCTCGGACGTCGAGTACCAGCGGATGCGGGACGCGGCGTTCGCCTGCATCCGCCGGGTCGGCGTCGAGACCGGGGGCTCCAACGTGCAGTTCGCCGTCGATCCGGCCACCGGCGAGATGGTCGTCATCGAGATGAACCCCCGGGTCAGCCGGTCCTCGGCGCTGGCGTCCAAGGCCACGGGCTTCCCGATCGCCAAGATCGCGGCCAAGCTCGCAGTGGGCTACACCCTCGACGAGATCCCGAACGACATCACCCGGAAGACCCCGGCCAGCTTCGAGCCGGTGATCGACTACGTGGTCACCAAGATCCCGCGGTGGGCATTCGAGAAGTTCCCCGGCACCGCACCGATCCTGGGCACCCAGATGCAGTCGGTGGGGGAGGTGATGGCCATCGGCCGGACCTTCCCCGAGTCGCTGCAGAAGGGGCTGCGCTCCCTGGAGCTGGGCCGTCTCGGGCTCAACGCCGACCCGGCCGAGAGCGGGCTCCGATCGCTCGACGACGACGCGCTGCTGGACCGGGCGGCCGTGCCCACCCCCGACCGGATCTTCGAGCTGGGCGAGCTGGTCCGTCGGGGCGTGCCGATCGAGCAGGTCTCGGAACGCACCGGTGTCGACCCCTGGTTCCTCGACCAGCTCCAGCGGATCGTCGAGGAACGAGCCCACCTCGAGACCCTGAGGCCCGACACCGTCGGCCGCGCCGACCTGCGCCGGGCGAAGCGCCTCGGGTTCTCCGACGGCCAGCTGGCGTTCCTCTGGGGCGTTCCCGAGGCCGACGTCCGGGCCCGCCGGGCCGAGCTGGACGTCATCCCAACGTTCAAGACCGTCGACACCTGCGCCGCCGAGTTCGCCGCCGAGACCCCGTACCACTACTCCACCTACGAGGACGCCGACGAGGTCGCGCCCTCGCCGCGCCCCAAGGTGATCATCCTGGGCGCCGGCCCCAACCGGATCGGCCAGGGAATCGAGTTCGACTACTGCTGCGTCCACGCCAGCTTCGCCCTCGCCGAGGCCGGCTACGAGACGGTCATGGTCAACTGCAACCCCGAGACCGTGTCCACCGACTACGACACCAGCGACCGGCTCTACTTCGAGCCCCTCACCCTCGAGGACGTCGCCAATGTCATCGACGCCGAGCGAGCCTCCGCGGCTGCCGCCGGTGGTCCCGGCATCGCCGGCATCATCGTCGCCCTGGGCGGGCAGACCCCGCTCAAGCTGGCCGGGCTGTTGCCGCCGGAGCTGATCGCCGGGACCAGCCCCGACTCCATCGACCTGGCGGAGGACCGCGAGCGGTGGAACGCCCTGTGCGCCCAGCTGGAGATCCCCCAGCCGCCTGGGGGCACCGCGGTGGATGTGGAGCAGGCCCGGGCGGTGATCGAGCGCATCGGGTTCCCCGCCCTGGTGCGACCCTCCTACGTGCTCGGCGGGCGGGCCATGTCGATCGTCTACGACGACGACCAGCTCCAGGAGGCCCTCGAGGAGCTCCGGGCCGACGGGAGCCTCGGGCGTGAGGGAGGCCTGTCGGCCGAGCGCCCGGTGCTGCTGGATCGCTTCCTCGAGGACGCGATCGAGGTGGACGTCGACGCCATCCGCGACCACGACGGGGAGATGATCATCGGCGGGGTGATGGAGCACGTCGAGGAGGCCGGCGTCCACTCGGGCGACTCGGCGTGCATGCTGCCGCCGGTCAACCTCGGCCCCAACACCGTCGCCACCATCGAGGCGTACACCCGGCGCATCGCCGAGCGACTCGGGGTGGTGGGGCTGATCAACGTCCAGTTCGCGGTGAAGCGGATCGGCGACGCCGAGCAGGTGTTCGTCATCGAGGCCAACCCCCGGGCCTCGCGGACCGTGCCCTTCGTCGCCAAGGCCACCGGGGTGCCCCTGGTCAAGGTGGCCGCCCGGGTGATGCTGGGCGAGTCGCTGGCTCGGCTGCGGGAGCTGGGGCTGCTCGTCGCCCGGGCACCCGGCGACCACATCTCCGTCAAGGAGGCGGTCCTGCCGTTCAACCGGTTCCCGATGACCGACGCGGTGCTGGGGCCCGAGATGCGCTCCACCGGCGAGGTGATGGGGATCGACCTCACCCCCGGCCTGGCCTTCGCCAAGAGCCAGATCGCCGCCGGGCTGCTGCTGCCGGAGAGGGGCGCAGTGTTCCTCTCCGTCGCGGACCGGGACAAGCCGGCCGCGGTGGCCGCGGCGCGACAGCTGCTCCAGCTGGGGTTCGACATCGTCGCCACCTCGGGTACAGCCGAGGCCCTGACCGCGGCCGGGCTCGGTGTCGCCGAGGTGGTTTCCAAGCTCGGGGACCACACCGGCACCAACGCCGTCGAGCTCCTCGAGTCGGGCAAGATCCAGCTGGTGATCAACTCGCCCCGGGGTCGGGGCCCGCGCGCCGACGGCGACTACATCCGGCGCGCTGCGGGCGAGCGAGGCATCCCCCTGCTCACCACCGCGGCCGCGGGCCTGGCCGCCGCCAACGGCATGGCCGACTGGGCCAGGCACCCGCTGCGGGTGCGGACCCTGCAGGAGTACCACCGGGGCGAGACCGACGACCAGCTGAACCTCGGGCTGTGACCGAGCCACGCCACACCGTCGACCTGACCACCCGGATCGGCGCGGTCGGCCTCCCCAACCCGGTCATGACCGCCTCGGGGACCGCCGGCCACGGCGTCGAGCTGGGCGACTACGTCGACCTGGCCGGTCTGGGCGCGGTCGTCGTCAAGTCGATGAGCGCCGAGCCCTGGCCCGGGAACCCGGCGCCCCGAGTGCACGAGACCCCCGCCGGGATGATCAACAGCGTCGGCCTCCAGGGCCCTGGCATCGACCAGTGGGCCGACCACGAGCTACCGCTCTTGCTGGCTGCCGGGGCCCGAGTGGTGATCAGCATCTGGGGGCGGTCGGTCGACGACTACGAGAAGGCGGCGCTGCGGTGCGCGGACCTGCCGGGTGCGGTGATCGCCGTCGAAGTCAACGTGTCGTGCCCCAACGTCGAGGATCGGGACCGGGTGTTCGCCCACTCGCCGTCGGCGACCGCCGAGGTCATCGAGGCCAGCGCCGCGGCCGGGCGGCCACGATGGGCCAAGCTGAGCCCCAACGTCACCGACATCGTCGCCATCGCCGAGGCCGCGGCCGGCGCCGGCGCCGACGCGGTGACGCTGACCAACACCCTGATGGGGATGGTGATCGACGTCGAGACCCGCCGCCCGCTGCTCGGTGGCGGTGGCGGCGGGCTGTCGGGGCCGGCGATCCACCCGGTGGCCGTGCGGGCGGTCTACGACGTGCACGCCGCGCTCCAGGGTCTCCCGATCGTCGGCGTGGGAGGTGTAGCGTCGGCGCACCAGGCCATCGAGTTCCTGCTCGCCGGCGCGTCGGCGGTGCAGGTGGGAACGGCGAGCTTCGCCGATCCCCGGGCCACCGAGAAGGTGCTCTCCGGGCTGATCCAGTGGTGCCAGGCGCATCAGGTGGGCGCGGTGAGCGAGCTGGTCGGAGCGGCGCACAACACGTCGCTCCGAGAAGGGGTTGAGCCAGGATGAACGCAGGCCGAACGGAGGGGACGATGACCGAGAGCGGCGTGGCCGAGGAGGTGCGGGGCACCCTGGCCCTGGCCCTCGACGTCGATGACCTGGTGGTGGCCAGCAGGCTCGGGAGGGAGCTGCGTCCCTGGTTCGGCGTCGCCAAGATCGGGCTCGAGCTCTACAGTGCCGCCGGTCCCGACGCCCTGGGCACCCTGCGCGAGCTCGGCTACGACGTCTTCCTCGACCTCAAGCTGCACGACATCCCCAACACCGTGGGGAGGGCGGCTCGGGTCCTGGGCGCCCTGGGGGTCGACTACCTGACCCTCCATGCCTTCGGGGGGCTCGACATGTTGAAGGCCGGGGTCGAGGGGCTGGCCGAGGGGGCCAGCAACGCCGGCCTCGAGCCGCCCGTCGCCGTGGCGGTCACGGTGCTGACCAGCGACCGGAGCGCACCCGATCACATCGTCCCCCAGCGGGTGCGCCTGGCCGCCGAGGCCGGGTGCGGCGGGCTGGTCTGCGCGGCGAAGGATCTCAAGGACGCCCGGACGCTGGCCCCCCGGCTGATCCGAGTGGTGCCCGGGATCCGCCCCGCCGGCGACGCGCCCCACGAGCAGCCCCACGATCAGGTCAGCGTGGCCACGCCCGGCGAAGCCATGGCGGCCGGCGCCGATCTGCTCGTCATCGGCCGCGCCGTCACCGCGGCCCCCGACCCTGCCGAGGCCGCCGCGGCCATCGTGAGCGAGCTGCTGTCCTAGCGCTGCTGCCCTGGCCTCGGCCGAGCGGGGTCGACCAGGGTCCGACCCTCCACCACTGTCCTGACCAGCGCATCTATGGTTTGGACATGGCAGCACCCCCAGTCCTCACCGACGAGCAGCGCAAGGCTGCACTCCAGAAGGCCGCAGAGGCCCGCCGGGTCCGCGCCGAGCTGAAGGAGCGGCTCAAGATGGGTTCGATCAGCCTCACCGAGGTCCTCGACATGGCATCGCGCGACGACGTGGTCGGCAAGACCAAGGTCCTCGCCGTGCTCGAGTCCCTGCCCGGCGTGGGCAAGGTCAAGGCCCGGCGGCTCATGGAAGAGATCGGCATTGCCGAGAGCAGGCGCCTGCGCGGTCTTGGCGACCAACAGCGTGCCTCGCTCCTCGCCTCGTTTTCCTGACCCGGAACCCCTTCGCATCGTCATCTCCGGCCCCGGGGGCGTCGGCAAGGGCACCATCGTCGCTGCGCTGATGGCGGCGGATGACCGGCTCTGGCTGTCCCGGAGCTGGTCCACCCGCCCGCCGCGCCCCGGCGAGTCACGCCACGCCTACCACTTCGTCTCCCGGGAGGAGTTCGACGCGCACGTCGCCGCCGGCGGCTTCCTCGAGTGGGTCGAGTTCCTCGACTACCGCCAGGGCACCCCCATCCCCGACCCACCGCCGGGGCGCGACGTGGTCTTCGAGATCGACGTCCACGGTGGGATCGCCATCGCCAAGCAGTTCGACGACGTGCTGTTGCTGTTCGTCGACACCCCCAGCCGCGAGGAGCAGCGCCGGCGGCTGGAGATGCGGGGCGACCCGCCGGCCAAGGTCAGGGCCCGGATCGAGCGTGGCGACATGGAGCGCGACCTCGCCGCCGCCCACGGCTACCGCACCATCATCAACGACGATCTCGACGAAACCGTCCGCCGGATACGGGAGCTGATCGCCGAGCAGCGGGCCCTGCGGCGCCGCCCGTGACTGCCTGAGGCGTTTCCGGCGGTGCGTCCTCCGGATACGGGAGCTGATCGGCGAGCAGCGGGCCCTGCGGCGCCGCCCTTGACTGCCTGAGGCGTTTCCGGCGGTGCGTCCTCCGGATACGGGAGCTGATCGGCGAGCAGCGGGCCCTGCGGCGCCACTGAGGCCCCGCCGGTCCCGGCGCCGACGCTGGTACCCTCGTCAGCTGGTAAATCCGGCGTCCCCGCCCCGGGCGACGCCGGCCGGGCATCACCCACGGGATGGGACACGAATGGCAAGCGAACACGACTCGATGATCGAACCAGCGGTCGAGGGGCTGCTCTCCCGGGCCGGGTCGAAGTTCCGGCTGGTGACCCTGGGCGCAGCTCGGGCTCGCCAGATCAACTCGTACTTCGGTCAGCTCGGCGACGGCCTGGGCTCCACCATCCCGCCCCAGGTCACGTCGGTGTCACGCAAGCCGCTCTCCATCGCCTTCGAGGAGGTCGCCGCGGACAAGATCGTGGCCGGTGAGGCGCCCGACGAGCCCCTCGACGGCGAGGGCGATCCCACCGACGGTGACGGCGCCAGCTGAGATGCCCACCGGCGCGCTGCGCGACAAGCGCATCGTGCTGGGTGTCAGCGGTGGGATCGCTGCCTACAAGGCCATCGAGGTGCTCCGCCGGCTGGTGGACGCCGGGGCCCACGTGGTGCCCGTGATGACCAACGCCGCGCACCGCTTCATCGGAGCGACCACCCTCGGTGCGCTCGCCAGCGAGCCCGTGCAGACCTCGCTCTGGGACGACGACGACCCCATACCACACACCCGCCTGGGCCAGCAGGCCGATGCCATCGTGGTCGCCCCGGCGACGGCGCGGCTGCTGGGCTCCTACGCCGCCGGCATCTCCGACGACCTGCTCACCGCCACCCTGCTGGCCACCCGGGCCCCGGTGGTGGTGTGCCCGGCCATGCACACCGAGATGTGGGAGCACCCGGCGGTGCAGGAGAACCTGGCCACGTTGCGCCGTCGGGGCGTGCACGTGGTCGACCCGGAGTCGGGCCGCCTCGCGGGCGGCGACATCGGCCACGGTCGGTTGGCGGCCCCGGTGGCGATCGTCGCCGCGGTCGAGCGGGTGCTGGGCCCCGGCGACCTGGCGGGGCTGCGGGTGCTGGTCACCGCCGGGGGCACCCGGGAGGCCATCGACCCTGTGCGGGTCATCACCAACCGCTCCAGCGGCAAGCAGGGGTACGCCCTGGCTGCCGCCGCCAGCGCCCGGGGAGCCGAGGTCACCCTGGTGACCACCGTGGAGCGCGAGGCCCACCCGGGCGTCGAGGTGGTCCCGGTCACGTCGGCGGCCGACATGCAGCAGGCGGTCGTGCCCCGGTCGGCGGAAACCGACGTGCTCATCATGGCCGCGGCCGTCGCCGACTTCCGTCCGGCGTCGGTGGCCGGCCAGAAGATCAAGAAGGGCGATGCCCCCGACGCCATCCCCCTCGAACCCACCCACGACTTCCTGGTCGATCTGGGAGAGAAGAAGCCGGCCGGGCAGACCCTGGTCGGCTTCGCCGCGGAGACCGAGGCCCTCGAGCAGAACGCCCGGGCCAAGCTCCAGCGGAAGCACCTCGACCTCATCGTCGCCAACGATGTGTCGAAGGATGCAGCAGGATTCGCGCACGACACGAACGAGGTCGTGATCATCGGCCACGACTGGACCCGGACCGTGCCTCTGACATCCAAGCGCGCCGTCGCCGACGCGGTGCTCGACGCGGTACTGAGCATCCGAGGAGCCACCTCGGACCCATCCCCAACGAGGTAGTAGACGACGTGAGCTCCTTCACATTCACATCCGAGTCGGTGACCGAGGGTCCCCCCGACAAGATGGCCGACCAGATCTCCGACAGCGTGCTGGACGCCCTGCTCGAGCAGGACCCGATGTCCCGGGTGGCCTGCGAGACCCTGGTGACCACCGGGCTCGCCCTCGTCGCCGGTGAGATCACCACCGAGGCCTACGTCGACATCCCGGGCATCGTGCGCCGCACCATCTGCGAGATCGGCTACGACAACGAGGCCTTCGGCTACGACGGCAACACCTGCGGCGTGCTGATCGCCATCGACGAGCAGTCGCCGGACATCGCCCAGGGGGTCGACGCGTCCGAGGAGGTCCGGTCGGGGATCGCCGGCGAGGCCGACGAGCACGACCGCCAGGGCGCCGGCGATCAGGGGCTGATGTTCGGCTACGCGTGCACCGAGACCCCGGTGCTGATGCCGCTGCCGATCCATGTCGCCCACCGGATGGCCGAGCGCCTGGCCGAGGTCCGCCGCAGCGGGGTCGTCCCGTACCTGCGTCCGGACGGCAAGACCCAGGTGACCTTCGACTACGAGGACGGCAAGCCGGTCCGGTTGCGGTCTGTCCTGGTGTCCACCCAGCACAACGAGGGCATCGACCGGGACACGGAGATCACGCCGGACCTGCTCGAGCACGTGATCCGGCCGGTCATACCCGAGCGGTTCCTCGACGACGAGTACAGCCTGTTCATCAACCCCACCGGGCGGTTCGTCATCGGCGGACCGGTGGGCGACGCCGGCCTCACCGGCCGGAAGGTCATCGTCGACACCTACGGCGGCATGGCCCGCCACGGTGGAGGCGCGTTCTCGGGCAAGGACCCGTCGAAGGTCGACCGGAGCGGCGCCTACGCCACCCGCTGGGTCGCCAAGAACGTGGTGGCTGCGGGTGCCGCCGACCGCTGCGAGGTGCAGGTGGCCTACGCCATCGGCATGGCCAGGCCGGTGTCGGTGCTCGTCGAGACCTTCGGAACCGAGAGGGTCGATCCCGAGGCCATCGCCAAGGCCGTCGACGACGTGTTCGACCTGCGTCCGGCGGCCATCATGCGCGACCTCGACCTGCGGCGGCCGATCTTCCGGCCCACCGCCGCGTACGGGCACTTCGGGCGGGAGGGTGACGGGTTCACCTGGGAGCGCACCGACCGGGTCGACGATCTCCGGGCCGCGCTCGGGCTGTGACGACGACTCGGCTCCGCCCTGGGCGACGCCGGGCTGCGTCGAGGTCGGCCTGACCGAGCGCCGACGACCCGGGGAGGTGGGCGCGCCGCGGGTCGTGCGGGTGCTGCCCGACGTGGCGGCGATCCCTCGTGAGTTCGACTACCTGGTGCCCCCGGCCTGGGTCGCCGACGGCCGGGCCGAGCGGGTGGAGGTGGGTTCGATGGTGCGGGTCGAGCTGCACGGTCGCCGGGTCGGGGGCTGGGTCACCGAGCTCGATCCCGAGGATCCCCACGACGTCGACCTGCTGCCGCTCGCCAAGCTCAGCGGGGTCGGCCCCCCGCAGGAGCTGATCGAGCTGGCCCGGTGGGCGGGGCGACGCTGGCTCGGTCCGGCCTCGGCGATGCTCGGGACCGCCAGCCCGCCGACGATGGTGGCCCGCCTGCCCCGGACTCGCCCGGCGTCGCCCCAGCCGCTGCCGGCGCTCGACATCGTGCGCGACGCGTTCTCCCGGCCCCGGGCGGTCGTCCGGGTGCCGCCGGTCGGGGACCGGTGGCCGTTCGTGCTCGGCGCCGTGG
>JBFKRY010000011.1:0-37841 GCA_041636995.1 Acidimicrobiales bacterium | reverse complement strand
TGTGCATCAACCGGCTGTACCTGGACCACGCTGCGGGCGAGCCCACCTCGGGGACCCGGGTGGCCTACGTGTCGCCGCTCAAGGCCCTGGCGGTCGACATCGCCGAGAACCTCGAGCGCCCCCTGGCCGAGATCGCGGCCACTGCGGCCGAGCTGGGGCTCTCCGCGCCGGCGCTCACGGTCGCCGTCCGCACCGGGGACACGCCCCAGTCGGAGCGCCAGGCCATGATCCGCCGGCCCCGTACCTTCCTGGTCACCACCCCCGAGTCGCTGTACCTGCTGGCCACCGCGTCCAAGAGCCGCGAGATGCTGCGCTCGGTGGAGACGCTCATCGTCGACGAGATCCACGCCATGGCCCGCGACAAGCGGGGCTCGCACCTGGCCCTCACCATGGAGCGGCTGGACCACCTGTGCAGGCGGTCACCGGCGCGGGTGGGGCTGTCGGCCACCCAGCGACCCATCGACACCGTGGCGCGGCTGCTCGTGGGCACCCGACGCGGGGCCACCTCCGGGGGCTCCGACGAGGTCCTGTGCGAGATCGTCGACGCCGGCCACCAGCGAGACCTCGATCTCGAGATCGAGCTGCCCGACATGGAGCTCGAGGCGGTGGCCTCCCACGCCCAGATGGACCAGGTGCTGGACCGGATCGCCGACCTGGTTGCCGAGCACCGCACCACGCTGGTGTTCGTCAACACCCGGCGGCTGGCCGAGCGCCTGGCCCACCAGCTCGGCGAGCGCCTGGGCGACGACGTGGTCGCGGCGCACCACGGCTCGCTCAGCAAGGACCGGCGCCACCGGGTGGAGCGACGGCTGCGGGCGGGTGACCTCAAGGCCCTGGTGGCCACTGCGTCGCTGGAGCTGGGTATCGACGTGGGCCCCGTCGAGCTGGTGTGCCAGATCGGGTCGCCCCGGTCGATCGCCACCTTCCTCCAGCGCGTGGGCCGGTCCAACCACACCCGCCACGGCACCCCCCGGGGCCGGCTGTACCCACTCACCCGCGACGAGCTGGTCGAGTGCACCGCGCTGCTGGCGGCGGTGCGCGCCGGTCGTCTCGACGCGGTCCAGCCGCCGGTGGCCCCGCTGGACATCCTGGCCCAGCAGATCGTGGCCGAGACCGGAGCCGAGGAGTGGCGCACCGACGAGCTCTACGAGCTGGTCACCCGCAGCCACCCCTATCGCGAGCTGAGCCGGGAGGACTTCGACGCCACCCTGGCCCAGGTGAGCGAGGGCATCATGACCGGGCGGGGACGGCGGGCCGCCTGGGTCCACCACGACACCGTCAACGGCGAGCTGCGGGGCCGTCGCGGCGCCCGGCTGGTGGCCCTCACCTCCGGCGGCGCCATCCCCGAGATCTACGACATGCGGGTGGTCGCCGAGCCCGACGACACCTTCATCGGCACCGTCAACGAGGACTGGGCCATGGAGTCGATGGCCGGCGACATCTTCCTGCTCGGCACCCACTCGTGGCGCATCCGGCGGGTGGCGGGCGGGGAGGTCCGGGTGGTCGACGCCGGCGACGCGCCGCCCACGGTGCCGTTCTGGACCGGCGAGGCCCCGGCCCGCACCGCCGAGCTCAGCGACGAGGTGTCGAGGCTGCGCGAGGAGGTGGATCGCCGTCTCGACACCGACGACATCGCGGCGGCCGCCGCCTGGTTGGTCGGCGAGGCCGGAGTGAGCCGAGACGCAGCCGCGCTCGTCGTGTCCTACCTGGCGGCGGGGCGGGCGGTGCTGGGGGCCATGCCCACGCGCCACACCCTGGTCATGGAGCGGTTCTTCGACGACGCCGACGGGATGCAGCTGGTGATCCACGCACCGCTGGGCGGACGCATCAACCGGGCCATGGGGTATGCGCTGCGCAAGAAGTTCTGCGTCGGGTTCAACTTCGAGCTCCAAGCCGCCGCCAGCGACGACGCGGTCGTGATCTCCCTGGGGCCCCACCACTCGTTCCCGCTGCCCGACGTGCAACGCTGGCTCACCCCGGGCAACATCCGCGACACCCTGGTCCAGGCGGTGCTCGACCAACCCGCGTTCCAGTCCCGCTGGCGCTGGAACCTCAACCGGTCGCTGATCGTGCTCCGGATGCGCAACGGAAAGAGGAACCCGCCTCCGATCCAGCGCATGGAGTCGGACGACCTGATGGCCGCGCTCTTCCCCGACGCCGCCGCCTGCCAGGAGAACATCAGCGGCCCGGTGCGGATCCCCGACCATCCCCTGGTGCGCCAGACCATCCACGACACCCTCACCGAGAGCCTCGACGTCGACGGGTTGATCGAGCTGTGGGGCCGCCTGGCCGACGGGTCGGTCCGGTTCCACCACGTCGACACCACCGAGCCGTCCGCGCTGAGCCACGAGATCCTCACCGCCCGCCCGTACGCCTTCCTCGACGACGGCGAGCTGCCCGACCGCCGGACCCACGCCGTCGGTCTGCGCCGGGGGCTGCCCCTCGACCCCTCGGAGCTGGGGACCCTCGATCCGGAGGCCATCCGCCAGGTCCAGGCCGAGCTGACCCCCTCCCCCGCCACCGCCGACGAGCTCCACGACCTGCTGCGCGACGTGCTGGTGCTGCGCGCCCGGGAGGACTGGCGGCTGCTCTTCGCCGAGCTCGAGTCCCGGGGGCGGGCGGCGAGCATGTATGCCGCCGGACCCGACGGCGTCGAGCGCTGGCACGCCACCGAGAGCGCCGCCGACGTCGCAGTGCTGTGCTCGGGCGTGCCCTCGGCCGAGACGTTCCCGGAGGAGGTCGCCACCACCGCGCTGCGCGGCCACCTGGAGCTGCTGTCACCCACCACCGCCGCGGCGCTGCAGGCCGAGATCGGCATCGACGCCACCACGGTGAAGGTGGGCCTGGCAGCCCTCGAGTCCCAGGGCGCGGTGCTGCAGGGACGCTTCACCCACGAGGCGATCGACGCGCCCGATGACGATGCTGTCGAGTGGTGCTCGCGCCGGCTGCTGGCACGCATGCACGGTCTGTCGCGCGCCCGCCGGCGCAAGTCGGTGGAGGCGGTCACCCCCCTGGACTTCGTCCGCTTCCTGGCCCGCTGGCACCACCTGGCCCCCGGGACCCGACTCTCCGGGCCGGCCGGGCTGGCCCGGATCCTCGAGCAGCTCCAGGGCTGGGAGGCCGCGGTGGCGGCCTGGGAGCCGGAGCTGCTCTCGGTGCGGCTGCGCGACTACGAGCCGGGCTGGCTCGATCGGATGTGCCACGACGGCGAGCTCCAGTGGCTGCGCCTATCGCCGCGGATGATGGAGGACCCCGATCGTCGAGGGGGCGGGCCCTCCAAGGCCACGCCGGTGAGCCTGGTGTTCCGCGACGAGCTGGGCTGGCTCCTCCCGGCGCTTCGGGGCGATGCCGAGGTCCCCGTCCCGGCCGCGGGCGTGGTCACGGAGATCGTCGAGGCGCTCGAGGCCAACGGCGCCCGATTCCTCGCCGAGCTCGCTGCGGACACCGGTCGCCTGCCCACCGACATCGAACGGGGGCTCTGGGACGGCGTGGCCCGAGGGCTGCTCACCGCCGACGGGTTCGAGGCCATCCGGTCGCTCACCTCGGGTTCGCGGCGTCCCGACCGACGCGAGCGGGCGCTCTCCCGGCTCCGGCGCTCGGGGGTCCGGGCTGCCCACGCCGCCGGTCGGTGGTCGCTGGTGCCCGGGCCGGCACCGGTCGCCGACCGTGACGAGCTGGTCGAGGCCCTGGCCGATCAGCTGCTCCAGCGCTGGGGCGTGGTCTTCTACGACCTGGTCGCGCACGAGCACCCGGCGGTCCCGTGGCGTGACCTCCAGTGGGCGCTGCGCCGCTTCGAGGATCGGGGGCTGGTCATGGGAGGCCGCTTCGTCAAGGGGTTCAGCGGCGAGCAGTTCGCACTGCCCGAGGCCGTCGAGGGCCTGAAGGCGGTGCGCAAGCAGCCGCCGTCGGAGCGCATGATCCGGGTCTGTGGTTGCGACCCGCTCAACGTGACCGGCGTCATCCTGCCCGGCGAGCGGACACCGGCCCGTCGCACCGAGTCGGTGGAGCTACCCGTCTAGCGGCCCGAGACCCACCGGGCGACGCCGACGTGCGGGACGGGTGCGGCCGTCCGGCGGACGAACGACCAGACCTCGCCGGCTCGCCGCGTTCAAGCGACGAACTGCCAGATGTGCTGTCGCAACGAGCCAGGCACGAAGAGATCCTCCGACCGCTTGTACAGCGCCAGGTACTCCTCGCTCCCCTCGATGGCGTCGGCGTTGGCGGCCACCTCGTCGAGGCTCTTGCCGTAGCCAAACCACGAGAGCCTGGAGCGGGCCCCGGTGACCGAGGTGGCCACGCCGCTGGTCTTGCCGGTGGACACGTCGATGAAGTCGGCCACCTCGAGCGCGAAGGCCAGGGCCTCGCCCACCCGGGGCATGTACATGCTGGCCGAGTTGACGACCGCCAGGTTGTCGCGGGGACCGGCGCGCTTCAGCACCCGGACGATCGTGTCGCGCTCCGTGCTGAAGAGCCCGGTGCTGAGCCGCATCAACGCCCGGATTTCCGGGTCGGCCATGGCTGCGACCCGCCACTCGCCGTACGCGCCGAGGGTCTCCCATTCACCGGACACCGCCAGGATGGATGGGTCGCCGCCGATCTCCACCGAGGCGCGGAGCGCGCCCTTGTGATCGGCGTTGAGCTTGTCGACCACCAGGCGCGCGAACGCGATCGCGTCCTCCATGCGCCCCGGGACCACGTGCATCTCCCTCGACGTCACGAACATCTGGCTCACAGCTCCCTTCGACGGCGCCGCGACCGCGCCAGGCGGGCGCCGAGCGTCGAAGCCGCGGCAAGTCACCGGCGGCAACGGGGGGAGACCGGGCGGGTTCCCCTGGTGCTGCCTCGAACGGCGACGCTAGTGCGCTCGTGAACGGCCGGCAAGCGAGCGGGTCCGGGCCCTCAGGCGCGAACCTGGCGCCCGGCGGGGCGTACCTCGGCGAAGGTGTCGACGTCGCGCAGCGCCGGAAAGAGCCGCCACCAGACCGCCACCACCACCAGGGTGCCCACCCCGCCGAAGAGCAGGGCGCCGACCAGCCCGAACACCGCGGCGGTGACGCCCGACTCGACCGCGCCCAGCTCGTTGGAGGCGCCGATGAAGACGTTCTCGACCGCCAGGACCCGCCCCCGCATCTCCTCGGGGGTGGCCAGGGGCACCAGGCTGGTGCGGATGTACACGGACACCGCGTCGGCACCGGCCGCGATCATGAGGGCGACGAAGGCCACGGCGTAGGTCTGGGTGAGGCCGACCACGATGGTCATGACCCCGAAGATCGAGATCACCAGGAACAGGGCCCGGCCCACCCGGCGGCGCAGGGGCCGGACCGACAGCCCCAGGGCCACGACCACCGCCCCCAAGCCGATGGCGGCCCGCAGCCAACCGAGCCCCACGGCGCCCACGCCGAGACGCTCCTCGGCGATGGCGGGGAGCAGGATGATCAGCCCGCCGAAGAGCACCGCGAACAGGTCCAGGCTGATGGCGCCCAGCACCACCGGGTGCCGGCGCACGAAGAGCAACCCCTCCTTGGCGTCCCGAAGGGCCTGGCGGCCGCCGGTGGTCGACAGGCGGCGCACCGGCGAACCCGAGACCAGCGCGAGGGTCGCCATCCCGATCAGGAACGCCCCGGTCGCCAGCAGGTACGGCAGCGACTCGTCGACCACGAAGGCGAAGCCGAACGCCACCGGTCCGGTGATGGCCCCCGCGTAGAACACCACCGACTTCAGGGCGACCACCCGCTCCAGGACCTCCGGCGGTGCCAGGTCGATGGGGAGGGCCCGGCTGGCGGGCGCGGCGATCGCCCGGGCGATGCCGAAGACGAACACCAGCCCGAAGATGGGCAGGACCGACGTGGGCTCGCTCTCGGAGTACAGGTACAGCGCCGAGGACACCCCGGCCTCGAGAAGGAGCGCGACGGCGTAGACCTTGCGCCGGTCGACTCGGTCGGCGAGCGAGCCGGTGAAGGGGGCGAGCACGCCGATGGGGATGAACTCGGCGAGGCCGAGCCAGCCGAGGTCGAGCGCGTCACCGGTGAGGTCGAACACCTGCTTGCCCACGATGGTGATCTGGCCCACCACCGCGAACGACGAGAAGAACAACGCGGCGAGCAGCGCCCACACGCTGGCGGGAACCGGGCCCCGAGCCGCCTCGTCGGTCACCGGGTCACGCTAACCCGGTCGGCGAATCACTCCTCGACGATGGCCTTCGATTCACGGGCCGCGGCGGCGAAGATGCCCTTGGACATCAGGCTGGACTCGACCCGACGGCGGGCCGCGTAGATCTCGGCCCGGGCCCCGTGGACGTCCCGGTCGTCGGGGGCGGCCGAGGCGGCCAGCTCGACCAGGTGGCAGGCCAGGCGGAAGTCACCGGCTTCGGCGAGCTCGCGGGCCCGGTCGGTGAGCACCGACGCCCCGCCCGCCAGGGCTGCCAGCTCCGACCCGAGCTGGGCCTGCGGCGCAGGTTTCAGGCTCGCCGGGTCGCCATCCCACCAGCCGCCGTAGAGCCGCCACACGTTGCGAACCACGAACTCGGGCTCGTCGTAGATCGGCTGCATCCACGGCAGCGCCAGCTTGTCGGGGGGCACGTGCACTTCGTGCAGGATGGTGTCGAGGCTCTGGCCCAGGTTCATGCGCTCGATGGTCTCGTGCGTCAGGTCCTCGAGGGCGGTGGCCAGGTCGTCGAGCACGAGGTTGATGCGGTCGCGCCCGCTGATGGGGAGGCCGTGCGCGGGGATCAGCAACTCGGCGTCGTAGGCCATCATGGTGCGCAGGGCCCGGGCCCACTCGAGCGGATAGCGCTGCACCTTCTGGGGGTTGCCGGCGTTGGGGAACACCCACAGCACCAGGTCGCCGGGGCACAACGCTCGGTGGCTCGGGATCCAGGCCCAGGTGTGGTCGTCGGTCTCGCCCTTGCCGTGGTGCAGCTCGATGTCGAGCTCGCCGACCTTCACGTTGAGGCGGTCGGCGTAGGTCAGGTCGGGCCACACGCTGTCGCCGATGAAGCGCTCGGTCGGCGGTGCCGCCAGCGGCCGCCGCAGGGACACCCCGCCGAACTGGCGACGGTTGATGATCAGGTTCCAGCCGCTGGTGTCGTCGTAGCGCTGCAGCCGGCGGGGCACGTTCTCGTGGCCGATCACCGTGGGTGGGCGGTGACCGCGGGCCTCGGCGTCGGCGAACATCGCCGGGGAGCCGCCGACGTGGTCGAAGTGGCCGTGGGTGTAGATCAGCGAGTCGATCCGGTCTCCCCGCCAGCCGCGCAGCGCCTCCATGCAGGCGGCGCCGGTGAGGTTGCCGCTGGCGTCGAAGGTCACCAGCCCGTCGCCGGTGTCGAACACCACCACGTGGCTGAAGGACTCCACCAGCGCCACCCCGTCGGCGAGCTCGGACAGCTCGTTGACGATTCGGTTGGTGGGTTCGTCGGCCACCCCACTGTCGATGATGCGGCTCGACAGCTCGAGGGGATCAGCGGTGCGGGGCCCCTCGCGGCCCCCGGAACCGGGAAAGGTGATCATGGCGTGGGCACTACCGGCGGGCGAAGGTGGCCTTGCCCGGGCCGTGGTCGATGAAGCTCTGCACCCCCGTGACCCGGTCCTCGGTCTCGAAGCACTCACCGAACATCTCCGCCTCCCGCTCCACCGCCTCGGAGAGCGGCAGGTGGAGGCCCTCCATGATCGCCCGCTTGGCGAACTGGAGCGCCTTGGGGCCGGCCGCGAGCTGGGAGGCCAGCTTCACCGCCTCGGGGTACACCTCGTCGTCGGGGTACACCGCCGACACCAGCCCGATCTCGAGGGCTTCGGCCGCGGGCACCTGCCGGCCGGTGTAGATGATCTCCTTGGCCTTGGTCACCCCGACCAGGCGCGACAGGCGCTGGGTTCCGCCTCCGCCGGGGATGATCCCGAGCAGGATCTCGGGCTGGCCGAAGACCGCACCCTCGCCGGCCACGCGGAACTCGGGGGTCATGGCCAGCTCGGTCCCACCACCGAGCGCGTACCCGTTGACCGCGGCGAGGCTTATCTGGGGCAGGGCCTCGAGGCGGAGCAGCACCCGGTTGAGGGTCAGCGAGAACGCCGTGGCCTCGTCCTTGTCCTGGAGGGTGGGGAACTCCTTGATGTCGGCGCCGGCAGCGAAGATCTTCGGTCCGCCCCAGAGCACCACCGCGCCCAGGTCGTCCCGTCCCTCCAGCTCGTCCACCACCTCGCTCAGCTCGGCGGTGAGCTGCTTGCTGATGGCGTTCATCTTCGGGTTGTCGAGCCGGATGGTGGCCACCCCGGGGGCGGTGTCGTCCTCGAGCCTGACGAGCTCTCCCATGGTTCTCCTTCGTCGTGCGGTGCGGGGCGAGACTACTCAGCCCACCCGGATGGTGCCGGGGTGGTTGGTGGTGATCGACTCGACACCGAGGGCCACCAGCCGATCGCTGTCGGCCTGGTCGTCGACGGTGAACGTCCACACCGGGATCCCGTGGTGGTCGAGGGCGTCGACCAGCGCCGCGTCCACCCAGCGCCGGTCGACGTTGAGCGCCAGCACCCGGGGATCGGCCAGCAGCCGCTGGTAGCGCCACACCAGCCAGTGACGCCGCAGCCACCTGACCCGCGCCACCAGCTTGTCGAAGTGGCTGAGGTCCACCAGCACCCCGACATCGCTCTCCCGCCGGAAGAGCCGCCGCACCCGGCGAGCCGGCGAGCCCGAGATCACGCAGCGGTCGTGGAGATCCTCGTCGTGAACCAGGTCGAGGACCGGGTCGATCGCGGCATCGGTCTTGAGGTCGAAGTTGTACGCCATGTCCGGCGCGGCCGCCATGATCTCGCGCAGCAGCGGGACCCCTTCGTCGGCCACCACCGTCCCGTCGAACATCACGCGGACCCGGCGGATGTCGGCGAGCGGGGTGCGGGCGACCCGCCCCCGACCGTTGGTGGTCTCCTCGAGGCGAGCCCCGTGGATCGCCACCGGTTGACCGTCGCTGGTGACCCGCACGTCCATCTCGATCATGTCGGCCGCGGTGCTCGCCGCCGCTCGCGCCGCGGCCACGGTGTTCTCCGGCTGCACCCCCGAGTACCCCCGGTGAGCCACCAGCTGGGGTCGTCTCGGGGGTCGGTAGGCCACGGGCGCGGACCATAGCCGCGGGTCGCTCAGGCGACCGCCCCGTGGGTACGTTTCGCCTGTTCAGCGCGCTTTCCGAGGCCCACAGCACTGACTACGATGACGCCATGCAACCGAGGCTTGCGGGCTACGGGGTCGACCCGGGCGTCCGGAAGCGGGCGCTCAACCAGGCAGCGAGGATCGAGGCTCTCGGGCGGGTTGCGTTCTTCCACGGGGTGAGCAAGCGCAACCTGATCCGGATCGACCAGATCGCCAACATCCGCCACGTCCGCGAAGGCGACGTGGTCATGGCCGAGGGAGATCCCGGCGACGAGATGATGGTGGTCATCGACGGCACGGCCTCGGTGCGGGGCGGCCAGCGCGAGCTCGGGGTGTGCGGCCCCGGGCAGTGTGTGGGCGAGATGGCGCTGCTCGACGCGCGGCCGCGCAGCGCCACCGTCGTGGCCCTCGAGCCCATGCGGATGCTGGTGCTCTCGGGCGCGGCGTTCAGGAAGCTGCTGGCCAAGGTGCCCCACCTCAACCAGGTGTTGCTCTCCACGCTGTCGACCCGGCTGCGCGAGGCCAACGCCGCCACCGACTACTGAGCCCGCTCCGGCCGGCCCGTCGACCCGTCTCCCGGTCACCGCAGTACCCTCGCCGGAGTGCTGAGCGCCAGCCGGATCTGCAAGTCGCACGGGACCCGGACCCTGCTGCGCGACGTGTCGATCCAGGTGCGGCCCGGGCGCCGCACCGCTCTGGTGGGCGGCAACGGCGTGGGCAAGACCACCCTTCTCGAGATCCTCGTCGGTCTCCAGCAGCCCGACAGCGGCGAGGTCACCCGCCCCGGCGGCACCAGAGTCGGGTACCTGCCCCAGGACCTGGCCGTCGAGCCGCACGGCACCGTCATCGAGGAGGCGCTCCGGGGCGCCGATCAGGTCGTCGAGCTCCAGGAGCAGCTCGCGGAGCTGGAGCAGGCGATGGCTGCGGGCGGCGAGGACACCACGGCGCTGCTGCCCCGCTACGGCGAGCTCCAGAGCCGCTTCGAGCAGCTCGGCGGGTACGCGGTCGAAGCGGAGGCGCACCGCATCCTGGCCGGGCTCGGCTTCGCGGCCGACCAGGTCGAGCGGCCGGTGTCGGAGCTGTCGGGTGGGTGGCGCATGCGGCTGGCGCTGGCCCGGCTCCTGCTGTCGGCCCCCGACGTGTTGCTCCTCGACGAGCCCACCAACCACCTCGACGTCGACAGCGTGGCCTGGCTCGAGTCCCACCTGGCCGGATGGTCCCAGGCGCTGCTGTTCGTCAGCCACGACCGGGACTTCATCGACGGCGTGGCCACCCACATCGTGGAGCTCGCGGACGGCACCGCCACCGAGTACGTGGGCAGCTTCGTGGACTTCGTCGTCCAGCGCGAGGAGCGGATCGAGCGGCAGCGGGCGCTGGCCGCCAATCAGGCCCGCAAGGTGGCCAAGGTCGAGCGCTTCATCGAGCGGTTCCGCTACAAGGCCACCAAGGCCCGGCAGGTGCAGAGCCGGATCAAGGCCCTGCAGAAGCTCGAGATCATCAACGTCACGGATCGCAAGGAGCTGCGGGCCCGGTTCGCGTTCCCCGAGCCCAGGCGGGCCAACCGGGTGGTGGTCGACGCCCAGGATGTCGTCGCCGGCTACGACGGCGAGGCGGTCCTGGCCCCGTTCGACCTCGCGCTGGAGCGGGGGCGCAAGGTGGCGCTCGTCGGCCCCAACGGGGCCGGCAAGACCACCATCGTGCGCACCCTGCTCGGGGAGATCCCGCCCCTCGCGGGGACGATCCGGTTGGGCTCGAGCGTCGACGTGGCCCGCTTCGACCAGCACCAGGCCGAGGTTCTCGACCCGAACAGGCCCGTGCACGAGGAGTTCCGCGGCGCGCTCCCCAAGGGCGACCCACGCAACCTGCGGACGGTGCTGGGCTCCTTCGGGTTCCCCGGCGACGCGGCCGACCGGCTGGTGGGCGCGCTCTCGGGCGGCGAGCAGACCCGGCTGGCGCTGGCCAAGGTGATGGCCACCCCGGTCAACCTGCTGGTGCTCGACGAGCCCACCAACCACCTCGATCTCCCCAGCTGCGACCTCCTCGAGGACGCCCTCTCCGTCTACCCGGGGACGGTGCTGCTGGTCACCCACGACCGGCACCTGATCCGCAGCGTCGCCGACGCGCTCATCGAGGTCCGCCACGGCCAGGTCCGCTGGCACGAGGGGGTCGACGAGTCGGTCCTCGGTGCACCCGACACGGCCAGGGTGGCGACCCCGGCGCGCGCCGAGCCCTCGGACGACGGGAGGGCCCGGCAGGGGACGCGTGCCGATCGCCGCCGGCGCGAGGCCGAGGAGCGCAACGCCCGCCACCGCTCCACCCGGGACATCCGCAAGCGGCTGCAGGAGGTGGAGCGGGCCTGGGAGCGGGCCGAGGCCAGGGTGGTGGAGCTCCAGCAGCAGCTCGCCGACCCCGCGATCTACGCCGAGAGCCAGCGGGTCCAGGCGCTGGTCGCCGAGCACGATGCGGCCAAGGACAAGGCGGCCACGCTCATGAGCGAGTGGGAGCAGCTGAGCGTGCAGCTCGAGGGGACCGGGGGATGAGCGCCGAAATGCCCGTCGCCGACCCGGTCGGCTCCTACGGTGGTTGGGTTCCCGGGGAACGGTGAGCAGCGATGACAGATCAGTCCAAACCGGCCGAGGCCGAACGAGCCACCTTCTGGGCCTCGCGCGTGCTGCGCCGCTCGCTCTTCGACGCCGACGGCAGCACCGTCGGCAGCATCCAGGACATCCTGTTGTCCCCGGCGCCCGCCGCCGAGGCTCCCGTCCTGCGCGGGTTCATCGCCCAGGTGGATCGCCGGCGCATCTTCGTGCACCAGGCCCGGGTGGACGCGGTGGGTCGCGACGGCGTCCACCTGCGGGGCGGCACCGTCGACCTGCGGCGCTTCGAGCCCCGGCCAGGCGAGCTCCTCGTGGCCGAGCACCTGGTGGGGTCGTCCACGGACCAGGGCACCATCACCGACGTCGGGTTCACCGAGAGCCCTCGGCAGGCCGGCACCTGGATCGTGCACGCGGTGGCCACCGAGCCCCGGGGCCGGCTGCGCCGCCGGCCGGTGGAGACCCTGCCCTGGTCTGCGGTGGCGCACCAGTTCCAGACCGATGCGGTCACCGGTGACCTGGCCCGCCTCCGGGACCTGCACAAGGCCGACGCCGCGGCAGCCATCCGGGCGCTGTCCGAGGAGCGTCGAGCCCAGCTGGCCGCGGCGCTCGACGCCAGCCGGCTGGCCGACGTCCTGGAGGAGCTGCCCGAGGACGAGCAGGTGGCGATCATCGCCCACCTCGAGACCGAGGACGCGGTGGCGGTCCTCGAGGAGATGGAGACCGACGACGAGATCGACCTGCTCCAGGAGATGTCACCGACCGACCGGGAGCTGCTGCTGGCCGAGATGCCCCCCGAGGAGGTGGTGCTGCTGCGGTCGCTGCTCACCTACCACGAGGACACCGCCGGCGGGATGATGACGCCGGAGGCGATCATCCTGTCCCCCGACACCAGCGTGGCCGAGGCCATCGCCCGCCTCCGCGACACCGACCTGCCGCCGGCGCTGACGGTCCGGGTCTTCGTCGTGGAGCCACCGACCACCACCCCCACCGGACGCTTCGTGGGGTCGATCACCCTGCCCCGGCTCCTCAGGGAGCCGCCGGCCCACACCGTCGCCGACTGCGTCGACCGGCAGATGCCCACCCTCGCGCCGTCCAGCCCGGAGTCTGAGGTGGCCGCCACCCTGGCCCGCTACGACCTGCTGGCGGTCCCGGTCGTAGACCCGGCCAATCGCCTCGTGGGCGTGGTCACGGTCGACGACGTGATCGTCCGTCTCGTCGGGAGCCCGATCCGGCGATGAGGCTGCGCGACGAGACCCTGGCCCAGCCCGGCCGGGTGGGCACGTCCCTGGGCCCGAGCTACGACCCCGACGCCATCGGCCGGTGGTCGGAGCGCATCGCCCGGTTCCTGGGCACCGGCCACTACCTGGCCATCCAGACGGTGATCGTGGCCGCCTGGATCGCCATCAACGCCATGGCCGTCGCCTGGCGCTGGGATCCCTACCCGTTCATCCTGTTGAACCTGGTCTTCTCCACCCAGGCCGCCTACGCCGCGCCGCTGATCCTGCTGGCCCAGAACCGCCAGGACACCAGGGACCGAGCCCTGGCCGAGCGGGACCGGGAGGTGAACGACCGGATCCTCGCCGACACCGAGTTCCTGAGCCGTGAGCTGGCCGCGATCCGCCTCCGGCTCGAGGCGGTGGCCACCACCGACGAGCTCGACGAGCTGCGCAAGGACGTGGTCCAGCTCGACCGGCTCCGCGAGTCCTGAGGGCCCCCGGGTTCAGCCGGCGGCGCCGGTGGCCGATGTATCGTCGAGGCCCGGACAGGCAGACGGAAGGCACGCCCAGATGACCACGCCGCACGGCACCGCCGGTACCCGCGAGTACTACCAGGACCGGGGCTGGGCCGAGGAGGACGGCGAGATCGTCGAGGCCACCCTCTTCGGTACCAAGGAGGACGGGCCGCTGCGGCGGGGGGCGTTCGAGGCATCGATGGCGCGGGTGCGAGCCGCGCTGGCTCGGGCCGGGACTCCGCTGCGGCTCCTCGAGCTGGGGTGCGGCGGCCACCCCGAGACCCGCATCCTCGATCTCTGCCGGCACTACGTGGGCATCGACTTCTCGACGCCGGGACTACACGTCGCGGCCCGAACCCTGGCCGACCAAGACGTCGCCGGCGAACCCGCCAGCTCGGTGGCGGGCGAACCCGCCAGCTCGGTGGCCGGCGAACCCGCCAGCTCGGTGGCCGGCGAACCCGCCAGCTCGGTGGCGGGCGAACCCGCCAGCTTGGTGGCGGGCGAACCCGCCAGCTTGGTGGCGGGCGACATCTGCTCGCTGCCCGTTCCCGACGGTCGGTTCGATGCCGTCTACTCGGCGCACGTGCTGTACCACATCGCCGACGAGCCCAGCCAGCGGGCGGCCTTCGAAGAGGTCGTCAGGGTCCTGCGGCCCGGCGGGGTAGCGGTGCTGATCGTGGCCAACCCCCGGCCGCTGCTCTTCCCGGGGCGCACCGCCAAGCGCCTGATCGCCGATGCCCCCGTGCTCGGAGAGCTGGCCGACCGGCTGCGGCCCCCACCACCCATCCCGTTCAGGCCGCTCACCATCGGCACCATGCGCGGCTTCCTCGAGCCCCACGGCGACGTCGAGGTGGTCACCGCCGGGATCCCCACGGTGAGCTTCAACCAGCGGGTCACCGAGTACCGAGGCCTCGGCCGCAGGCTGTGGCAGGGCATTCACTGGCTCGAGACCCGGCATCCCGAGGCGGCCACCCGGCTGGGCAACTACATCCAGCTCACCTTCACCAAGCGACCCTGACCGGCGCCGCATGTCCGAGCGCTGGGAACCCGACCTGTACCTCGAGTTCGCGGACCAGCGGGCCCGGCCGGCCCGGGAGCTGCTGGCCCGCATCCCCGTCCAGGACGCGACATCGGTCGTGGATCTCGGCTGTGGCCCCGGCAACATCACCCCCCTGCTGCGCGCCCGCTGGCCGACGGCGGCGTACGTGGGCGTCGATCGCTCCGCCGAGATGCTCGAGCGGGCCGCCGCCAGGCACCCCGACCTGCGGTGGATCCAGGCCGACGCCGCCGGCTGGGAGCCCGACGGCCCGGTGGACGTGGTGTACAGCAACGCCGCGCTGCACTGGGTGGACGACCACGAGACGGTGCTCCCCCGCCTCGTGGGGGCACTGAGCCCCGGCGGGGCCCTGGCGGTGCAGATGCCGTCGAACTTCGCCGCGCCCACCCACACCTGCATCGTCGACGTGGTCCGCTCCCGCGCCTGGTCGGTCGATCTTGGGGGCCTGCTGCGGATCCGGCCCGTCCGCGACCCGATCTGGTACCACGACCTGCTGGCGCCGCTCGCCGCCACCGTCGACATCTGGACCACCACCTACCTCCAGCAGCTCGAGGGCGACGACGCGGTGACCCGCTGGGTCAGCGGCAGCGCCCTGCGGCCGTTCCTCACCGCCCTCACCGACCCCGCCGAGCACGATGCCTTCGTGGCCGCCTACCGGGCCGCGATCGAGCCCCACTATCCCCGACGCCGCGACGGCCGGACCCTGCTGCCGTACACCCGACTGTTCGTGATCGTCACCGTCGACGCCTGAGCGCCCTCACGTCACCCCCGGCGGCGCTGGTTCCAGCGGCCCACGGTGGTCCAGAGCAGGCGGGCGACGATGATCAGCCCCCAGCAGATGAGGAAAACCCGGAGTGCCACGCAGCCACTGTAGTGGCGGGGCCCTGGTGGCGTTGGGCCCGGGGCCCGCCAGACTGCACTGCGATGACCGATCGACTCCCGCCGCTGCGCCGGCCCCGACGGCGGTTCAGCCTCACCAGGCTGGCGAGCATCTTCCACGAGGGCGTGGCCAAGATCGAGGCCACCATCGAGCCCTTCGCGCGCCACTGGGACGACCGGAACGCGGTCGCCCTCGCCGCCGAGGGCCCGCTGTGGGTGGCGCTCGGTGACTCCGTCACCCAGGGCATCGGCGCGTCGTCGCCGCGCCGGTCCTACGCAGCCCTGGCGCTCGAGCAGCTCCGCCGGGACAGCGGCGAGCCCTGGCGGCTGATCAACCTCTCCATGAGCGGCGCCCGGTTCCACGACGTGGTCGACAAGCAGCTCGGGGTGATGTGCCGAGCCGGGCTCGAACCCCAGCTGGTGTCGGCGCTGATCGGGAGCAACGACGTGATCTGGCGACGGGACACCGACGGCGTCGTCGAGGACGCCCGCCAGCTGGTGGGTGCCCTCCCCGGGGGGACGTTCCTGAGCCGGGTCTCCGAGGCCCGCGGCGATCGGCGCCGGCTGGGCATCAACTCGGTGTTCGACGCCGCAGCCGCCTCGGGCCGGCTCCGCCTCTTCGAGGCCTGGGACTGGCCGACCGGGGACGGCATGTGGGCCGAGGACAAGTTCCACCCCAACGACGAGGCCCACGTCCACCTCGCCAGCAACCTCATCACCGCCTTCCGCAGCCACCAGATCGTCCCGTAACGCGGCCGGCCGGGCAGCGGTACCGTGTGGCGGTGAACGACCGGATCGAGAGCACCGACACCGCGCTGCGTCGCGACATCCGGCGTCTTGGCACCCAGCTCGGCGACGCCCTGGTGCGCCAGCACGGCCAGTCGCTGCTCGATCGGGTCGAGACCGTGCGGACCATGGCCCGGGGCCTGCGTCGCGACGCCGAGTCCGGGCAGGGTCTGGCGGCGTACCTCGACGACATCGCGGTCACCGATGCGATCCAGCTGGTCCGGGCGTTCACCGTCTACTTCCACCTGGCCAACACCGCCGAGCAGGTCCACCGCGTGGAGGACCTCAACACCGCCGCGCCGGCGAGCGAGCAGCGTTTCGCCCAGACCGTGGCCAAGCTGCAGGCGCTGGGCATCAGCGACGCCGAGATCGTGTCGGTGGCCCGCAACGCCGAGCTGCGGCCGGTGTTCACCGCCCATCCCACCGAGGCGTCCCGCCGCTCGATCCTCGACAAGCTCGCCGAGGTGGCGGTGCTCATCGAGGAGCGCAGCGAGCAGAACCAGGCGCCCACCGACATGCGCCGCATCGACCGGCGCATCGACGAGCTGATCGACGCCATCTGGCTCACCGACGAGCTCCGCCGGGAGCAGCCCGACCCGGTGGACGAGGCTCGGTCCATCCTCTACTTCCTGAACGAGGTCGCAGCCGACGGGGTGCCGGAGCTGCTCGACGACGTGGACGCGGTCCTGCGGTCGATCGGCGGGGCCCTCGACGCCGACCGGGTGCCGGTGCGGTTCGGTTCCTGGGTCGGCGGCGACCGGGACGGCAACCCCAACGTCACCCCGGAGACCACCATGGAGGTGCTGCGCTTCCAGCGGACCCGGGCCCTGCGGCTGCTCATCACCGAGATCGAAGAGCTGTCCTCCGAGCTGTCGGTGAGCACGGTGGTCACGTCGGTGTCCGACGAGCTGGCGGCCCAGCTCGACGCCGACCGGGAGCGGTTCCCGGAGGTGATGTCCCGGTTCGGCCGGCTGAGCGCCGGGGAGCCCTACCGGCAGCGCTGCTCGGTGATCCACCAGCGGCTGCTCGAGACCATCGACGAGCCGCCCGGATCCGCCGCGTACGCCACGCCCAGGGAGCTGGCGGCCGATCTGGCGATGATGGCGCGCTCGCTGGAGCAGAACCGGGGCGAGCTGTTGGCCCGGGGCCGCCTGGCCCGGGTCCGCCGCACCCTGGCGATGGTCGGCTTCCACCTGGCGGTGCTCGACATCCGCCAGCACGCCGAGGTCCACCACCGGGCGCTGGCCGACCTGTTCGTGCCCCTCGACGTCGACTATGCCGCGCTCGACCGACCGGCCCGGATCGACCTCCTCACCGCCGAGCTCGAGAGCCGCCGGCCGCTGGCGCCGCCCGCCGACGACAAGGCGCCCGCAGCGTTGACGCTCTTCGCCACCGTCCGCGACGCGATGGACCGCTACGGCGACGACATCATCGAGAGTTACATCGTGTCCATGACCCAGGGGGTCGACGACGTGCTGGCGCCGGCGGTGCTGGCCCGCGACGTCGGGCTAGTGGACGTGCCCTCGGGAGTGGGCCGCATCGGGTTCGTGCCCCTGTTCGAGACCATCGACGACCTCCGCAGCATCGGCACGGTGCTGCGGGAGCTGCTCGCCAACGGGCCCTACCGCAGGCTGGTGGAGCTGCGCGGCGGGACACAGGAGGTCATGGTCGGGTACTCCGACTCGAACAAGGACGGCGGCATCACCACGTCCCAGTGGGAGATCCACAAGGCGCTCCGCCAGATCGCCGAGGTGAGCGCCGAGACCGGCATCCAAATCGTCGTCTTCCACGGCCGGGGCGGGACGATCGGCCGAGGTGGCGGCCCGACCAACGCCTCGATCCTGAGCCAGCCCGCGGGAGTGGTGAACGGCGCGGTCAAGATCACCGAGCAGGGCGAGGTCATCGCCGACAAGTACGGGCTTCCCCGGCTGGCCCAGCGCAACCTCGACCTGGCGCTGTCGGCGGTGCTCGAGGCGTCGCTCGCACACCGCCGGCCCCGCCACGACCGGGCCACCACCGACACCTGGAACGAGGTCATGGAGCTCATGTCCCGCCGGGCCTACGAGAAGTACCGGGAGCTGATCGAGACCCCGGGCCTGGTGGAGTACTTCCAGACGTCGACGCCGGTCGAGGAGCTGGCGTCGATGAACATCGGGTCACGCCCGGCCCGGCGCTCGGGGGCCACGTCGGGGATCGCCGATCTGCGAGCCATCCCCTGGGTGTTCGGCTGGACCCAGTCGCGCCAGATCATCCCCGGCTGGTTCGGCGTGGGCACCGCCCTCCAGGCTGCGGCCGACGAGGGTCACGGCGAGCGCCTGGCCGAGATGTACGAGAGCTGGCAGTTCTTCCGCACCTTCATCTCCAACGTGGAGATGACCCTGACCAAGACCGACCTGCCCATCGCCCGCCACTACGTGAGCTCGCTCGTCGATCCGTCGTTGCACCACTTCTTCGACACCATCGTGGCCGAGCACGACCGCACCGTGGACCGGATCACCGCGGTCACCGGTGCCGAGCTGCTGGCCGATCTCCCCGTGCTCAAGCGCACCCTGGAGGTGCGCGACGCCTACCTCGACCCGATCAACGTGCTCCAGGTGGAGCTGCTGGCGCGCGCCCGCGCCGGGGGCGAGGACGCCGCCACCCACGAGCGGCTCCGTCGGGCCCTGCTGCTGAGCGTCAACGGCGTCGCCGCCGGCCTGCGCAACACCGGCTGACCCCCAACCTTTACAGGTTGCATACAACTCGGTGATGACAGGGGTCAGACCCCAGTGTTGTCACTCAGCGCTGCCGGGGCGGCGGCGCTGGCGCTTGAGCTCGCTGCGGCGGCGCTTGTCCTGGAGCCGGCGCCGCTTGGACGCCCGGGTGGGCGCAGTGGGTCGGCGGCGACGAGGGCGGTGCAGCGCCGCGTCCACGGTCTCCCGCAGGCGTTCGTGGGCGAGCTGGCGGTTGCGGGCCTGCGAGCGCTCGTCGTCGACGACGATCCGGACCGTCGATCCCAGCTTCTTCAGCAGCCGCCGGCGGGTGGGCGGGTCGAGCACGGCCGACGTCTCGATGTCCCAGGTCAGCTCCACCCGGGTGTTCGACCGGTTGGCGTGCTGGCCGCCGGGGCCACCGCTGGGGGTGAACCGCAGCGTCAGCTCGGCGTCGGGGATGACGATCCCCTGCCGCAGCTGCACGTCCATGGCCGCAGGCTACCGGCAGCCTCCGGACCCAGCCGCAGACCAGCCTCAGGCCAGTCGCCAGGACCCCCGGGCCTCGTCCTTCACCTCGAGCAGCACCCGCTCGGCGGCGTCGAACAGCTGTGGTCCGCAGCGCTCGGGGCTGGACATCGCCATCGCCACGCTCACGTCGACGACGGCCTTGGTGCCGGCGACGGTGAACGGCTCGTCGCAGACCTGGACCAGCCGCTCCGCGATGGTGGCCGCGGCCTGCTCGTCGCGCACCTCCACGCACAGCACCGCGAACTCGTCGGCCGAGACTCGGGCCACCACGTCGCCGGGGCGCATGAGCTGGCGCAGTCGCGCCGCCATGCTCACCAGCACGTCGTCGCCGGCGGGGTAGCCGTGCCAGTCGTTGATCGCCCGGAAGTCGTCGATGTCGATGCAGGCCACCGCGCAGTTGCGCTTGGCGGCGGCGCTGTTCAGGTGGGCGAAGAACGACTGGCGGTTCCACAGCCCGGTGAGCACGTCGCGCGTGGCGAGCTTGCGCTGCGCGTCCCGGCCGGCCTCCACCTGGAACGCCAGGGTCAGCGCGGCTGCGACCCGCCGGACCAGCAGGACCATCTCGGGGCTCTGCAGCTGGCCGGCGGTCTCGCTCCACACCGCGAGGCAGGCGGCGTCGCCGCCGGCGGCTGCCGGGATCGCCATCAACAGGCAGGACCCGACGCCGGCATGGGGTCCAGCGAGCTTGATGCCGTCACCGAACGCGGCCAGCTCTGTGTCGAGGGGCTCGTCGGGCAGCTCGGCGTCCCACGGTTGGGGGTGGTCGCCGGCGGTCGCGGCCTCGACGGCTCGGCGGAAGGTGTCGCGGCCGGTGGTGGCCACCACGGCCCGGTACCGGTCGTGCTCGTCACGGTCGTAGTGCACGGTGGCCCAGGCCGTCGTGCCGGCATCGGCGAAGGCTCCAAGGGCCACGTCGAGGACGGCAGCCACGTCGCGGTCCTCGGTCACGGCCGCCACTGCGGCGCGCATCGGGTCGGCGAGCACGGGGCTGAAGCACCACCGCACCCCGTTCCCGTCGAGGCTCACCGCGGTCACCGTGGCCTCGTTCCAGCCCTCCCTCGTGCGGACCTGCACCCCGACGCCGCGCTCGACCGAGCCCCCGCCGCTCACCCAGGCCGAGACCCGCTCCAGCAGGTCGTGGTTGCGGGTGTGCACCAGGTCGGTGAGCTGGCTGGTGGCGGCCACGCCGGCCCCCGGCCAGCGCCCGGCGACGCCGGTGATCCGGCCGTCCAGGTCGGTGCTGACCACCAGCACGGCCGGTGGGGACGTCGCCGCAGGCGCTGTCGTCGGACGGGTGGCGGGCTGTTGCAGATCCACGGCGGACCCATCGGCACGACGCCCGGCGCGTTGAGCGGACGCCCGAGGGGAGTCCCGAGGGGAGTCCCAGCCACGCCAGTAGGGTGGCCGCCGTGCGCATCATGGTGACCAACGACGACGGCATCGACTCGGTCGGTCTGCACGTCCTGGCCCGGGCCATGCTGCCCTTCGGCGAGGTGGTGGTGGCCGCCCCCGACGGCGAGTACTCCGGCACCTCGTCGGCCTTCGGCGCGCTCCACATGCTGCGGCCGGAGATGCACCGGGCCCACATCGCCGGGATCGACACCGCTTGGGCCATCAGCGGACCGCCGGCGCTGTGTGTGATGTTCGCCCGCCTGGGCGCCCTCGGCGACCCCTTCGACCTGGTGGTGTCCGGGATCAACCCCGGTGCGAACGTGGGCCGGGCCGTGTATCACTCCGGCACCATCGGGGCCGCCATCACCGCCCGCAACGGCGGGGTCACCGGGATCGCGGTCAGTCAGGCCGTCGACACCGGCAGCGTGATGGGCCAGGCCTGGGACGACATGATCAAGAACCAGAAGTGGCACGTTGCCGCGGAGGTGGCGACCGCCGCGGTCGCCAGCGTGGCCGCCGACCCGCTGCCCGAGCCGGGCTGTCTCAACATCAACGTCCCCAACCTGGAGCTGCACGACATCAAGGGCTGGCGCCGGACCGAGGTGGCGTCGATGGTGTCGCGGACGATGACCACCGTCGACGTCGTCCCCAAGGAGGGCCACGAGGACGCCTACTACCTGCGCTTCGAGTGGGGCCCCAAGGAGGTGATCGACCACCCGGTCGACGAGGACGTCGGCGCGGTGTCGGCGGGCTACGTGTCAACCACCTGGCTCAGCAAGCTGCACGCCAGCGAACCCGTCGGGGGCGAGCTGGCCGAACAAGCCATCGAGAAGCTGCTCGCCGGTTGAGCCCGCCCGACCGCGGAGGAACGCGATGACCACCTTCGGGTTCGTGTTGTTCGACGACGCCGAGGAGCTCGACATCGTCGGCCCCTGGGAGGTGGTCACCGCCTCGGCCATGGTGCTCGACGAGGCCGGCGGCGAGGCGCGCGACCGGGCGGTCACCATCGCCGCCTCGGCCGAGCCGGTGCGCTGCCACAAGGGCATGCGGATCGTCCCGGACCACACCCTCGCCGACCACCCCGACCTCGACGTGATCGTCGTCCCCGGCGGCATGGGGACCCGCCGCGAGGTCGAGAACGAGGACCTGCTTGCCTGGCTGCGCGACGTCGGTGGGTCGGCGCAGTGGGCCACCAGCGTGTGCACCGGCTCGTTGCTGCTGGTGGCGTCGGGCGTGGCGAAGGGCAAGCGGGTGGCCACCCACTGGGGGTTCGAGGACGCGCTCGAGGCCCGGGGCGACTGCACGGTCGTCCGCGACCAGCGCTGGGTCCGCGACGGCAACGTGGTGTCCAGCCAGGGGGTCTCGGCCGGGATCGACATGGCCCTGTGGCTGATCGGCGAGCTCCACGGCCCGGACCACGCCCGCACCGTCCAGCGCTACATCCAGTACGACCCCGCCCCGCCGTACCAAGAACCGACCTGACGCAGGGCCAGGAGTGGAGCACTCTCGCGACTCCTGAGCGTTTTTCACCGCGCACCAGCCGAGCCGCTCCGCTGACTGCGAGCCGCTCCAGAGTCCCGTTCTGCTCGCCATGGACGGGCCAGCCACTCGACAAGCGCGAGGTCGACAAGCCCTACGGAGGGGGGCCGGATCGTGCGTGCTCCGTGGCACCTCGCGTTCCTTCCATCCGGCAGCTGCGGCTGCTCCGAAGGCGAGCAGTCCCACCGCAAGGGCAGCGACGACGACGGCCGGAAGTGGACTCATCGCACTGCCGCAGTGTTCGCTGTCATCTCGGAAGATGTGCAGTACGGGTCCGCAGATGTTGTATCCACCGTCGGTCTCCGTTGGGACTACCCCGGCCGCGGCACCCAACATGGTGAAACCAGGACCGACGATGGCCAGACGGTACGCATTCGGCGACACTGATGTTCGACGAACGCGAAAGGCTGCGCCAGCGCCGGCCATCACCAAGCAGATCGCGACAGCGATGGCCGGCCCAAGCCGGCCAGCCTCCCAGAGGCCCCTCGTGGTCCGCGAGGGTGCCCACGGGAGGATGATACGAGACCCTCACCGGCACGCATGCCAAGAGAGGCGCCTCTCCTGCCTCGAGTCAGCGCGCAATCCGGCAGTCCGGATCGGGTGGTGCGCCAACCCGATGACCGGGGGACCGGTGTCGGCTGCCGCTCGACCATGGCTGGTCCGAGCTGTCGATGAGGGCTGGGCGGCGTCGGTTCGGACATCGTCGGAGGCGTGCTCGCCCTTGACTGTCATACCGCTCTCGTAAGCTGTGCCCATGGTCGAACATGTGTTCGATGAGTTGAGTGGGCCAGGACCGTCAGCCGGGACGGCCAGCCTCGCGGGCCCGGTCGAGACCGCCGTCGAGGTGGTGTTCGGCTGGCTGGACTCTCTCGATGCCAGGGCGCGGTTGGCGGCATCCGAGCGGCTTCGGCGGCGGCTCGACGCCGGTGATGCCCGAGCGCTGGCGGCCAACGTGGTCGGCGATCCCTATGCCAGGGGAGCAGCCCGTCGGGCGTACGCACTGGCCCGGGGCTGTGGGGTATCGAGAATCGAGCAGCGCCGTCGGGTCAACCGGGCTCGCGCCAACGCCGAGAACGACCAGATCGCCGAACGGTTCGCCGCCGGCATGATCGGCGCCGATCACGTCGACGCCATCGCCGCCGCCGCCCGTCGCAGCAGCGGCGCAGCCGCCCGCGATCCGGCGCTGCTCGACGAGCTGACATCGGTGTCCGCAGACCAGGCCCGCAGCGTGGCCGACCGCTGGGTGAACGAGCGCCTCAGCCCCGACGACGTCGAGACCGAGCACCACCGTCAACGCCGGCTCCGCGGCGCCCGCAAGACGACCACCGCCGACGGATTGGCATCCATCACCCTTGCCGGCGACCTGGCCAGCATCGACGTGGCCTGGCGGACCATCGAAGCAGCCGCCGACCGCCTCTACCGCGTCGACGGCGGCCGAGATCTGCCCCACGGCCGGCACCCCCGCAGCGCCAGCCAGCGGCGCTTCGACGCCGCCGTCGCCGCCATCACCGGCAGCCCAGCCGGCAACGGCCCCAGCCGGCCCACCATCGTCATCACCGCCAGCGTCGACACGTTTGCCGGCGTCGCCGGCGCCCCACCCGCCCAGCTGGTCGGCGCGGGCCCGATCGCCGCCACCCTCCTGGAGCGCTACCGCTGCCACGCCGACCTCGTCGGCTTGGTCTGCGACCGCGACGGCCAGCCCCTCTGGCATGGACGGTCCATCCGCACCGCCACCCCCGCCCAACGAACCGCACTGGTCGCCCGCGACCGAGGCTGCGTGCTCTGCGGAGCCCACCACGGCTCGTGCGAGGTCCACCACATCATCCCCTACCTCGCCCCCGACCGAGGCCCCACCGACATCGACAACCTGGCCCTGCTCTGCGGCCCCTGCCACATCGGCATCCACGAACGCAACCACACCCTCACCCGAGGCCCAACCGGCCACTGGACCACCCGACCTGCCACCCCCCAGGAAACCCCACCTGCGCGACGCCCCACACGCGCCCGAGCGCCTGGGGTCGACCCACCCCCGCCGACCTCCACCGGCCCACCGCAACAGTGCGCGCCCCGATTCGCGGCAGCCCACCCATGACCGGGGCAGGGTCGTGCTCGCCACCTGGCACCATGCTCGCTGGCACTAAGCTCGCCGTCCATGGACGTGGCCGTGCTGTACCAGAGCCTTCGGGGCGGGACCGAGCGGGCGGCGCACCGCATCGCCGCCGAGCTGCAGAACCACGACGCCACCTGCGGCGTCTACCCGGTCACCAACTTCGACGCCCAGTTCGTGCTCCGGGCCGACCTGCTGTTCATCGGGACCTGGACCGACGGCCTGTTCGGGCTCGGCGCCCGGCCCGGCCAGATCGGCAAGCTCATGACCCTGCCGTCCATCGCCCACCGGCCGGTGGCGGTGTTCGTCACCTACGAGATCAGCCCCAAGCAGTCGCTGCGCAAGCTGGCCGACTGGGCCGAACGCCAGGACGCCCGGGTGGTGGCCCGGGCCGGGTTCCACCGGCGCCGGCTCGACGAGGGCGTGAGCGAGTTCGTGACCGAGGCGCTCCAGGCCCTCGAGCCGGCCGGAACCTGAGCTCGCCCCCGGCCGTGAGCTCCCCGGTCCCGCTCGGGCCCGACGACCTGGTGTGGGACCACATGAGCCGGCCGCGCGACGAGGATCCGGTGGTCCGGGTCCACGCAGCCGCGGCGGCAGGCTTCGCCGGCATCGGTCTGTTCGTCCGCCGCTGGATGGCGATGCGCCAGGACCCCGACCACGTGGAGCGGTTCGAGGCGGCGCTGGCCGAGACCGGCATCCGGCTCGCCGGTATGGAGGTGGCCCGGCTGGGCCGGCCCCGGGACGAGGAGGCCGAGGCCTTCGAGGCTGCCGCCTGGGAGCTGGCCGACAGGTTCGGTTGCCCCTACCTGCAGGCAATCGGCTGGGAGGTGGGCACCCCGGAGGCGGGCGCTCCCCTGCTGGCGGCGCTCTGCGACCGGGCGGCCGACCACGGCGTGCGGGTCGGCCTGGAGTTCGTGCCGGCCATCACCGACATCGAGAAAGCGTCGCAGGCCCTCGAGATGGTCGAGCGCGCCGACCGCCCCAACGCCGGCTTCTGCGTCGACAGCTGGCACCTCACCCGCTCCACCAACGACATGAGCGAGGTGCTGCGCTTCCCCGGCGACCGGGTGTACGCGGTGCAGCTCAACGACGGCACCATCGAGCCCGAGGACGACGACTACCTGACCGACACCGTCACCAACCGGCGCTCGCCGGGCCGGGGCGAGTTCGCGCTGGTCGAGATGATCGAGAACCTCGACGCCATCGGCGTGACCTGCCCGCTGGGCCTGGAGGTGTGCTCGTCGGCGCTGTGGGCCCTGCCGGCGTCGGAGGCGGCCACGAGAGTCCACGACGACATGCGGCATATCCTGGCCCGGGCCCGACCATCCACGGCGAGGAGCACACCATGACCGTACGCGGCTACCAGATCCCGACCTTCACCTACCCGGGAGTGGCGCCCGAGGACCTCTTCGCGAACGTGGCGGCCCAGGCGGCGGCCGCCGACCGCTCGGGCTTCGACACCGTGCTGCTGATGGACCACTTCTACCAGCTGCCGATGCTCGGCCCGCCCGAGCACGAGATGTTCGAGTGCTACACCCTCCTGTCGGCGCTGTCCCAGCACACCGACACGGTGCGCCTCGGCGCCCTGGTCACCGGGAACACGTACCGGAACCCGGCGTACCTGGCCAAGATCATCTCCGCCCTCGACGTGGTGTCCGGCGGTCGGGCCCAGCTGGGCATCGGTGCCGGCTGGTTCGAGCTCGAGCACCAGGCCATGGGCTACGAGTTCGGCACCTTCACCGAGCGCTTCGAGAAGCTGGAGGAAGCCCTGCAGATCATCATCCCGATGCTGCGGGGCGAGCGCCCGACCCTCGATGGCAAGCACTACCAGGTGGCCGACGTCATCAACTCGCCCGTCCCGCTCAGCCGGGTGCCGGTGATGATCGGCGGCAGCGGCGAGAAGAAGACCCTTCGCATGGTGGCCCAGTACGCCGACGAGTCCAACATCATCTGCGAGCCCCACGAGGTCCCCCGCAAGCTCGACGCCCTGGCCGCGCACTGCCAGCGGCTGGGCCGGGACCGCTCGGAGATCACCGTCAGCTACCACCGCAACGTGGTGATCGGCGAGACCCACGACGACGCCTACGACGCCGCCCGCCGCTACTTCGGCGCCAGGGGCATGGACCTCGACGCCCTGGACGACGAGAGTCGCCGGGCCATCCTCGCCATGGTGGTCCTGGGCGGCCCCGACGAGGTGGCCGAGGAGCTCTCGGAGAACATGAGCCTCGGCATCGACGGCTTCACCTGCAGCATGGTGACCAACGGTCACGAGATCGAGCCGGTCGAGCTGCTGGGCCAGGTCCTCTCCAAGGTCGTCGGGTGACCCGCTGAGCGCCACCTGGCCGGCCGGGCGACGGGGGCTGGCTGCAGCCACCCTGCTGGCCGTGCTCACGGCCGGGTGCACGACCGGCGGCCAGGGCGCGGTGCCAGAGCCACCCACGCCGTCACCCACCGTGGAGCCGACCGCGACCCCGGCTGCGACGCCCACCGGGGAGCCGACTCCCATACCCGAGCCCACGGTCACCCCGGCACCGCCGGACCCGCCGCCGGTCGAGCCTCTCGAGTGGTCGGCCTGCGGGCCCCTCGAGTGCGCCACCCTGGCGGTCCCCGTCGACCACGACGACCCGGACGGACCCACCCTCGATCTGGCCCTGACCCGATCGCCCTCCCGCGCTGGTGGCGGCAGCGTCCTCGGCCACCTGGTCATGAACCCGGGCGGGCCCGGCGGATCGGGCATCGAGTTCCTCGCCAACGCCGCAGCCCGGTTCCCGGAGGCGATCCGCGACCGGTTCCACCTGGTCTCGTGGGATCCGCGCGGGGTGGGCGCCAGCCGGGGGCTCGACTGCAACGACGACGTGGCGAACGATCTCAACGGCGTCCCCTCGCTCGACGACGGCATCGCCGACGACGTGGCTGGGGCCGCGGCCGAGACCGCCGAACTGGGCGCCGACTGCCTGGCGAGCCACCCCGACCTGCTCGACCACGTGGGGACGGTGGCCACCGCCCGCGACCTCGACCTGATCCGCCGGGCCCTCGGCGACGAGCAGCTCACCTACCTGGGGTTCTCCTACGGCACCCGGGTCGGGGCGGTCTACGCCACCCTCTTCCCCGAGCGGGTGCGAGCCATGGTGCTCGACGGTGCCTTCCCGCCCGGCATCGGATCGCGCGAGCTGGCGGCTGCAGTCGCCGACATCGAGGCCGCCCTCGGCCGCATCGACGCCACCTGCGACCTCGAGCCGGCCTGTCCTCTGGGCGACGCCGGGGTGACGGACACGGTCAGCGACCTGCTCGCCTCCCTCGACACCACGGGGAGCTCCACGGGCCTGGGGCTGAGCGAGCGGGCCACGCTGCTCGGGGCCACCCTGCTGGCGATCTACGTGCCCGATGCCTGGGAGGCCTACGCCATCGGCCTGTCCCAGGCGACCACGGGCAACCTGGTGCTCCTCGAGAACCTGGCGAACGCCTGGTTCAGCGGCGCCGACGGCGGCTTCAACGACATCTACGCGGGCGCCAACCAGGCGGTCATGTGCGCCGACCAGGCCTACCCGACCGACCGCGAGACCGCCGAGGCCGACGCCCGGGCCGCCCTCGACGCCGCCCCCGTCCTGGCGGATCTGGCGTTCGGGGCGACGTGCGAGGGCTGGCCGGTCGACGGCGAGGCCCTGCCCGAGACGGACACGACCGGGGCCCCGACCCTGCTGGTCATCGGGGGCACCAACGACCCCGCCACCCCGCTCCGCTGGGCCGAGCAACTGGTCGACGACCTGGCCGACGCGGTGCTGGTCGCCTACGTGGGCGACGGCCACACCATCGTCGGGCAGGGCAACGACTGTGTCGACGACCTGGTCTTCGCGTACCTGGTGAACCTGGAGGTCCCGGCCGCAGGCACCCGCTGCCACGCGGGCTCGGGGATCCTGGGCATCCAGGTGGCCCTGGTGGAGGACCGGATCGTGGTCGAGGGGGTCGAGCCCGGGTCGGCCGCCGCCGAGGCCGGGCTGGTCGCGGGCGACGTGGTCGTCACCGTCGACGGCGCGCCAGCCACCGAGCTCGTCCAGCTGACCACCGGCGCGGGCCAGACGTTGGAGCTCGGCGTGGAGCGGGCCGGCGAGGCCCTGGAGGTCGAGGTCACCGCGGGCCGGCGACCGTGGACGTTGCCAGCCGGCTGACCGTCACATCCCCCGCCGGGGTGCCGATGGTTCCCCGATGAAGGTCACCGCCACCAGCCGGCGCGCCGCTCCTGGCGCGCCCGACCTCGCAGTCACCGCGGCGCCCCGGCTGCTGGTCGCCGGGTCGCTGGCGTACCTGGTCGTCCCCGCCGGGCTGCAGCTTGCGTTCTGGCTCCGGCTGCCCCTGGCGCTCCTCGCCGTGGGCGCCCTGATCACCGCGGCACCGATGCTGTGGCGGGTCGTGGGCGCCGAGCGGGCCGGGTCGCAGTGGCGGCTACCTGCGGTGGTGGGGGTGGCGGTGTCCGTGCTCGCCGGCGCCGGTGGCGTGCTCACCTACTCGGGCGACTGGCGCAAGCACTTCGCCCTGCTCCGTGACCTCAGCACGGAGTCGTGGCCGGTGAAGTACGAGCTGCCGGGCGGCGACGCCGTCCTGGACTACACCGTCGGCTGGTACCTGCCGGCGGCCGCCGTCGGCCGGCTCCTCGGTTGGGCTGCCGCCAACGTTGCGATCTCCGCGTGGCTGGCCGTCGGTGTGGCCCTGGCGGCGTGGTGGGTGATCATCCTGGTCGGGCGTCGCTGGGCGGTCGCGGTGCTGCTGTTCTTCAGCGGGCTGGACGTGCTCGGCGTGATCCTGCTCCCGAGGCTGAGCGGCTGGTGGCCTGCGGGCAGCGACACCATCGACACCTGGGCTCGCGAGTGGCAGGTGCCGTCGGTGCTGCGTGGGATGCTCGAAGCCCCCCAGCACACCCTGCCGACGATGGTGCTGGCCGGGCTGATCCTCGGCGGCCGGCTCCGGGCCCTCCCCATCACCGGCCAGCTGGTCGTGCTGGCGTGCGCGGCCCTCAGCTCGCCGTTCGCGGTGATCGCGGCGCTGCCGTTCGTGGTGCTCCTCACCTGGCGTGGCGCCGACCTCGCCGGCAGCCGGGTCAGCACGGCCGCAGCCGTCACCGTCGCCGCAACCGCCGGCCTGGTGTACGCGGCGCGCCTGGCCGGTCCCCCGCCCGGGGTTCCCGACGAGGTGAGCATCGGCCCTGCGTTCGCCGACCGGCTCCACCCCGACGCCCCGGCGGGCGACGTGGCGATGGCCTTCGTGATGGTGGTGTTGTTCGAGATCGTGGTGCTGGTCGGCCCCCTGCTGGCCATCACCTGGCGCAGCCGGGGGCCACGGATGCTGGTCCTCCTCAGCGGGGCCACGATGCTCGGCTGCGTCATCTTCCGGGTCGGTCACAACAACGACCTGGCCATGCGGGGGCCGGTCATGGCGCTGTTCGTGCTCGCAGTGGTCGCCGCCCGGTCGCTGAGGCAGCCCGAGTCGCCCCACCGGGCCCTGCTGGTCACGGTGCTGGTGCTCGCCAGCCTGACCGGCCTGGTGGAGGCCCGCCGCAACCTCACCGCCACCCAGGTCTTCGACCGCTACTCCTTCACCAGCGCAGCCGACACCGCGGGGCTGATCGAGATGCAGCAGCGCTGGTACCCGGAGCGGGACTCGCTGCTCTCCCAGTACCTGGTCGTCGACGACGGCCTGGCCGCCCGCCTGCTCGCGACCGACTAGCCCGCGGCGCCCGCTCGCACCCGGCGACGGATGGCGACCAGGTCTGCCAGCATCGCCACCGAGTCGGTGACCAGCGAGACCCGGGACCTGGGCACGTCGCGCCAGCTCACGGCCACCTCGGCGACCGGGATCCCCCGGGCTCGGGCCAGCGCCAGGATCTCGACGTCGAAGCTGAACCCGTTGGTGCGCGACGCGGCGAAGAGCTCGTGGGCCGCCGACCGGTCGAAGAGCTTGAAGCCGCACTGGGTGTCGGCGATCCCGGGCACCACCAGCTGCTGGACCAGCCGGGCGAACACCCGACCCATCACCCGCCGGTGCAGCCGGGTCCGGCGGGAGATGCCCGGCCCCGGCAACGCCCGGGACCCCACCGCCACCCGAGCCCCGGCGGCGAGGGCCTCCTCGAGCCGCTCGAGCTCGGCGATGGGCGTGGCCCCGTCGGCATCGGCGTAGAGGATGCGCCGGCCCCGGGCGGCCAGCACCCCGCGGCGGACCGCATCGCCCTTCCCCCGGTTCTCGTCGGCTCGCAGGACCGACAGCCCGGCGATGTCGTCGGCCAATCCCCGGACCACCTCCGCGGTCCCGTCGGTGGAACCGTCGTCGGCCACGAGGATCTCGAAGGTGAGGCCGCGGTCGCGGAGGTAGCCGGCAGTCTCGGTCAGGGTCGACGGGAGCCGATCGCGCTCGTTGAACGCCGGGATGACCACCGAGAGGTCCAGCTCGATGGCGCCGCGCGCCTCGTCAGCCACGGCGCGCCGGACCCCGTCCCATCGCCACCACGGTGACAAGCCGCGGCGGCTCGTGCAAGATCGCAGCTCGGCCAGGGCTGCGACGGTGGGCCATAATGAGCCGGGCTGCCGGTCGGGCTGATCGGCGGCGACGCCACCGGGGGGAGCGCTGATGGGCAACCGAGTCCCGATCGAGGAGGGCCTCTTCACCTGGCCGAGCGACGACCCCCGGCTGATCGGGTCGGAGTGCGACGACTGCGGCGCGGTCCTGTTCCCGGCCCAGTCCGGATGCCCTCGCTGCACGTCGCCGAACACCAGCGTCCGCGAGCTCGGCACCCGGGGGACCCTGTGGACCTGGACCATCCAGGGCTTCCCGCCGAAGTCGCCCCCCTACGCAGGCGACGTCGAGGACTTCGAGCCCTTCGGCGTGGGCTACGTCGAGCTGCCCGGCGAGGTGAAGGTGGAGACCCGGCTCACCACCGCCGACCCGGGCCAGCTGCAGATCGGCATGGAGATGGAGCTGACCTTCGTGCCGCTCTACGTCGACGACGACGGCAACGAGGTCATGACGTTCGCGTTCGCTCCGGTCGCGGGCTAGCAGGAACACGAGGAGAACCCGCCATGAGCAAGCCAGAGGTCGCGATCGTCGGCATCGGCATCCACCCCTTCGGCCGCACCCCCGACGTCAGCGGACAGGACCAGGGCGTCTACGCGGTACGCCAGGCCCTGGCGGACGCCGGCGTCGAGTGGCAGGACGTGCAGTTCGCCTTCGGGGGCAGCAGCGCCGCGGGCGCCGCCGACACCATGGTCTCCAAACTCGGGCTGACCGGGCTGCAGTTCATCAACGTGGCCAACGGCTGCGCCACCGGGGGCTCGGCGCTGTTCTCGGCGTACAACACCATCGCGTCGGGCGCTTTCGACCTGGGCCTCGCTGTCGGCTACGACAAGCACGAGCGGGGGGCGTTCCGGGTCAACACCCGGGCCAGCGGGCTGGGCGACTGGTATGGCAAGAACGGGCTGGCCCTCACCACCCAGTTCTTCGGGATGAAGATCAACCGCTACATGCAGCTGTACGACATCTCGCACAGCACCCTGGCCAAGGTTGCCGCCAAGGCGTTCCGCAACGCCGAGCACAACGAGAACGCCTGGCGACGCAAACCGGTCCCGGAGGAGCAGATCCTCGAGTCCGAGATGCTGAGCTACCCGCTCACCAAGTACATGTTCTGCTCGCCCGCGGAGGGCGGGGTGGCGCTGCTGCTGGCCCGGGCCGACCGGGCCCGGGAGTACACCGACACCCCGGTGTACCTGAACGCGGCGGCGGTACGGAGCCGCCGGTGGGGGTCCTTCGAGGTGATGTCGCCGTGGCTGGCCCTCGACGACGGCGACGGCCCCACCATCGACACGTCGAAGGCGGCCTACGAGATGGCCGGCATCGGCCCCGAGGACGTCGACGTGGCCCAGCTGCAGGACACCGAGGCCGGCGCCGAGATCATGCACATGGCCGAGAACGGGTTCTGCGAGCACGGCGAGCAGGAGCGGATGATCCAGCAGGGCGAGACCGAGATCGGCGGTCGCCTCCCGGTCAACACCGACGGCGGCTGCCTGGCCAACGGCGAGCCTGTCGGGGCGTCGGGGCTGCGCCAGGTCTACGAGAACGTGCTGCAGCTGCGGGGCGCGGCCGGGGAGCGCCAGGTGCCCGGCGAGCCCAGGGTGGCCTACACCCACGTGTACGGCGCTCCCGGCATCAGCGGCGTCACCATCCTGAGCCGATGACTCGGCTCCGCCATCCCCGGGCGCGGGGGCGAGCCGAGCAGGTGGCGCCGTGAAGCTGGGCATGGCCATCCAGTACGCCGGCGATCCGCTGGCCCAGATCGACCGGGTCCCCGAGCTCGAGCGGGCCGGCCTCGACATGGTGTGGGTCGCCGAGGCCTACGGGATCGACGCCGTCAGCGTGATGGGCTACCTGGCGGCCATCACCGAGCGGGTCGAGATCGCCTCGGGCATCCTCCCCGTCTACACCCGGACGCCGTCGCTGCTGGCCCAGACCGCAGTTGGCCTCGACATGATCTCGGACGGCCGCTTCATACTGGGCCTGGGCGCCTCGGGCCCCCAGGTCATCGAGGGCTGGCACGGCATCCCCTACCGCCAGCCGGTGCAGACCACCCGCGAAGTGATCGAGATCTGCCGCCGGATCTGGGCCCGCGAGGCGCCGCTGACCTACGACGGCGACCGGTTCACGCTGCCGCTCCCACCGGAGCTGGGAACCGGCCTGGGCAAGGCGCTCAAGATCATCAACCACCCCAAGCGGGCCGACATCCCCATCATGGTGGCGTCGCTCGGTCACAAGAACGTGGAGCTCACCGCAGAGCTGGCCGACCACTGGCTGCCGGTGTTCTTCGTCCCCGAGAAGGCCGCCGCCGTCTGGGGCGAGGACCTCGAGCGGGGTCGGGCCGGGCGGGACCCGAGCCTGGGCGCGCTCGGCATCGTCGCCGGTGGGCTGGTGGCCATCGGCAGCCAGGCCGAGGTGGGCGGCTACCTCGACCTGGGTCGACCCACCGCGGCGCTCTACATCGGAGGCATGGGTGCCCGGGGCCGCAACTTCTACAACGACCTGGTGCGGCGCTACGGCTGGGAGGAGGAGGCCGAGACCATCCAGGACCTCTACCTCGAGGGGCGCAAGGAGGAGGCCATGGCGGCGGTCCCCGAGGAGCTGCTCCGGTCCACCAGCCTCATCGGCGATCGGGGCTACGTGCGCGAGCGGGTCGACGCCTACCGCGAGGCCGGGGTCACCACCTTGAACATCACCCCGGTCGGGCCCGACCCGGTGCGGGTCATCGAGGAGCTGCGCGACCTCATCGGCTGAGCAGGCTGAGCAGGCTGAGCAGGCTGAGCAGGCTGAGCAGGCTGAGCAGGCTGAGCAGTTGTACCCGGAGCCCTGGCGCGACCCCGACCGGTCCCCCACCATGAGGGGGTGGACGAGGCCGGGTTGCGGATCATCGCCATGCGCGCCGTGGAGCTGTCGGTGCAGGGCCGCGACGACCCGCGCCTGCTCGTGGCCACCAAGCGCCGGGCCACCGATCCCGGCCGGATCGCCGGGCTGCTCGCCGGGCTGGCGAACGCGGCCGCGGGACGGCCGGCGGTTCTCCTCCTGGGCGTGCGCGGGCGCCAGGTGGTGGGCCTCGACGAGGTGCCGGACGCCGAGTGGTGGGAGAGCCTACGGGACCACTTCACGGGCCCGGTGCTCGAGCTGACATCGACGACCCTCGACTTCGACGGCACCCGGGTGCTGGCCATCGCCCCCGAGCGGGTCGCCGCTTCCGACGCCGGTCCCGGGGTCCGGGTGCTCGCCGGGTGGGTGCAGCGGTTCACGCTGCGTGACAGCCGGATCGTGGTGTGGCGGGGCCTGATCGATCTCGAGGTCGACGCCATCGCGGGCCGGATCGACGACGCGGCCTGCTCGGCCAGCCTGGTGGTGCCCGGGCGGCCCCGTCCCGTCGAGCTGGACACCCAGCTCCACCCGGTCGACCACCACGTCGGCGTGGTCCGTCACGACGACGGCATCGAGGTGCGGCCCGCGTTCGGGGCGAGGCTGTACCTGGCTGCCGCGAGCCGAGTCGACGACGGCGACGGAGAGGCCGAGTCCGGGGCGCTGCAGCTGGTGCTGGCGGTCCCGGCCCCCGGTTCGGACCAGGTTCAGGTCTGGTCGAGGTTCGTGCAGCCCGATCCCGGCTCCGGCGACCCGGGAGACCGCTGGCTGGTCCGACCCTGAGGGGCGCTACCGACCGCGAGGGCCACCCAGGAACCGCCGGATCGCCGGCTGGGCCCCCGAGAGCACGCCGACCAGCCTGGCCGCCGGCTGGTCGGCCTCGAGCATCAGCCGCGAGAGCTGCAGAGACGGCAGCGAGTCCAGGTCGGTGAGGCGGTTGTCGTAGAGCAGACCCACGTCGTAGCTCAGAGCCCGCAGCTCACCGTCCACGACCTCCGAGAAATTGCCGTTGGGATAGGCGAAGCTCCGCGGCGGCGCTCCCAGGCAGACGGTCAGCCACTCGTCGGCCCGGCGCACCTGGTCGACCTGCTCGGCGGGGGAGCAGCGATCGAGGCACGGGTGGTCCCAGCTGTGGTTGCCCAAGGCCATGCCCGCTCCGAGCCAACGGTCGAGCTCCCCGTCGTCGAGCTGGCGCCAGTCGGGGGGCGCACTCCCTTCGAGTCCGTCCAGCTCGCCGAGCAGCTCGGCCACCACCTGGCGGCGCCGCTCGTCGTCGACGAGCTTCAGCGCCGCAGTCGGATCCGCGCCCGTGACGGTCACCCCGGCGGCCCGACACGCCGCCAGCGCCCGCTCCGGCGCATGGTCGGTCACCCTCCACCAGAACGGCTCGCCCGACTCGATCAGCCCCGGGCAGACGAACATGGTGGCCGGGATGCCCAGCCGCACCAGCGTGGGGAGCCCGTTGGCGACCACGCTGGGATCGCCGTCGTCGAAGGTCACCCATGCCGCCCCGTCCGGCAGCTCCGAGACCCCGGCGAGGGCCGCGACCACGTCGCCCTCGCCCACCGGGGCGTAGTTGCCGGCCAGGTACTCCATCTGCTCGGCGAAGCGATCCGGGTCGGGGACCCCGTGGTAGGCGAGGATGCGGAGCCGGCCCCGGCTGAGCCGCCGGGCCAGCGCGGTGACCGGACCCGAGCGCAGGATCGACAGAGCCAGCTCGTAGGCGGTCACGGGGCCAGCAGGCGGTCGAAGAACTCGACCATGCCCGCGACGCTGGCCTCGGTGGTGAACTCGGCCAGCACCTTCTCCCGAGCGGCCTTGCCCACCTCCCGGGCGAAGTCGGGATCGAGGGCGTAGCGCTCCAGCTGGGCGGCGACCATGTCGGCCCGGCCGGCGGTCGCGGTCAGCCCGGTGATCCCCTCCTCGATGAGCTCGGGGATGGCGGTGATGCGGGGGGCCACGCACGGGATCTGGCAGGCCATCGCCTCCATCAGCACCACCGGGATGCCCTCGCGGAAGCTGGTCATGCAGAAGGCGTCGGCCCGGTGGTAGAGCGGCAGGATCTCGTGCTGGCCGACCGAACCCACGAACTCGGCGTCGACCCCCAGCTCGGCGCAGCGGGCGGCCATGGGCTCGCGCAGCTCGCCGTCGCCGACCACCAGCAGCCGGGCCCGGCGGGGCCCGATGGTGCGCTGCAGCTGCGCCATGGCGTCGACCAGGACGGGCAGGCCCTTCTCGGATCCGAGGCGGCCCACGAAGAGCACCGTGAACGGGTCGTCGGCGCGGCGCTCGGTGGCGTCGGGCGCCGGCGCGTACACGTCGGTGTCGACCCCACAGTGGACGACCGAGTACGACGGCCAGCTCTCGGGATCGGACACCATCATCAGCTGCGAGCGGGTGTAGTCGCTGATGCAGGCCACCGCGGTGGCCGCCTCGGCCTTGGCCCCCAGATCGTGGCGGGCCACGTCGACGAACTCCGACGAGCCATGCATGGTGAACGACCATGTCTTCGGCCCGGCGATAATCCGCCGGGCGGTGTCGCCGCTCGTCCCTTCGGGCGCCGACGGCGCCGCTCCACGGCGACCCCCACCAACCCCCTCAGGCAACCCACCCGGCCTCTTCGGCCCGGCGATGATCCGCCGGGCGGTGTCGCCGCTCGTCCCTTCGGGCGCCGACGGCGCCGCACCACGGCGACCCCCACCAACCCCCTCGGGCAACCCACCCGGCCTCGTTGGCCCGGCCCCCACACGGGAGGTCATCTCGCAGGCCAGCCAGGCCAGGTTGGAGGCCACGTTGGCGTGGTGGGCGTGCAGGTGGCCGATGCCCCGCTCCCGGGCCATCGACCACAGCATGACCGCCTCCGCCACGTAGAACAGCCGCCACAGCAGCTGGCGGGGATCGCTCCACCAGCCCCGGCACCCCACCCGGGCGGTCCCCAGCACCGCGCCCGGCCGGCTCAGCACCGGGCGCACCAGGTGCCGCCACAGCTTGGCGGGGCCGGCGGGGCGGAGGTCGACGGTGCGCTCGGCCTCGGCCCGGTCGAGCGGCGACAGGATCTCGGCGTCGTCGGTGCGGACCACCGAGAACGTCTCCACCTCGAAGCCGGCCTCGCGCAGGCCCAGCACCTCACGCTGGACGAAGGTGTGGGAGATGAGCGGGTAGCGGCTGATCACGTAGCCGATCGTCGGTCGACGCGAACCTGACACGGTGAACCATCGAGCTTTCCGGAGCTGACTTGAGCGGGTCGGGGCCCGTCCGCAGGCTACTCAGCCGAACCGGGCCCGCCCCCCGGGCTCGAGGCCGACCTGCCGGCCGACGTACTCCTCGACGAGCATGGCCGCCATCACGTCGGGATCGTCGGAGGTCGCCAGGGCCCGGCGGCCGTCGGGCATGATCGCGGTGAGCATGGCCCGCTCGGGCCCGTCGCGGCCGTGGAGGACCGTGAAGCTCTCCGTGACCCCTACGCCCCGGGGTGCCTCGTCCACCCGCCGGGTCGGGTAGCGGTCGATCAGGGGCTGCACGCTCTCGCAGCGGAAAGGCTGGGCCGGCGGGGTCGATCCGTAGACCGCGCAGGCGTGCTTGGTGGCATAGCCGCCGTTGCCGTGGACGAACCCCAGCGAGCCCTCGTCAGCGCGCACGGCGTCGACGACGCTGGCGATGGCGTGCACCACGTAGCTGTTCATCGGACCGCCGAAGAACGCCAGCCCGCCCGTGGCGGTCACCCGCCGGCCCCGCTGGATGCCCAGCTCGGCCATGCTGATCTGCACCACCGACGGGAAGCAGCTGTAGAGGTCGATGTGGGCCACGTCGTCGATTCCCACCCCGGCCAGCTCCAGCGCCGCGCCCCCGGTGTGGCGGATCGCCGGCGACTGGTGGAAGGTGTCCCGCTCCGAGAAGGCGAGCGTGGCGTGCCCCTCGGCTGCGGCGTGGGGAAACACCCAGCGGTCGGTCGGGACCCCGAGCGCCTCGGCCC
>JBFKRY010000010.1:0-38593 GCA_041636995.1 Acidimicrobiales bacterium | reverse complement strand
GCTCGCGGAGCCAGGGGCCTGGCTGGCGTCGAGGTCGCGTTCGGCGACGACGAGTTCCGGACCGTTCCGGTCGGTCGGAGCGTCACGCTCGACGCCGCCGGCAGCTCCCCGTACCTACCGATCGAGGTCCGGGTGCACTGGAAGCGCCGCCTCCGGCGGGGCTCGATCTACAGTGTCGGTCTGGATCCGTCCCTCGACGGGGTGCACCTGACCGGTTACGCCTGGACCTGGAAGGTCCCCCAGCGTCCGAGTGAGGTGGTACTCAGCACCCTCGACGTCCTGCGAGCGGCGCTCCACGACCTGGTGTCGATACTCGATCTCGACGCCGCCTGCCGCTTCCTGGGTCGAATCGACGAGCTCACATCGACCGGCTGCATCACGAGTGGCCTGCTCGGCGAGGCGGTACGAGAGCACTGGGACCTCGTCGACGATCTGGTGAGCGCGCTCGACGGCGTGGAGCATGCTCGGGCGTTCGGCGTGCGGCGTGTGGCAGGGGAACTGCGCGACAGCGATCTCCGGGACTCGATGGATCTGCTGCGCAGCCTGGCGGAACGACTGCAGATGGTCGCCTGGGCCGAGGTCTCCACCTGACGGACGTGGGCTGCGGGTGGCATCGACGACCCGTGATGGTGGCGGCCAAGTCCCTTAACTTGACAGAACGTGCATTTCCGGCGTTGTGGTGGATTCCGGTCGCGGCCGGTGGTCGGTCTCCCACCCCTCACCTGGGGTGGCGATGGCCCGTGCCACACTTGGGGCGTGAGCACGCACCCCCCGGCGGGCTGGTACGCCGATCCGGAGTATCCCGGCTACCTCCGCTACTGGGACGGTGCCGCCTGGACCGAGCACCGGGTCGGCGACCAACCGTCCAGCGGCACCCCCTCGGGCCTGTCCGAGATAGGTGAATGGCTGCGCACCACGTTCCAGCTGCTCTGGGACTGCCGGCTGCCGATGCTGGGGTTCGTCGCCGGCTCCCTGGCGGTGTCGCTGGTGTTCGGGGTGGCCCTGGTCGGGTTGTGGGACGACGTCCGCTACGTCGACGGCGAGTGGTCCGGGGTCTCCGCCGGCACCATCGTGGCCTCGGTGCTCATCGGGTTGGCGGTCTCGGTGGCCAGCGGGGTCGTCTATCTCGGCGCCGCTCATCAGGTCCACCAGGCCCGCCTGGGCGACCCGCGGTCCTTCCAGGCGTCGCTGATCGCGGCGTTGCGGGCGGTACCCCGGAGCATCGGCTGGTTCCTGGTCCTGTTCGCCGCCTTCCTCGTGGCCGTGGTGGTGGCCTCCGTGCTCACGGTCGCCAGCGCCAGCCTCGGCATCCTGGCGTTCCTGGCGCTCGGCGCGGGTCTGGCCTGGGCGGCGGTGAAGCTGGCGTTCCTGGCGCCGGCGCTGGTGGCCCCCGTCGAGGGCCGCAACCCCGTCGTCGCCAGCGCCGATGTGAGCCGGGGCCGGTTCTGGCCCGTGCTCGGCCGGCTGCTGGTCCTGTTGCTGGTGGTCATCGGGGTCTCGATCGCGCTGAGCATCGTCACCGCGCCCTTCCTCGGGACCACCGACCCCGATGCCATCGACCGCCACGTGGTGATCGAGGACGACGAGGTGGTGCTGATCGATGTCGGCGCCATCGTCGACGAGCTCGACATCACCGGTCCCCGAGCCCTGCTCTCGAGCCTGCCGGGCATGCTCACCGCCCTGATCGCGGTGGCCGCGACAGCCGTCCTCTACGCCGAGTCCCGACCGGACCGTCGTCCCTGGGAGGCGTCCTCCCAGGGCTCAGGTTCCTAGGGCTCCAGGCGGGTGGCCTGGGTCAGGTCGGCGCGGACCCGGACCGCGGTCCCCTCCCCCAGGCGCTCGTGATGGGCTGCGACGATCGCCAGCCGATGGTCGACCAGCTCGCAGGTGACCAGCCACACCCCGCCGCGGTAGCGGCAGCGGTCCACGGTGGCGGCCTGCCCGTCGTCGGCCAGCTGCACCGAGCGGGGCCGCAGCAGGAGGTAGGGCCCCGCTCCCCCGCCCACGGCTGGGGGGACGGCACCGAAGGGGGTGACCAGGGTGCCGTCCGGCCTCTGCGGCGGGCGCCACACCGTGTCGATGCCGAGCGCCTCTGCGGTGCGGGCATCGCCCGGGTCGTCGAGCAGCGCGGCAACCGGGCCGACCCGGTGGATCCGCCCGTCGCGCATCAGCGCCAGCGCGTCGGCGACGGTCACGGCCTCGTCGTGGTCGTGGGTGACGTGGAGCGCGGTGATCCCCAGCTCCCGGATCGCCTCGCGGATCTCGTGCACCAGCCGGTCTCGCAGCGCCCGGTCGAGCGATCCCAGGGGCTCGTCGAGCAGCAGCAGGCTGGGCTCAGGAGCCAGGGCCCGGGCCAGGGCCACCCGCTGGGCCTGGCCGCCCGACAGGGTCCCGATGGTGCGCGACCCCAGCTCCACGAGCCCGAAGAGGTCCAGCAGCTCCTCGACCCGCCGGCGTCGCGCCGCCCGGGGCCGGCCCTCCATGCGCAACCCGAACGCCACGTTGTCCGCCACGTTGCGGTGCGGGAACAGGGCATGGTCCTGGAACATCAGCCCCACGTGGCGCCGGTGCACCGGCACCCCGGTGAGATCGCTGCCCATCCAGCTGATCGAGCCACCGGCCAGCGGCTCCAGCCCGGCGATGGCCCGCAGCAGGGTGCTCTTGCCGCAGCCGCTGGGACCGAGCAGGGCCACGATCGCGCCGGGGTCGACGTCGATCGAGGCCTGGTCGACCGCGGTCAGAGAGCCGTAGCGCACGGTCACGTCCCGCACCTCGAGTCCGACCTCAGAGCTCACCGGCCACCGCCACCCGGAGCTTCTCGATGACGAGCACCGCGGCCCCGGTCACCAGCACCAGGATCACGCTGAGGGCCATGGCCTGGCCGAAGGCCAGATCGCCGGGCCTTCCCAGCAGGCGGAAGATGGCCGTGGGGACCGTGGGTCGCTGTGGTCGAGCCAGGAAGGCGGTGGCGCCGAACTCCCCCACCGCCACGGCGAACGCGAACGCAGCCCCCACCACCACGGCCCGCGACGCGATCGGCAGGTCGATCTCCCGCCACACGACCGGCGGTGGCGCCCCCAGCGTGGCCGCCGCCTCCCGGAGCCTGGTGTCGATGCTGCGCAGGGCCGTGGACACCGTCCGCATGACGAACGGCACCCCCACCACCGCCTGGGCCACCGGCACGATCCACCAGCGGGTCCGGAAGTCCAGCGGTGCGTCGTCGAGGGCGATGAGCATCCCGAACCCCACCAGCACCGCAGACGTGCCCAGCGGGAGGAGGAAGGCGATGTCGGTGACGCGTCCCATCAGCCGCCGGCGCGATGCGGCCATGACCCCGGCCGCGGTCCCGACCACGGTGGCGATGCCGGTCGCCAGCAGCCCCCACGTCAGCGAGTTGGCCACCGCCTGCCAGCCGGAGACCGGCAGCAGCGGGATGCGCTGATCCTGCTCGCCGAGGGCTCGGTAGAAGTCGAGGCCGTACCCGCCATCGGTGGCCAGCGACGCCTCCACCAGCACGGACAGCGGGAGCCCCACCAGGACGGCCACGATGCCGATGGCGCCCGCGAGCAGCCCCCGCTCCCCCGGGCGCACCACCGGCCGCTCGACCTCGGCCGGGGGCCGGGTGCGCTCGGTCACCGCGAGACGCTCCTGGAGCCGGCTGTTGGCGACGAGCATGAGCACCACCACGCTGAGCTGGACCAGCCCCAGCGTCGCCGCGGTCTCGAAGTCGGTGCGCTGGGTGGCGTAGCGCCAGATCTCGGTCTCCACGGTGACCCGCCGCAGCCCGCCCAGGATCAGCACCACTCCGAAGGAGGTGAACGAGAAGAGGAAGACGATCGCCGCCGTCGACAGCAGCGCCGGCCGCAGCCGGGGTGCGGTCACGTGGACGAAGGTGCGGATCCGTCCCGCGCCCAGGGTCCGGGCCGCGGCCTCGGGGGTGTCGTCGAGCTGGGACCAGTAGCCGCCCACGGTGCGGACCACCACCGCCACGTTGAAGAACACGTGGGCCACCAGGATCGCCCAGGCGGTGCCCGGGAGCCTGACCGGATCCTCGTCCAGCCCGAGCCGGTCGCTCAGCGACAGGAAGGCCGCAGCCACCACGACCGTCGGCAGCACGAAGGGGACGGTGATCGCGGCCCGCAGCAGCGCCCGCCCCCGGAACCGGTAGCGGGCGATCACGTGGGCCACCGGCAGCCCCACCATCACGGTCAGCGCGGTCGATGCCAGGGCCTGCCAGAGGGTGAACCAGATGATCCGCCAGCTGGACGCGCTGCCGAGGACGTCGGTGATCGTCGACCACGACCGGCCCCGCCACAGGATCGAGGCCACAGGCCACAGGTAGAACACCGCGAGGAAGCCCGCCACCGCGGCGACGATCGGCCAGCGGGCCGCGGCGACGACCCGTCGAGCCCGTGCAGGCGGCGCGTCGACGGCAGCGGGCGGCGGCATGTCAGCGCAGCACGATCTCGGTCCACTCCTCGGTCCAGCCGTCCCGTTTGGCCTCGATGACGTCGGGAGCGATGGTGAGCGGATCCTGCTGCAGCGGCGCCCACTCCTCGAACTCCGGCGGCAGCGCGGCCTCGGTGTTGGCCGGGAACACGAACATGTTGAGTGGGATGTCCTCCTGCACCGTCGGCGAGAGGAGGAAGTCCACCAGCAGCGCGGCGGCCTCGGGGTGATCGGTGCCCGCGAGCACGCCGGCGAACTCGATGGAGCGGAAGCAGGAGTCGAGCAGGCTGGCTGTCGGCGGGGTGTCGACCGGTGGATCGGCGAAGATGAGCTCCGCGACCGGGCTCGACGCATAGCTCATGACGATCGCCCGGGCGCCGCCGCCGGCGATGAAATCGCCGTAGTAGGCCTCGGTCCAGCCGGGGGTGACCGCCACGCCGTTCTCGGCCAGCCGCCGCCAGTAGTCCTGCCAGCCGTCCTCGCCGAAGGTGGCGATGGTGCTCAGCAGGAAGCCCATGCCCGGCGCCGAGCTCTCCGGGTTCTGGGTGACGAACGACCGCGCATACTCGGGCTCGGCCAGGTCGGCGATCGACGTCGGTGGCGGCGGGTCGAGGGCGTCGATCCAGTAGTTCACGCACATGTCGGAGAAGTCCACCGGGGTCACCCGGTGGTGGGGATCGAGCAGCAGCTCGTCGCGGACCACGTCGAGGTTCGCGGACTCGTAGGGCAGGAACACCCCGGCTTCGAGGGCCCGGCACAGGAACGTGTTGTCGATCCCCCACATGACATCGGCCACCGGGTCGCCGACGGTCAGGATCGCCTCCGAGACCATGGTGCCGGTGTCGGCGGAGGTGAGCACGCTGACCTCGATCCCGGTGTCCTGCTCGAACACCTCGAAGACGCCGTCGGAGACCAGGAACGAGTCGTAGGCCACCAGGGTGAGCTCGGTCCCCGCCAGGGACTCGGGGTCGGTCGCCGAGATGTCGATGGGCGTGAGGCCGGGGTCGGCGAAGCACGGCGACTCGTCGTCGCCCCCCGGGGAGACCGGCTGGTCGGGGTCACCGGTGGCGGTCCCGGTGTCGGTCGTGGTGTCGTCTCCACCGCATCCGGCTGCGATCAACGACAGCAGCAGGGCGCACGCGACGAGACGCCTGGGCCACGTGAGAACGGTGTCCATCGTCTTCCTCCGCTGGCATTATCCAGATCAGGTGCTTCGGGTCGGAGGAGATGCGGCGGGCCGCTCGTCCACCCTCTCAGCCCGGCGATGTCCCGAGCTCCCCGGCTTGTTGCGACTCGCAGTCTAGAGGATCATCGGGCGGTGACCGTCCCCGTGGCGTTGAGCATCGCCGGGTCGGACCCGTCGGGCTCGTCCGGGATCCAGGCCGATCTGCCGACCTTCGCGGCGCTCGGCGTGCACGGCACCTCGGTCATCACCGTGGTGACCGCGCAGGACTCGACCGGGGTCAAGGGCTTCCACGAGCTGCCCCTCGAGCTGGTGGCCGCCCAGCTGGACCATCTGCTCGCGGACCTGCCACCGGCGGCGACCAAGACCGGGCTGCTGCGCTCGGCCGCGGTCGTGGACCTGGTGACCGAGCCGGCCGGTGCCGGCGACCTGGGCGCCCTGGTCCTCGATCCCGTGCTCGTCGACAGCGCCGGGCGGACCATCGTGGCCCCGGCCGCGATCGACGGGTACCGGCGCCTGGCTGCCGCAGCCGCGGTGTTCACCCCCAACCGATGGGAGGCCGAGCTGCTCACCGGGCACCGCTTCACTGACGACGATCACGATGCGGCCGCCGAGGCCCTGCTGGCCATGACCGGCGGCCTGGTCGTGGTCACCGGCGGCCGCGGCGAGGGGCCCGAGGTGACCGACTGGGTGATCTCGGCGGGCGCCAGGGTGGCGCTGACCGCTCCCCGAGTGGGCCGGGAGGCCATCCGAGGGACCGGCTGCACCTTCTCGGCGGCGCTCGCGGCGCTGCTGGCGCGCGGTGTCCCGGCGGCTGCGGCTGCCGAGCAGGCCCACGGCTTCGTGCGGAGCCAGCTGGCGCTGACGTCACGGTTGCGCCTCGGCTCGGGCCGCCCCGGTGTACCTCACGCGCTGGACGCCGCAGTCGAGCCGGCTCGGAGCCGCGAGTAGGCCCGGGTTCCTTGGGGGACAGGTGGCTCCAAGGGGTACGGTGTGCCCTCTATGTCCCGTCGCATCGACATCGAACTGACCAGTAGGCGCGACGATGAGACCTGGACCTGGCGTGCCGCTGGCGCCCGCGAGCCCAAGGGCGTGGTCGAGGCCGAGCTGGTCCCCGAAGGAGCATCGGTGGGTGACGAGCTCCGGGTCGAGGCCGAGTTCCTCATCGACGGGATCGAGATCGTGGCGGTGCTGCCGGCCAAGACCGCTCGAAGCGAGCCGGAGCGCCTGGAGCTGCTGGGCTCCGGGCGGGATTCCGAGGGCGGGGTCACCACCTCGCTGGCGCCGCGGCGCGGCGGCCGGGATCGCCGGGATCGGGGCGAGCGCCGCGAACGGGACGAGCAGGGCCGGCGTGGTCGTGGCGATCGCGACGACCGAGGCCGCGGCGGCCGCGGCGGCCGCGGCGACAAGGATCGGGCCCGTGGCGGACGTGAGGGTCGCCGGCCCCCGCGCCGGGAGGCGCCGGAACGACCGCCCCCGCCGGCGAAGCCCAAACCGAAGCGGCTGCGGGCCGGGCGGACCCACCGCAACGAGATCCTGGCATCGCTCCCCGAGGAGCGGCGGCCCATCGCAGAGCAGGTGCTGCGCGGTGGCGTCCCTGCGGTGCGCAAGGCGGTCGAGGAGCAGAACGCCCGCAACCGGGCCGACGGTCGCCCCGAGATCGACCCGGGCCCGCTGGTCCAGCTGGCCGAGGAGCTGCTGCCCCCGCTCAAGGAAGCCGAATGGCACGACCGCGCCGATGCCGCGATGAAGGGCATGGCCGAGCTGGATCTGCGCGACCTGCGCTCGGTGGTGGTGGCTGCCGAATCCGCGGCGCGCTCCGAGCCCACGCGTGCCCTGGCCGGGCAGCTCCGCGAGGCCGTCGCCGCCAGGGTGGATCAGGATCAGGCCGCCTGGCTGGCCGAGATCGGCGAGGCCCTAGACGACGAGCGCACCGTCCGAGCCCTGCGCATGAGCTCCCGGCCGCCCAAGGCCGGCGCTCCCCTACCGCCCGAGCTCGCCGCCCGCCTGGCCGAGGCTGCCAACGCAGCGCTGTCCGACCAGACCGGGCCCCAGCGCTGGGGCACCGTCCTCGACGCGGTGGCGTACTCGCCGGTCCGCCAGTCGGTCACCCCGAGCGGGATCCCGGCTCGTCCCAGCGACGAGCTGCTCGAGACGGTCAAGCGGCTGTCCAGCCGGGTCCCCGAGATCGCGGCCCTGTTCGGGGTGGAGCCCCAGGCGGCGTCCCGGCGACCCCGGCGCGGCGAGCGGCGCAAGGGCCGGCCGTCGCCCGGGCGGGCGGCGCCACCGAAGCCACCACCCCGTGCTGCCGAGCCCGCACCGGATGCGGCGGCCGAGCCGGAGGCCCCTGCCGCGGCGCCAGTCGAGGTCGAGGAGGCACCCGCACCGGAAGCGGCGGCCCCTGCTGCGGCGCCAGTCGAGGTCGAGGAGGCGCCCGCGCCGGATGCGGCGGCTGAGCCGGAGGCCCCTGCCGCGGCGGCAGTCGAGGTCGAGGAGGCGCCCGCAGCGGAAGCGGCGGCCGAGCCGGAGGCCCCTGCCGCGGCGCCCGCCGAGACTGCAGCGCCCGGGGCCGAGGCACCCGCACCGGATGCGGCGGCCGAGGCGGCCGAGTCCTCCGATGCGTCCGCGCCGGTCGAGGCCGGGGCCGAGGAGCCAGGCGATGCGGCCGTCGGCGTCGACGACGAGGCCACGCCCTCGGGCTGAGGCGCCGGCTGCGGTCAGCGCACGTCGACCAGGCCGTGGTCGGCCAGGAAGTCGAGCAGCCCGTCCACCAGGTCCAGGTCCGACACCTGCCACAGCGGCACCCACCGGGCATCGGTCGCGTCGCTGCCGGCTGCGGCCTCGTCGGCGCCGATGATGGTCACGGCGAAGTCGAAGATCACGTAGTGGTGCGACTCGGAGATGCGCTCCACCCAGCCGATCAGCTGGTCGCACACCACGTCGATGCCCGTCTCCTCGTGGACCTCGCGCACGACCGCCTCTCGCATGGTCTCGCCCGGCTCGACCCGACCACCCGGCAGTGACCAGCGGCCCAGGCCAGGCTCGCGGGCTCGACGCACGAGCAGCAGGCTGGCCCCGCGGATGGCAACGGCGCCCACGCAGAGCTCGGGTCCCGGGACCGGCCGGGGCACCGCTCAGTCGAGGGGGCGGTGGACCACGATCCCCCGCGCCACCATCCCGAAGGTCTCGAAGAAGTTCTTGGTCGCCCGGTCCCCAGGGAGCGCGTAGCCGTCGATGCCCGCACAGCCCGCACTCCGGGCCCATTCGAGCGCGGCGTCCATCATGAGCTCGCCGAGGCCCACCCCCCTGGCGGCAGGGGTGACATAGAGCTCCCGGGCCACCGCCAGGCGCCGACCGTCGAGCTCGTCGATCTCGACCAACAGGAATCCCAGCGGCACTTCGTCGATGCAGCCGAGCTGGATCAGCGACTCCGGGCCGTCGATGGCCCGGGCGAAGGTCTCCTCGAGGGGTTCGGGCAGCGCCTGCCGGAGCAGCCAGAGCGCGCCGCCACGGACGTCCTCGATCGCGGCACGCCCCTCGCGTGACAGCAGCACCAGCGCCGCGAGGTCGGCCTCGGTCGCCGGCCGGGTCGATTCGTGCACGAGCTCAGTCCTGCAGCCGGGCGATCTTGTGCAGGATCGTCCGACGATCCCGGGTGGCGGCCTCGTAGACGCGGACAGCCTCGAGCTCGGACGGGTCGAGCCCTTCGAGGCGCTTGACGACCTGTGATGCAGCCAGCAGGTCGTAGTCGGGGATGGCCAGATGATCGGCGCTCGGGGCTGGGACCTCGGGCTCGGCCTCGACGTCGGGCGGTGCTGGCGCGGCCTTGCCCGCGCCGTTCGAGCTCGGGGCGGTGCCGCCCGGCGCGGAGCCGGCAACCTGGGCCAGCACTTCGTCGAGGCGGCGGAGCCCCTGCTTGACGGCCAGCTCCCCGATCTGGCGGGCGGCGGCGGCGTGCTGGCGGCCCCGCCGGGCCAGCTCGGGGGTGAGGGTCTCGGCGTCGAGCACCAGCCCGATGGGGGCGTACAGGACCACGTCGAGCAGGGCGTCGGTCAGGTCGCGCTCCTGCCGAGCGTCCGGGTCGGCGTCGTCGTGGCTCACATCGGACCACCGCAGTGCGGGCACTCGCCCGTTCGAGCGACCGCCGACTTCTGGACGAGCAGGAAGCAGTTCGGGCAGTGGACCTCGCCCTCCTGGCGCGCCATCACCCCGGCCGGCGCCTCCGCCGTCGGCTTGGAGTCTCGGTCGTCCTCTTCCTCGTCCTCTTCCTCCTCGTCGTCGTTCGCGGCGATGCGGTCCTTGAGAATGGTGTCCAGGTCGGCCTCGACGTCGTCGGGATCGAGCTCCTCGTCGTCCTCTTCCTCGGGCTTGGTGGTGGGCCGGGCCGGGGCCTCGTCTTCCTCGTCCTCTTCCTCCTCCTCGTCGTCGGTGTCGAGAACGTCGTCGTCGTCCACGCCGAGATCCAGATCCTCGTCGAGCTCCAGTTCGTCCTCGTCGATCTCGTCCTCGAGGTCGAGGTCGTCCTCGTCGAGGTCGTCCTCCAGCTCGTCCTCGTCGATCTCGTCTGGGGGCACGTCATCGGCCATGGTCTGGTCCTCTTGTCATCGGCCTCAGCGGCGGATCATAGGCCGTGGCGACCGCGACGAGGCCACCCCCGTTCACGAACCCTTCGCTGAGCCCAGTGGGCCGCGGCGAGCGGGCTTCAGTCGAAGCGGGAGCGCAGCGCCAGGATCCCGTCGACGTAGAACAGCGACGACTGGTAGATGCCATGGCGACGGGTGGCGGTGAGCCCCTGGTAGTAGGCCGCGACCGCCAGGCGAACGTCGCCGGTCTCGTCGAGCAGGTAGCGCAGGTAGCGAGCGCTGATGCGGATGTTCTCCTCGCTGTCGGTCGGATCGAGCTCGACGCCGAGGAGGACGTCGGACACGAAGTCGGCGGTGATCGGGAGCACCTGGCCGATGCCGATGGCCCCGGCGCTGGACTCGAGCTCGTTGTTCCAGCCGGACTCGAACCAGGCCAGCGCCTTGAGCAGCGATCGGGGCACGCCATAGTGGTCGCTCCAGGTGTCGAACATCCCGGCCAGGGCCAGGCGCTCGGGGTCGCCGGTCAGCTCGGCAGGCAGCTTCCCCGCTGCTCCCGGGTCGCTGGCTCTTCCAGGGATCACCAGCTGCTGGCCGGGCACGATGGGCGCGGCGGCGTCCAGGTCGTTGGCGGCGAGCAGATCGGCCAGCTCGACACCCGCCTGGTCGGCGATGGACCACAGGCTGTCGCCGGGCACCACCACGTGACCGGCGGGCTGCGGTGCCGGCGGCGGTGACGGCTGCGGCGACGGCACCACCAGCACCTGACCGCTGCGGATCAGCGCGTCGGCGGCGATGCCGTTGGCGGCCAGCAGCGTGCCCAGCGACACCTCGAAGCGCGACGCCAGCTCCCAGGCGGTCTCGCCCGGCCGGACCGTGTGGGAGCGATCCTGGTGGCGCTGGTCGGGTCCGGGGATCACCAGTCGGGCCCCGGCGTAGATCAGGTTCGGATCGTGGAGCTGGTTGGCCGCTGCGATCTCGTGGACCGCGACCCCGTAGCGGGACGCGATCGTCGACAGGACCTCGCCGGGCTCCACCGTGTGCTCGTGCGCGCCCGACGGGCCCACCGAGCCGGCCAGGCTGGCGAACACCAGCAGGCTCGCCAACCGCAGGCGCGCCGGGGGGCGGCCGCGATAGTACTGACGGTTGTCCCGTTCCGTCGGGGGTGCAGGCTGACGCATCGATCCTCGGCCGCCCGCCTCGACACTCTACAGGGCCAACTCCAGCCAGAACAAGCACTTGTTCCCCATGGGCCCCACCAGCCCCGGGAGCATCATGCCCGACCCGAGGAACGCCTCTAGAGGTTCTTGGCCCGCCGGGCCGCGCTGCGGCGCTCGCTCTGGAGACGCTCGAGATCGGTCTCGGGCGAGTAGTCGACGAACCGCATCATCTCGGCGATGGCGTGGTGGCCGGCCTCCTCGGCGATCAGCCGGTGCATCTCCTGGCCCACCTGCCGGTAGGCGGGATGGCCGGCCGGGGTGGTGCGCAGCTCGATGAGGTGCATCGCCTCCCGGGCATTGAGGTTCAGGGAGAACCGGATCTTGTAGGCCAGGCTGACGGCGTAGGGCGCCTGGGCCGGGAAGTCGTCGACCATGGCGTCGTGCAGGCTCGCCGACCGCTCCATGGCGTCGTCGAAGCGGCGCCCCATGCCCGCGGCGTCCACCAGCTCGGGCCGGGTGAAGCCGTGGTAGGGGCAGAGCTGCTGCCACTCGATGGTCATCATCCGGTGCCGCTGAAGGTCGCGGAACGCGCCGTAGTCGACGAGCACGTCGAAGCGGTAGAACGGCCGTTCCAGCGCCCGGCCCGGCTTGTGCCGCCGGTTGGTGCGGTCGCCGACGTAGGAGCGCACCACCGCCAGGCGGTCGTCGACGCCCATCGCCGCCACCCGGCGCTCGATCTGATCCTCGGGCAGGTGCGAGTACGGATACATCATCGACGCCACCATCTTGACCTCGGCGTCGGGGTCGAAGTCGACGAGGCGAACCACCGGCGCCGGGTCGGCCACGGTGCCCGGCGGGAGCAGGACCTCCACCAGCTCGGCGGTGTCCTCGCGCACGTTCTGCAGGTACTCGCTCCACACCCCACCCCGGTCCTCGCGGTCGACCCGCTCGAGGAACGACGGGATGACCTTGCGCAGCTCGCGAAGCATCAGGTTGGCGTAGTAGCGGGCCTCCGGGAGCGGGTGCGACCGCATCCGCAGCAGCAGGGCCTCGTAGGCCTGGCCGGTCCCGTAGATGCCCACGTTCGAGACCGACGCGGCCGGGAGCAGGCCGCGCAGGGCGTCGAAGGCCTTGGCCTTGACCGCCTGCCGGTAGACCAGGTCGGAGTCGTCGGGATGCTTCGGGTACTCGGACCGCACGTACTCCTGCATGGGCGCGACCATCTCGGAGTAGGTGTCGAACAGACGGTCCATGTCGCCGACGTAGCGGGTCCCCAGCGGCGAGCGGAGCACCTCGGGGTCGCGGTAGTACCGGTAGCGCCCCCCGATGCGGCTGTCGTAGGCGATGTAGCGGGTGGACTGCTCGAGGTAGCTCATCAGCCGGCCCCACTCGAGCACCTTCGTGAGCAGGTTGGAGGCCTGCTCGCAGGCCAGGTGCACCCCGCCGAGCTGGGCCACCGAATCGTCGCCGTACTCGAAGAAGATGCGGTGGTAGAGCTGCTCGGCGTGGGCCAGGCCGATGGTGGCGTCGATGGTGGCGTCGCCGCGGATGTCGAGGTCGCCGAGGAACTCGTCGAGGAAGAGCCGGCGCAGGCTCTTGGTGGAGCGGCTGTAGCGGGCGAACAGCGCGCCCTTGACCACCTCGGGCAGGTTCACCAGGGCGAACACCGGCTCGTCGAGGTTCGTGAAGTAGCGGCGGAGCACGTCGGCTTCGTCGTCAGTCCACTGCTCGGCGACGTAGACGGTCACGAGGGGCGAGGTTAGGCCCTGGCCGGGCCCGGATCGGGGACGGTTGCAGCCGGCGCCTGCACGGTCGAGCGCATCGCCCAAGCGTATCGCCCGCTCCCCCGCGAGAGCCCCGAGCGGGTCCTCAGACGGCCACCGACACCGAGCGGTCCGCGATCTCGACGGTCACCGTCCGGAAGCGCCCCCGGGGCCGCCCGTCGAGCAGCAGCAGCCGGGGCCGATCCGACGACAGCTCGAAGCGCGGTCCCCGCTGCACCCGTAGCGCCGGGTGCGGGAGGTGGTCGCCGGTGCGGGCCAGGCGCCGGGCCAGCAGCCGCTCGCGGGCACCGAGGCTGCCCTGCACCAGGTCGAGCACGCCGTCGCCGGGGTGGGCTCGGGGCGCCACCCGCCAGGGCCCGAGCCACTCGGCGTTCATGACCACGGCGGCCGATCCCCGCCACCAGCGGTTCCGGACGACGGCGTGGGCCACGAACAGGCCCACCTCGGTGTCGCCAGCCACCGCGCGGGCGACGTCCACGTCGAGCAACGTCGTGTCGGTGCCGAGCCGGGTGGCGACGTCGCCCCGACCGCCGAGGCTGCGACACAGGTCGCCCCCCGTGAGCGCGGCGACCACACGCTCGCCGGGTGGGGTCGCCGCGACCAGATCGGCCAGCGCGGCGTCGCCGCTCAGGACCGCTGCCGACGTCGGGAGATGGCCGGGCCGGCCCCACTCATCGCCCGGCGAGAGCGTCATCGTCGCCTGCGGGCGTCTCGTCGGCCTCGAGCTCGGTGGGGGTGACCACCACCCCGCGGTGCAGGGCCTCGGCGGCGGACCGGGCCGCGGCGCGAGTCTCGGCCACCGGCGCCACGATGGCGATCTGGCGCAACAGGTCGACCAGCTGGCGGATCTGGCGGACGAAGTCGCCCCCGGTCAGCTCGTCCTCCTCCTCGAGCACGTCGCTGAGGTCGTCGCCACCCGCCCAGGCGGCAGCGGTGGCCACGAAGCCCGGATCGAGGTCGCGGGTCAGCCGCACCCCGACCTCGGCTTCGGTGGCCTGGATCTCGCCCACCAGCCGGTCCAGGGCCCGGAACCGCTCCCGCAGCGCCGCGGTGCGCAGCCTCGGGCTCGCTGCGGGCCCGGGCCCTCGCTGCTCGTAGGTGAAGCACGACGCCAGCGCCGCCAGCTCCGGGGGGCTGGTCCCGTCGAAGATCCCGCACTGCAGCGCTTCGGCCACCGCCAGGTCGCTCTCGTGGAAGATCCCGCGCAGGGTCTCGCCGGCCGAGGTCACGTCCCAGTCGGCGATGTAGCCGCGCCACTGGAGGATGCCGACGATGTCGTCGAACTGCTGGGCGAGCCGGCCGGCGCGGCCCTCGATGCGCTGCTCGAGGCGGTGCAGCTGCTGCCGCTTCTCGGTGAGCCGGCGCCGCTGGGGCTCGAAGGGGTCGGGCCCGGGTCCGCGGTCCCGCTCGCGGCGGTGCTTGGGGCGCTGGCCTCGGAGCCGGGCCCGCTGCAGCAGCCGGACCACCTCGTGCTGGAACTTGCCGCTGTTCGGCTGGTAGGGCTCCGGGAGCTCGATCGCGCCGATCACCTCGGGGGGCCGGTCGAAATCGTCGATGTCCATCGTGATCCGCCGGTGGGCCCGGTCGACCAGGCGGACCCTCACGTTGCCGCCCCGGCGGTACCCCACCGAGAGCACGGCGGCGGGTTCGCTGGTGCCGGGGCGCGGTGCGTCGATCACGTCGCCCGGACGGAGCTGGGACAGCGCCGACTCGAGCGCGGGGCGGAACAGCTCCTTCTCCTCGTCGCTGGCCGGCGGGATGATGTCGTCGGGGTCGATGCCCGCAGCGCGTAGCTCTTGCTCGACTTCGGCGAGCTCGTCGGCCACCCGCCGGCGTCGCTTGCTCATCCGGGTGATGTCGCGGTCGGCCTGGTACTGGCCGAAGGACTGGTCGACGAGCTGGTGGGCCCGGTCGCGGTCGTGCAGCCGGACCAGGTTCACCGCCATGTTGTAGGTGGGCCGGAAGGCCGAGCGCAGCGCGAACGACCGGCTGGCCGCCAGCGACGCCACCTGCTCGAAGCTGACGAAGGGCGACCACAGCACCGCGGCGTAGCCGTGGTCGTCGATGCCGCGCCGGCCGGCCCTGCCGGTGAGCTGGGTGTACTCGAGGGGGGTGAGGAACTGGTGGCTCTCGCCGTTGAACTTCGTCAATCGCTCGATCACCACGGCCCGGGCCGGCATGTTGATGCCCAGGGCGAGGGTCTCGGTGGCGAACACCATCTTCACCAGGCCCCGCACGAAGCACTCCTCGACGGCCTCCTTGAAGGCGGGGACCATGCCCGCGTGGTGGGCCGCGACCCCGCGCTCGATCCGGCGGACGAAGCGGTCGAAGCGCAGCACGTCCCGATCGGCGGCGGGCAGGTGCCGGGCGTGGTGCTCGGCGATCGACCGGATCTCGTGCGCCTCGTCCCGGTCGGTCAGAACGGCGCCGCCGTCGACCATCTGGGACGCAGCGTCGTCGCAGCCGGCGCGGCTGAAGACGAAGACGATGGCGGGCAGCATGTCGCGGTCCTGGAGCTCGTGGAGCACCTCCATGCGACGGGGGGTCGTGAACCGCCGGCGCCGGCGCCGGCCCCGCCCCCGTTGGTGCCGATCGACCCGCTCCGTGAACCGGTGACCCTCGGGGTTGGCCTCGCCGTCGACGAGGGTGGGGACCACGTGGACCCGACCGGCGTCACGCTCGCCGACCATGTAGAGGTTGGTGAGCTCCACCGGCCGGTCCTGGTGCACCACCAGCTCGGTGCCGCCGCGCACGGCGTCGATCCAGCCGGTCAGCTCGTCGGCGTTGGAGACCGTGGCCGAGAGGCAGACGAAGCGCACCGCCGGCGGGGCGTGCACGATGATCTCCTCCCAGACCGGGCCCCGGTAGAGATCCTGGAGGTAGTGGACCTCGTCGAGCACGACGTGGGACAGGCCCCGCAGTGTGGGCGAGCCCGCATAGAGCATGTTGCGCAGGACCTCGGTGGTCATCACCACCACCGGGGCCTCGCCGTTGATCGAGACGTCCCCGGTGAGCAGCCCGACCCGATGGGCCCCGTGCTCGGCCACGAGATCGTGGTACTTCTGGTTGGACAGGGCCTTGATGGGCGTGGTGTAGAAGGCCTTGGTGCCCGCGGTCAGGGCCAGGAGCACCGAGTGCTCGGCCACGACGGTCTTGCCGGCGCCGGTCGGCGCCGCGACCACCACCGACTTGCCGGCGTCCAGGTGCTCGATGGCGATCTCCTGGAACGGGTCGAGCTCGAAGGGATACCGGTGGTCGCCGAGGGTCACGACGCTGGGGTGGTCCCCCGCTCGAGCCGGCGCTGGCGCAGGCGCCCGAACACGATCGCGCCCTCGTAGAAGAGGTACATGGGCCCGGCCAGGGCGAGCAGGCTGATCGGATCCCCGCTGGGCGTGATCACCGCGACCAGGATCACGATGCCCACGATGGCCATGCGTCGCTGCCGGGCCAGCCCCTGGTACGACACCAGACCGAGGATCTGCAGGAACACCAGCACCAGGGGGAACTCGAACCCGAGCCCGAAGGCCAGCATCATCTTGATGATGAACTCGATGTAGGCCCGGGCCCGGAACTCGGTGACCAGGTCCTCGCCGCCGATGTCGATCAGGAAGTCGAGCGCTCGGGGCAGAGTCCAGAACGCGAGTGAGGCCCCGGCGGCGAACAGCACCACCCCGAGGCCGACGAAGACCACCCCGTTGCGCTTCTCGTGGGGGTACAGGCCCGGGCTGATGAACCGCCAGGCCTGCCAGAGCCAGACGGGGATGGCCAGGCCGACGCCGACGTAGCCCGACACCATCATGCGGGTGGACAGCGCCTCCAGGGGTTCGTCCACCCGCAGGGTGCAGTCCTCCCCCAGCGTCTGGCAGTAGGGCTCGAGGATGAACTCGAGCACCCACGGGTAGACGAACCAGCCGATGACCGCGCCTGCGGCAATGGCGATGACGCTGCGGATGATCCGGGTCCGCAGCTCGGTGAGGTGTTCGATGAGGGACATGCGGCCCTCGTCGAGGTTGGTCTGGCTGGCGGTCATGGACCCGCTCCGGCCTCGTGGGGGCTGTCGGAGTCGGCGCGCTCGACGTCGTCGGCCGGGCGCTCGGCGTGAGCCGCGGTGTCGGCCGCGGCGTCCGCGGCGGCGTTGCCCGTAGCATCGGCGGGGGCCACGTCGTACATCCCGGCCGTCCGGGCCGTGGTGGGCTCGTCGATGGCGGCGTCGTCGGTGTGGGGCTGGCCGGCGGGGGCCACGTCGTACATCCCGGCCGTCCGGGCCGTGGTGGCCTCGTCGATGGCGGCGGCCTCGGCGGCGTCGGTCCCGTCAGCGTCGGCTGCTGGCGCCTCGGCCGCAGCGTCGGCGCCGGTGTCGGGCTCCTCGGCCGGGGCCACGTCGTACATCCCCGCCGCGGCGGCGGTGCTGCGTGCCGGGTAGCTCGGCGGAGTGGTGGTGGCCCCGCCCGCGCCGTCGGTGCCGTCGGTGCTGTCGATGGTGTCGGTGCTGTCGGTGCTGTCGGTGCTGTCGGTGCCGTCGGTGCTGTCGGTGGTGGGTGCGGGCTGCTCCTCGGAGCTCACGACCTTGTGGCCGCGCTCGCGGGCCGCGGCCTCCACGGGCTCGTCGAGGGCCGACTTGAGCTCGGCCTGGAAGCTCGAGCTCATCCGGCGCAGCTCCCGGGCCACGGCGCCGACCTGGCGGGCCGCCTCGGGCAGCTTGGTGGGCCCGAGCACGATCAAGGCGATCAGCAGGATCACCAAGAGCTCGCCGCCACCGATGTTGAACATCGATTCAGCCTACCGGGGGCGCGCGGGCGGGCTGACGACGACCGCCCTCGCCCGGCGCGGCCCGTCGCGGGCCGACCGGGCCGGTTCTACGACCGGGGATCGCGAGGCGCGGCCTCGAACTGCCGGGCCTCGATCCGGACCCGGCGCAGCGAACGCTGCAGCCGCTGGGCGGCCAGCAGCCCCCCGATGGTGACGACCAGGAGAGCCAGCGCCAGACCGACCAGCAGCGCGATCATGTCGGCGAGCCTAGCGGGTGGCGCCGCTCAGCCCGAGAGGGCCTGGAGCTCGCTGGCCAGCACCTCGTCGTCGGCCAGGCAGGCGTGGAAGTCGATGAGGTCGTCGTGGCTGATCGGGGCCCCCTCGCGGGGCTCGAACAGCTCTGCGGGCAGGCTCCAGGTGACGAACTGAACCCCGGCCGCGAGGAGCAGGTCGATGGTGCGCTGCTCGGCGTGGCGGACGACCAGATCGGCGCAGGCAGGGCACTCGAAGCGGTACTCGCCCTCGTCGTTCGACACGCACATGCGCACCGTCACGTCCGAGGTCGTCAGCTGCACGTCACCGCAGTTCTCGCAGCTGGCCCTGATTGTTGCCATGGCCCCTCCTGGTCCGGTTCGAGCTGGGATGCCAATCGGCGTGCCCAGACCCGAGTTGAGGCCTCTGGGTAGGGCCACCCCGGCGTGGTTGGGCCGGACGGCTCAACGTCGAGGGCTGCCGTGGAGGCGCGGGCGCCTGGCAACATGGGGGCCTTGACCGCCCGACTCGAGGCCATGCTGAGCCCACCGATCTGCTTCGCCCACCGCGGCGCCAGGTCGGTCGAGCGTGAGAACACCCTGGCCGCATTCACCCTGGCGCTGCGCCTGGGTGCCACCGGCCTCGAGTCGGATGTCTGGCTGACCGCCGACGGGGTCCCGGTGCTCGATCACGACGGGGTGGTGGGACGTCGGCCCCGCCGGGCCCGGATCGCCGATCTCCCCCGGGATCGGCTGCCACCGCACATACCCGGCCTCGACGAGCTCTACGGGGAGTGCGGCGTGGACTTCGACCTCTCGCTCGACCTCAAGGATCCGGCCGCGATCGAGCCGGTGCTCGACCTGGCCCGCGGCCACGAGCAGCGCACCGGCCGGCCAGTGGTGTCCCGGCTCTGGCTGTGCTGGGGCGACTGGGGGGACCAGGCCCGCTGGCGCCAGCGCTGGCCCCAGGCCCGCTTGGTCAACTCCACCCGCCTCGAACACCTGAAGGAGGGCCCGGAGCGCCACGCGGCCGCGCTCGCCGACGCCGGGATCGACACCGTCAACCTGCCGTATCCGGACTGGACCGGCGGGCTCACCACCCTCTTCCACCGCTTCGAGATCCTGTGCTTCGGCTGGAATGCCCAGCACGACCGGATGCTCGACGATCTGCTCCGGATGGGCATCGACGGGCTCTACAGCGACCACGTCGACCGGATGGTCGACGCGCTGGCCCGCGCCGGGTTCGGCTGACTGGGCTCGGCTGTTGCGGCAGGGCGACAGTATCAGAGGAACGAGAGCTCGCTGAGGGGCCAGACCCGCAGGAAGGCCCGGCCCACCACCAGGTCATCGGGGATCGGCCCGAACACCCGGCTGTCCCGGGACCCGGGACGGTTGTCGCCGAGCACGAAGACGTGGTTCTCGGGGATCTCGCAGGTGGTGGCGTCCGGCACCACGCAGTTGGTGGTGTCGACCAGGCCGCTGGTGCGCATCCCCTCCTCCAGGTACGGCTCCTCGAGCCGCTGCTGCTGGTCGGAGTCGACCACGGTGATGAAGATCTCGCCGTCACGGATCTCCACCACCTCGCCGGGCAGGGCGACGACCCGCTTGATGAGGTCGTCCTCGCCCTCGGGCTGGCTGGCTGGCCTGTTGAACACCACCAGGTCGCCGCGGCTGATGTCGCCGAAGTCGTAGCTCAGCTTGTTGACCAGCACCCGGTCGCCGACGTTGAGCGTGGGCTCCATCGACGACGACGGGATGAAGTAGGCCTGCATCAGGAAGGTCTTGATGATGAGGGCGACGGCCAAGGCGCCGACGATGACCGCGCCCCACTCGAGGAACCCTCGCATGCGCCGGCCCATCGCGTCGTCGGGCTCGGCGTCGGTGTCGAGGCCGACCGCGGTGTCGAAGGTGTCCGGCTGGTCCAGGTCGGGATAGGGCGAGCGGTCTTCGACGGCGGTCGCCAGCCGGCTGGATCCGGCGTCGGTCGGAGCAGGCGTGGCCGGCTCGTCGATCGGGAAGGTCGGGCCCGGCGGCGCCGGCTCCCCGAGCCGGGCGGTGATCGGCGCGGGCCCGGGGTCGGGGTCTCGCGCGGTCATCGGGGGCGCCGCCCGATTGCGATCGGGCGGGGCGGCGATCGGGGTCGGCGCGGGGTCGGGATCGGCATGTCGCGCGGTTACCGGGGTCGCCGCGGGAGCTACGGGTCGGGTGCTGATCGGGGCTGCAGGCTCGGGATCCGGTCGCGCGGTTACCGGGGTCGGTGCGGGAGCGGGATCGGGTCGGGTGGTGGTCGGGGCCGGCGCAGGCTCGATGCCCGACGCTGGGGCGTCGACTCCCGGTTCAGGAGCCCGGGCCGCCGGCGGCTGGCTGGTGTCCCCCTCGCCTGCCCGCTCGAGGGCGCGTCGAACGATCTCGTCGACCCATTCCGGGTCGTCCGGTGAGGTCGGACCGTCAGCAGGCACTGCGCCGCAGGCTAGCTGAGCCTGCCCCTGGTGCCACCCGGAGCCCCACGGATCACGTCCCGGCCGGTCCCGCGTACCGCGCCAGGATGGCCCGCGCCGTGGTCGACGCCAGATCGGCGGGCAGGTCACCCGTGGTCGACTCCACCACCACGTCGGGCCCCAGGCGGACCAGCAGCCGGGCCAGCCACGGCACCGCGCTGATGGCCAGCGTGACCCGCGAGGTGCCGTCGTCGAGGGTCTCGATGTCCTCGGCCGGGTACGCCTGGCCCACCCAGGCGGCGTCGGGCGACAGACGGAGCACCACCCGGGGGTCGTCCGGGTTGGGCTCGAAGACCGATACCTCCGGCACCTCGACGGGAGGGTCGAAGGCCTCCCCGGTCTCGTCGATCGAGCGGATCCGGTCGATGCGGAAGAGGCGCTCCCCCTGGGCCCGATGGCAGTGGGCCAGCAGGTACCAGTGGCCCTGGTCGGAGGTGACCCGGTACGGGTCCACCTCGCGCTCGGTGATCTCGTCGCGGTTGTAGCCGTAGTAGTCGAGGCGCAGCCGGCGGTGCTCGGCGATCGCCTGGCGGACCGTCACCAACGTCTCGGCCGATGCGGTACCCAGGTCGACGTCGATGTCGTGACCCGGCGCCACACCGAGGGTGTCGGCCAGCTTGGAGAGGCCCCGGGCCAGCGGCCCGGCGGGGTCGGCGCCGGGCACGGCCAGCAGGCTCGAGCCCGCAGTCACCAGAGCCAGCGCCTGGTCGGGGGTCAGCCGGAGCGGCCGCTCGAAGTACTCCGCGTAGTGGATCCACACCCGGTCGTCCTCCACCACCACCTCGATCAGCTGGTCCGGGGTGAACGGGTAGATGCCCACCATGAAGAGGATCTCGGTGAGGTCGGCCAGCAGTCGATCCTCGGGGTAGTCGAACCGCTCGGCGATCTCCCGCACCGTGGGCCCGTCGTTGGCCACCACCCAGGGCACGATCGACAGCAGACGCTCCAGGCGGCCGCCCGCGGTCAGCCGGCTCACCCCGCCCCCTCGGCCACCTGCTCGAGCCACCGGATCATCGCCTCGCGGATCTCGGGCGGGTCGAGGATCTCGGCATGCTCGAGGAAGGTCAGCACGAACGAGCGGAAGGCGGTCTCGTTGGTGACGGCCACCTCGATCACCACCGAGCCGTCGGGCCGGGTCTCCGCCGGCGGGCCCACGTAGTGCGTGGCCCAGGCGGCCTGGTCGGGATCGACCAGCAGGCGGGCCGTCCGCGGCGGCTCGTCGCCGAGCTCCCAGGGCTGCATCCGGACCCCGTCCGCCGGGGTGCTGCGCTCGAACGCCCCGGGCGCCGAGACCTCCACCCCCGACTGCAGCCGGTCGAGCCGGAAGTGGCGCTCGTCGCCACGGGCCCGGTCGAAGCCGGTCAGGTACCAGCGGCCCCGGACCAGGTCGAGCCGCCACGGCTCCACCTCGCGGGGGGTGTCGTTGTAGTCGAAGCGCACCACGCACCGCTCGGTCACGGCGCGGAACAGGTCCGACAGCCGGGGGTCTGCGGGCACCGACGCCAGCAGCTCGCCGTCCCCGTCGCCCGTCGCCCCGCCGAGCTTGCGCAGCGCCTCCTCGCCCGACAGCCCGTCGATGCGGACCGCGTTGCCGGCCAGGTGCAGCGCCGCCAGCTCGTCGGGCTCGAGGCCGGGGTCGCGCAGGTAGTAGTCCTCCTTGCGGATCCGGTAGCCGTCGACGGGCGGATCCGTGCCGGGCACCGCCTCGAGGGTGATGGGCACCCCCATCTCCCGGAGATCGTCCTTGTCGCGCTCGAAGGCGCGCCGGAACGATGCCGTCGCCTCCGGGTAGCCGTCGACGCGTCGGCGCAGCTCCTCGGCGGTCAGGGGACGCTCGGTCTCCAGCAGCGCCGCGGTCAGGTTCAGCAGCCGTTCGAGCTTGGCCATCGCCGGGCGGTCACAGGCTCTCGATGAGCTTCTCCACGCGCTCGTCGAAGGCCTTGAACGGGTCCTTGCACAGGACCGTGCGCTGGGCCTGATCGTTGAGCTTGAGGTGGACCCAGTCGACCGTGTAGTCGCGCTTGCGCTCCTTGGCCCGGCGGATGAACTCGCCGCGGAGCCGGGCCCGGGTGGTCTGGGGCGGGTACTCCACCGCGTGGGCGATGTCGGCGTCGGCGCACATGCGCTCGACCATCCCCCGGGACTGCATCTTGTAGAACAGCCCCCGCTGACGGTTCACGTCGTGGTACTGCAGGTCCAACAGCGCGGCCCTGGGATCGGAGAGGTCGAGCCCGTGCTTCTCGCGGTACCCCTCGACCAGGTGGTACTTCGTGACCCAGTCGCACTCGCGCCGCAGGCTGAGCGGATCCGTGGCCAGCCCGTCGAGGCAGTGCTCCCACATCTGGAGCGCCTGCTTCTCCTGGGGTGACAGGTCGCGCCTCTCAGCGTACTTGAGGGCCCGCTCCAGGTACTCGGACTGGATGTCGAGCGCGCTCACCTCGCGGCCGTTCGCCAGCCGCACCCGCCGCCGGCACGTGATGTCGTGGCTTATCTCCCGGATGGCGCGGATGGGGTTCTCGAGGGTCATGTCGCGCAGCACCACGCTGGGCTCCTCGAGCATGCGCAGCAGGATCGAGCAGGCCCCCACCTTGAGGTAGGTGGCGTACTCGTTCATGTTCGAGTCGCCCACGATCACGTGCAGCCGCCGGTAGCGCTCGGCGTCGGCGTGAGGCTCGTCGCGGGTGTTGATGATGGGCCGGCTGCGAGTGGTGGCGCTGGAGATGCCCTCCCAGATGTGCTCGGCCCGCTGGCTGATGCAGAACATGGCGCCCCGCGCCGTCTGGAGGATCTTGCCGGCGCCCGCGTAGATCTGACGGCTCACCAGGAACGGGATCAGGACCTCGGCGTAGGAGCTGAAGTCGTCGCGGCGGCTGGTGCAGTAGTTCTCGTGGCAGCCATAGGAGTTGCCCGCCGAGTCGGTGTTGTTCTTGAACAGGTAGATCTCGCCGCGGATGCCCTCCTCGCGGAGGCGCTGCTCGGCGCTGGCCAGCAGCTGCTCGAGGATCCGCTCCCCGGCCTTGTCGTGGGCCACCAGGTCGTAGATGGAGTCGCACTCGGGGGTGGCGTACTCGGGATGGGAGCCCACGTCGAGGTACAGCCGGGCCCCGTTGGCCAGGAAGACATTGCTGCTACGGCCCCACGAAACCACCCGCCGGAACAGGTAGCGGGCCACCTCGTCGGGGCTGAGCCGACGCTGGCCGCGGAGCGTGCAGGTGACCCCGTACTCGTTCTCGATGCCGAAGATGCGCCGCTCCACGTCTCCCAACGTATCCCGTCGAGGACCGGATGGTCCGGTATGGGGGCCGCGAGGTCAGCCGAGCAAGGCGGCGAGCTCGTCGCCCTCGATGCGCCGGAAGGCTCGCCGGCCGTTGCGTTGGGCCAGCTCGGCCACCTCGAGATCGTCGGGGGTGAGGGTCCGATCGGGGCCGGCGAGCGCCGCGGTCGCCGCCCGGATCCCCTCCTCGAGGGTCATGGACGGGTCGTAGGACTCCGCGAAGCGGCCGTGGATCGCCTCGGCCTCGCCACCGAGCACCGCGAAGTCGGTCTCGTCGTTGACGGTGCCGTCGTAGAGGATGTGGAACATCTGGTCCGGGGTGTCGCCGTCGTGGCCGATCTCGGCGACGAGGATCTCGACCTCCATGGGCTTCATCTCGTGAGTGAACACCTGGCCCAGGCTCTGGGCGTACTGGTTGGCGAGGGTGCGGGCGTCGACGTCGTCGCGGCTGAACGCGTACCCCTTGAGGTCGGCGTGACGGACCCCTGCCACCCGCAGCTGGTCGAACTCGTTGTAGCGGCCGACGCCGGCGAAGGCGATCCGGTCGTAGATCTCGGACACCTTGCGAAGGGTGTTCGACGCGTTCTCGGCGACGATGAGGATGCCTTCGGCGAACCGGAGCGCGATCAGCGCCCGCCCCCGGGCGATGCCCTTGCGGGCGTAGTCCGCGCGGTCCTTCATGACCTGCTCGGGTGCGACGTAGAACGGCATGTTCATGGCGGTTCCCTTCAGGCCTCGTCGGGCGCCAGCCGGGCCCGGTCGGTCAGCACCGCGTCGAACAACGGCACCACCTCGTCGACCTCGAGGCGGCGGAAGCCGTCGGCGGTGATGGTGGCGATGATCGGGTAGAGCTGGCGGACCCGGTCCGGACCGCCGGTGGCGGTGTCCTCGTCGGCGGCTTCGAACAGGGCGCTGGCGCACAGCGCCACCGCCTGGTCGTGGTTCTGGTCGTCGCGGTAGCCGAGCTTGATGACGGTGGTGGCGTGGATGCTGCCGGACCCGGTGGCGGAGTAGAGGCGCTCCTCGTAGCGGCCACCGGTGACGTCGTACTGGAACAGCCTGCCGGTGCTCCGGCGGGTGTCGTAGCCCGCGAACAGGGGCACCACCGCCAGGCCCTGCATCGCCGCGGGGAGGTTCTGGCGCACCATCTGGCCCAGCTGGTTGGCCTTGCCCTCCAGGCTCAGCGGCTTGCCCTCGACCTTCTCGTAGTGCTCGAGCTGCAGCTGGAAGAGCTTCACCATCTCGAGCGCGGGCCCGGCGGCCCCGGCGATGGCGACGCCGGAGTGGCGGTCCGCGGGGAACACCTTCTCGATGCTGCGATGGCTGATGAGGTGGCCGCTGGTGGCCCGGCGGTCACCGGCGAGCACCACACCCTCCTCGAAGAGCACCGCGACGCAGGTGGTGCCGTGGGGCACCACCCCGCTGAGATCGACCTTGGGGTCGAGCGGGGGGTGCGAGCTGCGCAGCAACGCCGAGAAGTCGGGCCCGGGATCCTCACCCGGAGGGAACAGGGGGAAGGTCACCCGCTGGAGGTTAGTGGTGCGGCGGCGGGACAGGTCGGGTCCTACTCTCCGCCCTTCTGGATGTAGGACTTCACGAAGTCCTCGGCGTTGGTCTCGAGGACCTCGTCGATCTCGTCGAGCAGGTCGTCGAGCTCCGCCTTGAGCTTCTCGCCGCTCTCGCTGCGACCCGGTGCGTCCTCGACCTCGGCTTCTTCCTCTTCACGGGTGGGTGTGGGCTTGCGTATCTGTTCACGTTCTGCCATGGGTCAGCGCTCCATCGCACGTCTGGTCTCTCGGGCCGAGCTTACCGAAAACCCCCCTGGCCCCGGTATCAAGGCTCCGAGCTGCGGACACCCTCAGCCCGACCCCTCCAGCGCGGCGAGCAGCTCGGACGGGTCCTCGCACTCGGCGAACAGCTCCTCGACGTGGGCCCGGGTGCCCCGACCGGGCTCCATCATCGGGACCCGTCGCAGCGGCTCGGCGCCGATGTCGAACACCAGTGAGTCCCAGTTGGCGGCCACGATGTCGGTGGCCCAGCGGCGCAGGCAGGTGCCCCGGAAGTAGGCCCGGGTGTCCTCGGGCGGGTTCGAGACGCCGGCCTCGGCCTCTTCGGTCGACACGATCGACTCGACGCCCAGTCGGGGGAAGATGCCCTTGTCGGCGCGGAGGTCGTGGTACTGCAGGGCCAGCGCCGCGAGCCTGGCGTCGGTCCAGTCGAGGCCGTTGCGCTCGCGGTAGGCCTCGAGGAGCCGGTGCTTGGCCACCCAGTCGAGCTGGTCGGCCAGGCTCGACGGGTCGGTCTCGAGGCCGGTCAGGATGTGCTCCCAGCGCTCGAGCAGGTCCCGCCCCACTGCGTCGTTGACCGCCTCGAGCCCGCCGATGTCGGCGTACTTGCGGGCCCGGTCGAGGAGCTCCCACTGGACCTCGAGGGCGGTGACCGTGGACCCGTCGACCAGCTCGTGGGCCTGGGTGAGGGTCAGGTCGTAGGACACCGCGCGCATGGCCTGCACCGGTGCCGAGAAGACGAACTCCCGGGGCAGGAAGCCGTCCTCGATCATCGCCAGCACGATCGCAGTGACCCCCACCTTCATGTAGGTGGACACCTCGGACATGTTGGCGTCGCCGCAGATCACGTGCAGGCGCCGGTACTTCTGGGCATCGGCGTGGGGTTCGTCGCGGGTGTTGATGATCGGGCGCTTCAGCGTGGTCTCGAGCCCGACCTCCTCCTCGAAGAAGTCCGCCCGCTGGGTGATCTGGTAGGGCACCTCGGCCGACGACACCCCGGGCACCTCGCAGCCCAGCTTGCCCGAGCCGGTGTAGATCTGGCGGGTGATGAAGTGGGCGGTGGCGTGGGTGACGATCTGGCCGAACGGCGTGGCCCGGTCCATCAGGTAGTTCTCGTGGCAGCCGTAGCTGTTGCCCTTCCCGTCGGAGTTGTCCTTGTAGACGACCAGCTCCTCGTCGGGCGGCAGGATGCGCCGGGCGGCCTGCATCGACCGGCGAAGGATCAGCTCGCCGCTCTTGTCGAAGACGGTGACCGACCGGGCGTCGGCGCACTCGGGCGTGGACATCTCGGGGTGGGCGTGGTCGACGTAGTAGCGAGCGCCGTTGGTGAGCACCGCGTTGACGAGGTGGGTCTCCACCTCGGGTGCCATGGACCCCATGGGTGAGATCCCCCGGGCGTCGTTGCCGGGCATCTCGTCCTCGAAGTCCCAGGTGACCCGGGGGGCGGGGCCGGGGGCTCCGGTCCGGTGGGTCTCGTTGAGGTAGGCGTTGATCAGCAGCGACGACGCAGTGATGGGGTTCGACTCCTCCGCGCCCCGGTGCACGATGGCGTATTCGGTCTCGATCCCACAGATCTTCTTCACAGCCATGGCTATCGCACACCGACGCTTGTCGGCCTGTGCCGCCGGCGAAGCCGGCGCCGCGCCCGGAGGCGCCCTCCCGCTCCTCGTCCCTCGTCGCTGTGTCGGGCCGGTTCGGTTGTCGCGCCTCCCCCGGTCCCGCAGCCTCGCTGCGACCGGGGGCGGGGGTCCGGTTTCAGGTTGCGGAGGGTCACGCTACAGATACTGCCCGGTGGCGACCCGCTCGATGGAGCGGCCACCGCCCTCTTCGTCCTCACCGTGCACCAGGGTGCGGATGAAGACGATCCGCTCACCCTTCTTGCCCGAGATCTTGGCCCAGTCGTCGGGGTTGGTGGTGTTGGGCAGGTCCTCGTGCTCGCGGTACTCCTGGCGGATGGAGTCGGTGAGATCCTCGAGGCAGATGCCCCGCTCCCCTCCGGCGATCACCCGCTTGATCGCGAGCTTCTTGGCTCGGCGAACGATGTTCTCGATCATGGCGCCCGAGGCGAAGTCCTTGAAGTACATCGTCTCCTTGTCGCCGTTCTGGTACGTGACCTCCAGGAACTGGTTGCGCTCCTCGCTGAGGTACATCTCGGTGACCGTGCGCTCGATCATCACCCGGACGGCCTTGTCGACGTCGCCACCGCCGAGGTCCTCGATGCACTGGCGGGCGATCGGCAGGTTCGGGCTCAGGTAGCGGGCGAAGATGGAGGCCGCGGCGTCCTCGTTGGGCCGCTCGATCTTGATCTTCACGTCGAGGCGGCCGGGACGCAGGATGGCGGGGTCGATGAGGTCCTCACGGTTGGAGGCGCCGATCACGATCACGTTGCGCAGGGTCTCGACCCCGTCGATCTCGGCCAGGAGCTGGGGCACGACCGTGGACTCCATGTCGGAGCTGATGCCGCTGCCCCGGGTGCGGAACAGCGACTCCATCTCGTCGAAGAACACGATGACGGGCCAGCCCTCCTCGCTCTTCTCGCGAGCCCGCTGGAACACCAGCCGGATCTGGCGCTCGGTCTCGCCGACGTACTTGTTGAGGAGCTCGGGCCCCTTGATGTTGAAGAAGTAGCTCCGGGCCTCGCGGTCGCCGGACACCGACGGCACCTTCTGGGCGAGCGAGTTGGCGACCGCCTTGGCGATGAGGGTCTTGCCACACCCGGGCGGGCCGTAGAGCAGGATGCCCTTGGGGGCGGGCAGGTCGTGCTCGGCGAACAGCTCCTGGTGCAGGAACGGCAGCTCGACGGCGTCGGTGATCTGCTCGATCTGCTGATCGAGGCCCCCCACGTCGTCGTAGCTGATGTCGGGCACCTCCTCGAGGACCAGCTCCTCCACCTCGGGACGGGGCAGCTCCTCGAGCAGCAGGTCGGCGCGGGTGTCGAGCAGCAGGCAGGTGCCGGCCCGCAGCGGCCGGCCCCGGAGCTCGTCGACCATCTCGACCACCCGCTCCTCGTCGGCTCGACCGACGATCAGCGCCCGCTTGCCGTCCTGGAGGACCTCCTTCAGGGTGACCAGCTCGCCGGTGTGGTCGGTGGAGCGGGCCAGGACCACGTTGAGGGACTCGTTGAGCACGACCTCCTGTCCCCGTACGAGGGACGCGGCGTCGATCTCGGGATGCAGGGCCACCCGCATCTTGCGCCCCGACGAGAACACGTCGACGGTGCCGTCGGGGTTGTGGGCCATGAAGGTGCCGTAGGCCGACGGGGGCTGGGTGAGCTTCTCGACCTCCTCGCGCAGCGCGGCGATGTGGTCCCGGGCTTCCCGGAGGGTGTAGGTGAGCTTCTCGTTCTGGGAGACCGCCTGGGCCAGCTGGCCCTTGGTCTCGAGCAGCCGCTCCTCGAGAGTACGGACCCGCTTGGGGGCGTCGTGGATGCGGCGCCGCAGGGTGGCCAGCTCGTCCTCGAGGAGGCGGGCCTGGCCGCGCAGGGCGTTGACCTCCTCCTCGGAGTCCCTGAGCCGTCGCTCGAGATCGCTGGTATCGATGGGATCCACCTCCATGTGAGGCTCCTCTTTCGCACCCTACACCGGTGACTCCATCCATCGGTGCACACGTGATGTGATTGAGGGCGCATCTTGCGCCGGTCGTGCGCCGGGACCCGACCCCGAATATTCCCGGCCGAGGCGGTGTTTATTCGAGGTGGCGACGAGTAGAATCGGGAGGCGACAGCGCACGATGGAAGGGCAGCGATGAAGGTCTGGATCGATCAGGATCTGTGCACCGGCGACGGTCTCTGCGAGGAGATCGCGCCCGACGTCTTCACCCTCCTCGACGATGGTCTGGCCTACGTGAAGGAGGGCGACCGGGTGTTCTCCGACCCCGGTGGCTCCGAGGGTCTCGCCAACGTGCCCGCCGGCCAGGAGGAGGCGGTGATCGAGTCCGCCGAGGAGTGCCCCGGCGAGTGCATCTTCATCGAGATGTGATCCCGGTGGGCCCGGCTCTCCCGGGCCCGGGATCCTCGATGCGACGAGCGTGGGTGAGGAAGCCGGTGTGGGCCACCATGCGGTGGTCGGGCCGCACCGCCTGGCCCTCGATGTGCCACCCCCGGTTGAGCACCTCCACGGTGGCCGCCAGCGCGTAGGGCCCGTCGTCGAGCGCCGCTCGCACCTGCATCGCCTGCACGATGCTGGGCGTGTAGGCCACCACCACCCCGCCCGGTCGCAGGGCCCGGGTGAGCGAGGGGACCACGCGCCAGGGCTCGGGCAGGTCGAGCACCGCCCGATCGACGGGATCGACGTCGACCCCCTCGTAGGCGTCGCGCAGCTCGACGTGGTAGCGCTCGAGGGCCGACCGGCCCAGGAACGACTCGACGTTGGCGCGGGCGCGCTCGGCGAAGTCCTCCCGCAGCTCGTAGCCCACCACCTCGGCCCCTGCCCGCAGCAGCGCCAGCGACATCGCGCCCGAGCCCACCCCCGACTCGAAGATCCGGGCGCCCGGGAAGACGTCGGCCAGCACCAGGATCGGCCCGATGTCCTTCGGGTAGATGACCTGGGCCCCCCTGGGCATCTTCAGGACGAAGTCGACGAGGGTGGGCCGCACCACCAGGTAGCCGGCGCCGCCACTGGACCGGACCTCGATCCCGGCGGGGCCGCCGATCAGGTCGTCGTGGGCCACCCTCCCGGCATGGCTGTGGAACTCCCGGCCCGGCTCGAGCCGCACCAGGTAGCGCCGGTCCTTGCGATCGACGAGCAAGACCAGCTCGCCGGCCGCGAGCTCGCTCGCCCCTCGGCTCCCGCTCTCGGGGTAGCCCCCGCCGGTCAGCGGGCGCTCCGCCCGGCCTTGCGGGCCGCCTTGGCAGCCCGCTTCCGGGCTCGCTTCCGTGCCGCCGGGCTCTCGGGCTCGTGGATCACGATGACCCGCTCCCCCGCCTTCAGCTCGCGGGTGTAGCGAGGGCTCGGATCGGGGCCGCTGAACAGGCGACCGATCCAGTGCAGCACCCAGGCGGCCCCGCCTACCATCAGCCAGCGGCGGCTGTTTCCGAAGAGGCCGGACAGGATCGCCCTGCGGCGCAGGAAGATCATCGGCCGCAGGAAGCGGAAGAAGCGACGCAAGGCTCAGACGCGTCGGATCTCGACCACGGTGCGGTTGGCCCGACCCCGTCGCCGTCCGATGAGGAACACCAGGATCAGCAGGACGATCAGGGCGACGATGCCCACCTTCTTTCCGACATCCTTGGCCGAGCTGGCCGCGTTGTCGATGTTGGTCTGCAGCTCGACGAACTTGTCCTGCAGATCCTCTCGGGAGATGTTCTGCTCTTGAACGCTCAACGCCGCTCCCTCCTCAGTCGCCGTCGGTGAACTTCCGGCTCATGAGCCAGCCCATCAGGCCGACCCAGGCCACCAGGAACGCGAACGTGATGAGGTACGGCGCCCAGGTCCAGCGGGTGTCCGCGAAGCTGTCGACCTCGTTCTGGAGCAGGCGCAGGAGGCCGTAGCCCAGGTACCCGACGCCGATGGCCACGGCGACGGCCCCACCGAGGCCCCAGGCCACCCACTTGCCCAGGTGCTGCAGCGGGCCCACCGTCTCCTGGCGCGCGTAGTCGGTGACCATCGTCCGCAGCTCGGCGAACGTCTGGGCCGGCGACTTCTCGGAGGTGGTGTCGTTCACGGCGGTGTCCCGTCCCTGCTCGGCGTGTCGGGGAGCCGGTGGCTCCACGGGCAGCGCACACCCTAGTGGCATGTCGCAGGAATCATGAACCGATCTCGCGCACACGACGGCGACGACGAAGACGGCCCGGTGACGCCGCCCGGCGGGTCAGCCCAGGTCCGCCTGGGCGCGCAGGTCGGCCTCGACCTCGCGCAACATGGTCGAGAGCTGGCCGAGGCGGCTGGCCGTGTCGGGTGTCGCCAGCAGCGTCTGGCGGTCGAAGGCGCCGAGCGGCGACAGGGTCGCCACCTGGTAGCTCGCCAGGGTGGGGTCGACGTCGATGTCGATGTCGACCGGGGGCGCCGGGTGCCCGAGTCGGTTCTGGAGCCCGATCACCTGACGGAGCAGGTCCACCGCGGCGTCACGCTCGGCGCTCAGATCGGTCGAGGGCGGCTCGTCTATCCAGTCCTCGACCTCGGCCCGCGGGTACGGGTCGTCCTCGAGCCATGCCAGCACCCGGATGCGCCGGGTGCCCACCGCAGCGAGGGCCCAGCGCCCGTCGTCGAACTGCTCGGCGTCGACGATCTGAGCCACCGTGCCGATGTCGGTCCGGGTGTCACCGCCGCCGACCTCGCTTCCGCGACTGATCAGGCAGACGCCGAACTCCTGCTCGCCTGCGAGGCAGTGTTCGACCAGGGCCCGGTACCGGGGCTCGAACACGTGCAGGGGCAGGACCATGGTGGGGAACAGCACCGAGCCGAGCGGGAACATCGGGAGGACGGCCAGGGTGGCCCCCTCAGCCGCCGGGCTCGAGCGGGACGCCGACCGGTCCCAGGTCGGCCAGCGCCGGCCCCGCCGGGTACGGCGCCAGCAGATCCGGCAGCGGCAGGGTCCAACCCCGCACCTGCTCCTCGGTGATGGTCTCGCCCTCGCCCACGTTGATGACCAAGGAGAAGGTCAGCTCGACGCCCGGGTCGGTCTCGAAGTAACCGGAGAGCGCCGCGGCCTGGGCCAGGAGGCCGGTCTTGGCCCGGATCCGGCCCTCGCCGCTGGTCCCGACGAAGTCGTCGGCCAGGGTGCCGGTCTCGCCGGCCACCGGCATCGCCGCCCGGAGATCGTCCTTGTGGGCCGAGTTGAGGGCGTCGTGGAGGAGGCTGCAGGTGACCGTGTTGTCGGTGCTGAGCCCGGAGCCGTCGAGCGCGAAGAGCCCGGCGTCGTTCAGGCCGGCGTCGCGCAGGGCGTTGCTCATGGCCAGGGTGCCCGAGGTGGTGGTGCCCGAGTCCGACGCCACGAACCCCAGCTCCTTGATGATCATCTCGGCGGTGGTGTTGTCGGAGTCGGTGAGCATCTGCTCGACGATCCGCGCCATGGGCGGCGAGTCGAACACCACCAGATCCACCAGGTCGGCCGGGACCTCCGCGGCCTCCGCGGCCCGGGTGGTGATGCGGACGTTGATGGCCTCCAGGAGGTCGTCGAAGACCGCCGCGAACTGTGCAGCCGGGTCGGTCGAGCGCGGCAGCGGCGGGGGCTCACCCTCGGCCACGTCCTGGGTGGCGTAACCCTCCTTGAAGCCCACGAAGCCGCGGTCGATGATCGCCGCGCCCAACGAGCCGATCCGTCCGGCGTCGAGCAGCCCCGGAGCGATGCCGGCTGGTGCCCGCTCCTCGTCGTAGCGCGACTCGTCGACCAGCACCGCGCCGGAGATGTCGCTGAGGTTGGCGGCCACGGTCTGGTCGGCCAGCAGGTTGGCGCTGCTGTGGATCGGGTTGGTGCCGTCCGGGAGGCTGTCGCGGTAGACGTCGGTCATGAGCAGCGGGTCGCCGCCGCCGATGACGTAGAGGTTCCCGTTGAGCCGGCCGTTGGCGTCGGGCAGCGCCGGCGCCGCGACCCTGGTCTGGTAGGTGTAGTCGCGGCCCAGGCCCTGCAGCGCCGCCACCGCGGTGAGGATCTTCATGTTCGACGCCGGGATGAGCGGGATGTCGGGCTGGTGCGAGAAGAGGCGATCGCCTCCGGCCGACACCACGAAGCAGCTGCTCGGGGGGAGCGTGGCCACCCAGCCGTCGAGGGCGGCGGTGAGCTCGTCGGCGGCTCGCTGGGAGGTGAGCATCTCGGGGCCGCGCCGCGCCGAGAACACCGGGGTGTCGGCGGTCTGGATGTCGACGGTGGTGTCGGGCTCGACGATGGGGTCGTTGTCGAAGCGGTCGAGGGCCACGGTGGCCCCGATGAACGCGGCCAGCAGGATCGCCGGCACCACCAGTCGCTGGAGCACCGCGAGGACGGTGGACATCAGCGGGCGTCCGGAGCGGGGCGGAGGGCGGCTGGCACGATAGGGCATGGTAACCAGTGGCCGGAGGCGGGTGAGGACGCGCCCGGGCCCGCGGTCACCCGTCGACTCGCTGGCGTCGCCGCCAGAGGGCGTCGAGCGCGCCGACGGCCGCCGCCGGCGTGGGCAGGCAGGGCCAGCCCAGCTCCCGCAGGGTGGCCATGCCCGGGTTGGCGGGATCGGCCAGCGCCAGCTCCGAGGCCACGACGACGGGCTTCCCGCTGCGCCGGCTGGCCTCCACCGCGACGGTGGCATAGCGCGTGTCCTGGCGCTCGTGGAACGAGGCCATCCGCTCCATGCCCTCGTCGGGCATCGACGGGCTCTCCCGGTACGCCCGGGCGGTGTTCCCCTGGATGCCCAACCCGAGGTAGATCACCGCATCCACCTCCGCGTGCCCGGTCAGCAGCTCCAGGAGCTGGGGAATGGTGTCGCGGGTCTCGCCCCCGGCCAGGTCGACCGGGTTGTTGCGCGACCACCGCGGTGGGAGGAGCTCGGAGATGGCGTCGTGCAGCGACGGGGTGAGCGGGGTCAGCTCCAGCGAGGAGGCGGCGAGGGCATCCGACGTGAGCACCCCCCACCCCCCGGCGGTGGTCAGCACCACCGTCCTCGGTCCCGGCGGCAGCGGGTGGGTGGCGAAGGTGGCCGCCTGCAGGTAGGCGCTGTGGACGTCGGGGGCGCGGAAGGCTCCGGCCTGGGCCAGCATCCCGTCGAAGATCCGGTCGTCGGTGGCGAGCGAGCCGGTGTGGCTGGTCGCGGCCCGGGCCCCGGCGGCGGACACCCCGCCCTTGACCACGATGACCGGCTTGGCCGCGGTCGTCGCCCGCAGGGCCTCGTAGAAGCGGCGGCCGTCGGGCAGGCCCTCCACGTAGACGACCACCACCGAGGTGGCGGCGTCCGCGGCCAGGTACTCGAGGTAGTCGGCGATCTCCACCATCGCCTGGTTGCCCGCGCTGACGGCCCGGCTGATGCCGACGTTCGCCTGCCGGGCCAGGTTCATGATCGTGGACCCCAGGTTGCCGGACTGGCTGGCGATCGCGATCGAGCCCGGCGGCGGGTACGGGGCCACGATCTGGGACCACAGCTTCGACGGGGTTGAGACCAGGCCCTGCCCGTTCGGACCCGCCAGCACCATGCCGAGCTCGCCGGCCAGCGCCACCAGCTCGTCCTCGCGGGTCCGGCCGTCCGCGCCCAGCTCGCGGTAGCCGCCAGACACCACGAACGCGGCTCGGATCCCCTTCGCCGCCGACTCCCGCAGCACGTCGGGGATCGCCGGCTCCGGCGCGCAGACCATCACCAGGTCGGCCCGACCCTCGGGGATGTCGGCCACCGCGGCGTGGGCCCGGATCCCGAGGATCTCGGGCCGGTCGGGGTTGGTGGCGAAGACCGCGCCCTCGAAGCCGGCCGCGAGCACGTTGTGCAGGGCCACGAACCCGAACTTGCCGGGGTGGGTGGACGCCCCGGCGATCACCACGCCGCGGGGCTCGAACAGCGGCCGCAGATCGAGGCGACTCACGGCGGGGTCACGGTCACCGGAGCACCACCAGGGCGTCGACGGCCACGGGCATCCCGTCGGCGACGATCAGCGGGTTGACGTCGATCGACTCGACCTCGGGGTGATCGAGGGCGCATGCCGCCAGCCCGGCCAGGGCGGCGGCGAGGGCGTCCCGGTCGACCGGCGGCTCGCCCCGGAACCGCCCCAGGATCGCCGGGTGGGCGAGGTCGTCGAACATGGAGCGCAGGTCCCGGTCGCGGGCGGGTAGGAGCCGGAACACCACGTCGGCGATCAGCTCCGCGAAGATGCCGCCGACGCCGAGCATGAGCGCCGCGCCGAACTGGGGATCGTCGGTGACCCCGGTGATCAGCTCCCGGGTGCCGGACACCTGCTCGGCCACCAGCAGCTCGGCGCCGGGGTGCCCGAGCGCCAGCAGCTCGGCGGCCGCGCCCTCCACCACCTCGTCGCCCACCAGGTCCAGCCGCACCGCACCCAGCTCGGTCTTGTGGGCGATGTCGGCACCGCACAGCTTGAGCACCACGGGGTGGCCGAGATCCCGGGCTGCGGCCACGGCTCCGGATGGCGTCTGCACCAGCGCCTCCCGGTTGACGGGCACGCCGTAGCCCGCCAGCAGGTTCTTCGACTCGTGTTCGGAGAGCGCTCGGGAGGCCGGCACCGCGGTCAATGTACACAAGGCCCCTGGCCGCCATCGGAGCTCCGCGGCGGGACGCCACCAGGACCGAGACGTAACCCCCGGTGGGCGAATCGGGTCAGAGGTTGAGGTGAGCCAGACCCGCTCGCCGCGCGCTCGAACCCCACCCGGAGTCCCACCCCATGCTCAATACCGTGATCGTCGCCGTCGTCGCCGCCTTCGTGCTCACCCAGATCGCGATCTTCATCACGACGATCTACCTCCACCGTGCCCTCACCCACAAGGGGGTCACCTTCAAGCCCGCGGTGAACGGCGTCTTCAAGTTCGTGACCTGGTTCCTCACTGGCATCCGGCCCCGGCAGTGGGTGGCGGTGCATCGCAAGCACCATGCTCACACCGACACCCCCGAGGATCCCCACTCGCCCCTGGTGCTGGGATGGTGGAAGGTCCAGACCCAGAACGTGCTGCTGTACCGGGCCGCCGCCACCGATCCCGCGGTGGTCCAGAAGTACGCGAAGGACCTCCCCGAGACCGCCTGGGACCGGCGCCTGTTCAACCGAGCGGTGCTCGGACCCACACTGCTGGCGATTGCGTTGATGCTGGTGATCGGACCCGTCGCCGGGCTGCTGGCCGCGGGCCTGCACTTCGTCTTCTACATCGGGCTCAGCGGGTCGGTCAACGGGCCGGGCCACCACTTCGGCCGCAAGACCTTCGAGGACAACAGCGCCACCAACCTTCGCTGGCTCGCCCTGCTCACCGCGGGTGAGGGGCTCCACAACCACCACCATGCCGCCCCCACCTCGGCTCGCTTCGCCCGCAAGTGGAGCGACCTCGACCTGGGCTGGTGGGTGATCCGGGCCGCCCGGGGCCTCCGCCTGGCCGACGTGCGCCACTCCGACGTGGACGCCCTGGCCCGCAGGAGCGCGTCGGCACCCGTCTCGTAGGGGGCGCACCGAGTCGCCCTCCCCCACCGGCGGCGGGGCCGTTAGGGTCGAGCCATGGACATCGTCGCCGCGGTCTTCATCGACGACATCGAGCTGCGACAGGTGCCGGGGCCCTCCACCCGCATCGACCTCGTGGGCATCCAGTTCTCCGCGGTGGCACCCACCCCACTGCCCCTGACCTGGGCGCCCCACCTGGTGGTGCTGGTCCGCTGCGCCGAGGACGAGGCCGGCACCGGCGCGCTCGAGGTGGTGTACCGGCGCCACGGCGAGCAGGTGGCCCGCAACGTCCAGCCCCTGCAGGTGGAGCCGGGCAAGTTCAGCTACCGGCTGGTGCGGGGCGAGATCGACTTCGATGACTACGGCACCGTCGAGGCCCACTGCCGGATCGACGACGGGCACACGGTTGTGGTGCCCTACACCCTGCTCCCGCCGCCCGAGGAGCCATGACCGGCCGCTTCGGAGCCGCGGTCTCGGAGCACCCGCTGGTGACCCACGCCACCGGTGAGGTGGTGGGCCAGGTGCTGGACGCGGTGGGCGAAGCGCCCGAGCTGGCCATGGTGTTCGTGACCCCTCCCTACGTCGGGGTCATCGAGGACATCTGTGCCGCCGTCCGGGCCACGCTGGCGCCGGGGGTGCTGGTGGGGGCCACGGGGGTGTCGGTGATCGGCAACCAGCGTGAGGTCGAGGAGGTGGCCGCGGTCTCGCTGTGGGCCGGTCGGATCGAGGGGACCCGTCCGGTGCGCCTCGATGCCCTCCGCAGCCCCGACGGCTGGTCGATCGCCGGGTTCCCCGAGGTCGACGCGGGCACCCTGGTCCTGCTGGCCGATCCCTTCTCGTTCCCCGTCGACGGCCTGCTCCAACACCTCGAGCAGACGGTCCCGGATCTTGCGGTGGTTGGTGGCTTGGCCTCGGCGTCGCCGACCGCGGGCGGGAACCGGTTGGTGCTCGACGGCGAGATCCACCGCACCGGTGCCGTGGGCGCCCTGCTCCCGCCCCGGGTGGCCCGGACCCTGGTGTCCCAGGGCTGCCGGCCGATCGGCGAGCCGTTCACCGTGACCGGCGTCGACCACAACCTCATCACCACCCTCGCCGGCCGGCCCGCCATCGAGCGGCTGCAGGAGCTGGTGGCCGCGGCCGACGAGCACACCACGTCGCTGATCCAGCAGGGGCTGCACATCGGGATCGTCGTCAACGAGCAGAAGCTCGACTTCCGCCGGGGCGACTTCCTGATCCGGGGGGTGATGGGCGTCGACCGCGAGACCGGCGCGGTGGCGGTGGGCGATCGGGTCCAGGTGGGCCAGACCGTGCAGTTCCAGGTACGCGACGCGTCCACCGCCGACGAGGATCTGCGCGAGCTGCTGCACGGCAAGTCGGCGGCGGGGGCCCTGCTGTTCACCTGCAACGGCCGGGGATCGCACCTCTTCGACGAACCCGATCACGACGCATCCCTCGTGCACGAGGCGCTGCAGGGGGCGCCGCTGGCCGGGATGTTCTGCGCGGGCGAGGTGGGCCCCGTCGGGGAGCGAAACCACGTCCACGGCTACACCGCGAGCGTGGTCATGTTCGACTAGTGCCCATTGAGGAGCCGCCGCCGTCGGTGGCGGCGGCTCCTCTGTCGCCCTGCCGCGAGGCGGCGACGGGCGACCTGTGTGTTCGTCGCCGGTTCGGGCCGGGCGGCCATCCATGGCCGCGGTCCTGATGGGGTGGCCGCTGCCGTCGGTGGCGGCTCCTCTGTCGCCCTGCCGCGAGGCGGCGACGGGCGACCGGTGTGTTCGTCGCCGGTTCGGGCCGGGCGGCCATCCATGGCCGCGGTCCTGATGGGGTGGC
>JBFKRY010000009.1:0-39199 GCA_041636995.1 Acidimicrobiales bacterium | reverse complement strand
GGCCGGGTCCTGGTCTGCTCCGACGGGCTGTGGAGCTACGCGCCGGACGTGGCCGAGCTGCGGGGCCGCCCGGAGCTGGCCCGTCCCGGCCGCCTCGACCAGGCGGCCGGGCTGGTCGCCTTCGCCAACGAGTCGGGTGGTCACGACAACATCACCGTTGTCATCGGGTCCCTGGCGCCCGAGCCCGAGGCTGGCAGCGACCCGCCCCGCCCGTCATGATGGCCTCGCCAGCTCCCGGCTCGCCGACCTGAGAGGAGACGCTCCGTGGCCGACTTCGCCGCCGAGGTGTTCCAGAACGAGTACCTGTCCCAGGGCTCGGACGTCGTCGACGCGGTCGTGACCGTGACCGCCACCGGTGGGCGGGGAGCGGGCGCCCCCACCGGCGAAACCGTCGAGGTCATCGTCATCGACACCTCGGGCTCGATGGCCGGCGACCGGGGGCGCAAGATCGTCGCCGCTCGCGAAGCCACGAAGGCCGCCATCGACACCATCCGCGACGGGGTGCTCTTCGCCGTGGTCGGCGGCACCCAGCAGGCCCGCATCGTCTACCCATCCACGGTGGGGTTGGCCCGAGCCGACGCCGAGACCCGGCTGGCCGCGAAGCAGGCCGTCGACAAGGTGCGCGCCAAGGGGGGCACCGCCATCGGATCCTGGCTATTGGCGGTGGCCAAGCTCCTCGAGGCCGCCCCCGGCGCCATGGCCCACGCCATCCTGCTGACCGACGGCAAGAACGAGTCCGAGTCCGACGCCAACCTCCAGACCGCCATCCAGTACTGCATGGGCCGGTTCCAGTGCGACGCCCGCGGCCTCGGGACCGACTGGAAGGTGGACGAGCTCCGGCGGGTGGCGTCGGCCCTGCTGGGCACCGTGGACATCGTGCCCGACCCCGACGAGCTGGAAGCCGAGTTCCGGGCCCTCACCCGGTCGGCGATGGGCCGCGAGGCCCGGGTCTCGTTGCGCCTGTGGACGCCCAAGGGGTCGCAGCTGGAGTTCGTCCGGCAGGTCTCGCCCAGCCTCGAGGACCTGACGCCGATGGGCAACCCCGCGGGCGAGCTGGTCACCGACTACCCCCTGGGCGCGTGGAGCGGCGACGAGTCGCGCGACTACCACCTCCGGGTCCGGATCCCGGTGGGCGACGTCGGCGACGAGCGTCTCGCCGCCCGGGTGATGCTGGTGGTCGACGACGCCGAGCAGCCAGCAGCGCTGGTCCGGGCGGTGTGGACCGACGACGAGGGCCTGTCCACCCGGATCAACGCCGAGGTGGCCCACTACACCGGTCAGGCCGAGCTGGCCGACGCCATCCACGAGGGGCTGGTGGCCCGCGACCAGGGCGACGAGCGCACGGCGACCGTCAAGCTCGGGCGAGCGGTCCAGCTGGCCCACGAGGCCGGGAACAACGACACCGTCCGGCTGCTGCAGGCGGTCGTGGACGTGGAGGATCCCGAGGCCGGCACCGTCCGGCTCAAGCGGGAGGTGAAGGACGCCGACGCCATGGCGCTGGACGTGCGGTCCACCCGGACGGTCCGGATCAAGAAGGGCAGGTCGTGAGCACCTGCCCCAACTGCGCCGAGCCCCACGCTCCGAGCGCCGTGTTCTGCGAGAGCTGCGGGTTCGACTTCCTCACCGGCTCCATGCCCGACCCCGAGCCGGCGCGCACCTCGCTCGGCGGCGCCGCAGCGCGTGAGGGAGCGGCGGCCGGGCCCGCCACCGTGGCCGTCATCAGCTGCGATCGCGCCTTTCACGAGCGGATGGACACCGACGGGGTGCTCACCTATCCCGATCCCGAGCCGGCGCCGGTCCGGGTCCCCCTGGCCGGCGCCACCGTGCTCGTCGGCCGGGCCCGCCCCGACCGGGGCCACCATCCCGACATCGATCTCTCGACCGACCCTGCGGCGTCGAGCCGCCACGCGGTGCTGCGGCGCCGCGCCGACGGCGGCTGGACCGTCACCGACATCGGTTCCACCAACGGCACCTACCTCGGCGACGCCACCGAACCCCTCGTGACCGGCGTCGAGGTCGATGTGGCCCCCGGCACCCCGATCTTCGTCGGTGGCTGGACCCGGATCGAGCTCGCCCTGGAGGCCGATCAGCCGGCCACGTAGACCAGGCCGAGGCCGCTGTCGGTCATCAGGGTCAGCCGGTCACCGTCGATGCCGACGGTCGGGGACCCGCTCAGGACGCTGGTGATGTCCCGAGCCTGCTCCATGACGTCGGGCTCGCAGCCCCGGGTGGTCTGGGCCAGCGGCCCCACCCGCAGGGTGTCGCCGTCGAGCTCGTAGCTGCCGTCGAAGGTGTTGCACCCGTCCGTACCGGTGACCGTGCTGGCGTCGAGGCGCAGGCCGGCGGCGGTGCCGCTGAGCATGGACCGGGCGGCGTCCCCGTCGAGCAGGGTGTCGAGGACCCACTGGGTGCCCTCGATGTCGGCGTCGGGGGTTGGAGCCACCTCCTCGAAGCGCAGCTCGACGCCGTCGCCGGTCAGCACCAGGACCTCACCCTCGGCCGCCGCGCTGTCGGTGCGTCCCAGGGCTTCCAGGAACAGGCTCTCCAGGGTCATGGTCTCGGGTGGATCGCAGGCCATCTCGGTGACCGCGAAGCTGCCGAACAGCAGCGGCCCGTCGGCGAAGGACCCCGAGTAGCCGTTGCAGGCGGCGGTCCCGACCACCTGGTCGCCGGTGCGGCGCAGGGTGATGGGGTGCGAGTCGAGCAGCTCCAGCTCGGTGTCGTCGACGGTGGCCTCCACCAGGCGCCACTCCGACGTGCCGAACGGATCGGCGGGTGCGCCGTTCCCGCCGTCGGTGGGCGGTTCGGTGGCGTCGTCGTTCCCCCCGCAGGCCGCGGCGAGCACCACGAATGCCAGCAGCAACGACAGGAGGCGTGAGCATGAACCCATGTCCATGTGACGTGCCGCCCGGCCGGCTGGTTCCGCGATCACGCGGCCATCACGCGGGGGTCTGACCCCGCGTCTCACCGAGTTGTATGCAACTTGTATCGCGCAGGTCAGTCCCAGAACCGGTGGGCGACATCGATCCAGAGCTGGGTGGTCAGCGCCAGCGACTCGACGTCGATCCGCTCGTCGTGGCCGTGGAACCGGCTGGCGAAGGCCTCGTGGGTGACGGCGGACGAGAACAGCCCGGCGCCATAGGACACCACCCCGCGCTCGCGGAAGAAGCGGGCGTCGGTGCCCCCGACGATGAGCCCCGGCTGCAGGGGGACCCCGGGGTGGGCGGAGTCGATGATCTCGGACAGGACGTCCCAGAGGGGCGTCTCCGACGGGGAGGCCGTCGCCGCGTCCTCGTGGAGCGGCTCGATCTCGACTGCGTCGTAGAGCTCACCGAGCGCCATCCGAAGGTGCTCCCGCACGTCCTCGGTGGTCTCCCCGGGCAGGGTGCGGATGTCGACCTCCACGTAGACCTCGTCGGGGATGACGTTGGTCTTCACCCCGCCGTGGATCACGTTCGGGCTGAAGGTGGTGTGGCTGCAGGCGTGCAAGTTGCGGGCCCGGCGCCGGTCGGGCAGCTCGTCGAGGGCCCGGTCGAGGGTGGTCGGGTCGAGCAGGGCCTCCTTGACGTCGTCGTCGTAGGGCAGGGCCTGGACCTGGCTGCGCCACAGCTCGTGGACCCGCGGGGTGGGCCGGTACTCGGCCAGGCGCCGTACCACCTCGGCGGCGCGGACGAGGGCGTTGTCGCTCTGGTACGGCGCCGAGCCGTGGCCCGGCGTGCCCTTCACGTGGAGGCGCTGCCAGCCGACCCCCTTCTCGGCCACGTTGACCGTGATCGCCGGTCCGGAGCCGGTGGTGGTGGGGAACCCGCCGAACTCGGTCAGCAGGTAGTCGCAGGCGATGGCGTCCCAGTGGTGCTCGGCGATCCAGCGGGCCCCCCAGGTGCCGCCGGCCTCCTCGTCGGCAACGCCGAAGTAGACGAGGTCGCCAGCGGGGCGGAACCCGGACGTGGCGAGATGACGGAAGGCGACCGCCATCGACGAGGTGAGGTTCAGCATGTCGACCGCGCCCCGGCCCCACACCTCGCCCTCGATGAGCTCGCCCCCGAAGGGATCCACGGTCCAGCCCGACGGTGACACCGGAACCACGTCGGTGTGGCCCATGAGGCAGATCGACGGCGCCGCCGGGTCGGTCCCCTCGATGCGGGCCACGATCGAGCGCCGGCCCGGGACCGGCTCGAAGGACTCGATGTCCGGTCCGGCGCCCTCCAGGTACGTCTCGAGGAGGTCGGCGTTGCGGATCTCCTCCCCCGACTCGGGCTGCCCGTCGTTCACGCACTCGTTGCGGATGAGCTGCTGCAGCAGCTCCACGGTCTGCCCCGTGCGCCGGTCGTCGACCTCCATGGCACGACTCTAACGGCTCGGATCGACCTCCCCTGCGGCAGGCCGGGCGACGATCGGCTGGATCGCGGCCAGGTAGTCGACCAGGCGACTGGCCACCTCGAAGGCCAGCTCCGGCTCGTCGAGGTCGGGCTCGAGCCAGGCCTCCGACAGCCGCCGCCAGTTGCTGGCACCGAAGAACTCTCCGGCCTCGGCCGCGGCGCCCAGAGCACGGCGCCAGCTGCGCTCGTGCTCGACCAGCGCGGCCAGCTCGGCGTCGTTGCGGGCGGGGTCGGGATGCTCGCTGTGGAAGCCGATCTCCAGGGCGACACCCTCGCCGCCGTCGACGTGGCGGCGGGACAGCACCTGGGCCTCGTAGTGCACCCGGGGCGCCCCGTCGGCGCCGAACCAGACCTTCACCCCCCGCCGGTGGGCCCGGGTGCGCGGCTCCCCGAGCTCGTCCGGGGTCAGCGCCCGCACCAGATCCTCGACCTGGTCGAACAGGGGCAGGTCCATCGCCCCGCAGACTACGAGACCGCGCGGCGTCGCCGGGTGCGCTTGGTCTCGTACATGCGCCGGTCGGCGAGCGCCAGCAGCTCGGCGGACGAGCCGGTGATCTCGTCGATGACCGCGACACCGATGCTGCCGGTCACCAGCCGCTCGCCACCCCCGAGAACGATCCCCCTGATCTCGATCTCCAGCCGGCGGGCCAGCTCGCTGGCGATGCCGGCGGCCGGGAGATCGGGGGTGACGACCACGAACTCGTCACCGCCGAGCCGACCGACCAGGTCGTTGGCCCGGACGCAGTCACGGATGCGCTGAGCCACCGTCCGCAGCAGGTCGTCCCCGGCGGCGTGACCGTAGCGGTCGTTCACGGACTTGAAGTCGTCCAGGTCGATGAACAGCACCGCGGCCCCGTGCTGGTGAGCTCGCGCCGACTCGATGACACCGGCCAGCCGGTCCATGATGGCCGTGCGATTCAGCAGGCCGGTCAGCGGGTCCCGTTCGGCCTGCTCGACCAGCCGGCGCTGCAGCTTGTGGCTCTCGGTGATGTCCTCGAGCGACGCCAGGACGCTGTGGCCGTCCTCGTGCCGGCCCAGGGCGCAGAGCCGCAGGCGGCAGGTGCGGACGTTTCCGGCCGGGGTGTTGATCCCGATCACCAGCACCTGGTCGACGCCCGAGCTCCGGGTGGTGGTCAGGGCATCGGCGATGGTCACCCGGTCGTCGCTGTCGGCCAGGGACACGAGGTCCGCCAGCGGGGCCCCGGGGGAGAGGTCGGCGATCTCGAACCAGCGGGGGTTCGAGAAGACGGTCTCACCCGCGGAGTCCACCTGCAGCACCCCGATCGGCAGGGCTTCGGTCAGCCGGGCGAGCAGCTCCTCGCGCTCGCGCAGGGCGGTCTGGGCGGCCATCTCGTCGCTGATGTCCACCAGCTCGATGACCACCGCAGCGAGATCGGGATCCTGGAGGTGGTTGGTCTGGGTGGTCTCCATCCACACCGAGGTCCCGTCGCGCCGCCACCAGCGCTGCCGGAGCCGCCGGGTGGCGCCCGCCTCCTGGAGCACCTCGACCCAGAACACGATCGACCGCTCGTGGTCCTCGGCGTCGATGAAGTCGAGCGCCGAGCGCCCCACCAGCTCCTCGGCGCTCCAGCCCAGCGCCCTGGTGGTGGCTTCGTCGGTCCAGGCGATCACCCCGGCCACGTCGCTCCGCAGGACCATGCGCCGCGGTGGGGGCACCTGGTTCAGCCCCATCGGTCCCGGGTCCTCGTGGTCGCGGACGGGCACGACGATCCCGGCGAAGCACCCCAGCTTGGCCGTGAGGTCGTAGAGGTGCAGCCGCACCGAGCCGTCGTCGGCCGCGAGCCGGATGTCGCCGATGGCGTGGCCGTGCCGGCGAGCCTGCTGGAACAGCGAGACCGCGGTGGCCTGCGACGAGGGGTGGACCCCGTCGAGGGGTCCGTCGCCGGGAGCCACGCACGTGAACAGGGCCTGGAGGTCGTCGGGAGGGTCGATCGTCCGACCGCCCGCGAAGGCCAGGCAGAGCGCCTCGGGGTCGGTGGCCAGGTCGACCAGACCCGGTGGCAGCGTCGCGCCAGGACCGTCCATCCCAATCCGTCGGCAGGCGGCCGCGATTCTGGAGCCGAGACCGGGCCGGAAGGGCGGCGCCGCCCCGGGCCTCGAGCGATGATCGCCCGGTGGGATGAGGTCCGGGGCGGCGCCAAAAATGCCCGTTCCCGAAGATAGTGCCCCCCGACCCGGGTGTCACCTCGACCGGAGGGTCGTTCGGCACGACGGACCGAGGTCCGACTACCGTCGGTGGGCATGTGCCGAAACATCACGCCACTGCGTGGGCTCGAGCCGGCGGCGACGGCCGAGGAGATCGAGGCGGCAGCGCTGCAGTTCGTCCGCAAGGTCGGCGGCATCCAGACCGTCAGCTCCACCACCGAGGACGCGGTCAACCGGGCGGTGGCCGACATCGTGGTCACCACCACCCGGCTGCTCGAGGAGTTGCCGCCACGGAAGTCTCCGCCCAAGACCGTGCCGCCGCTCCGGCGCCGGGCCGCCGCGGCCGCCGCCCGGTCCGCCTGACGCCAGCCCCAGGCGATGTCCTTGCTCGACGGTCGGGTTGCCGTGGTCACCGGCGCCGCCGGTGGCATCGGTGCCGGCTGCGCGCGCGCCCTCACCGAGGCCGGCGCCGCGGTGGCCGTCTGCGACCTGGACGAAGGGGGCGAGAGCGTGGCTGCCGAGATCGCCGAGGTCAGCGGGGGCACCGTCGGCTGGTGGAAGGTCGACGTCCGCGACACCGCGGCGGTCAAGGCGTTCGTCGACGACGCCGCAGGTGCCTACGGCGGCATCGACGTGGTGGTGGCCAACGCCGGCATCTGGCGCTCCACCGACCCCCTCCGCGACGACTGGGACACCAGCGTCGAGCTGTTCGACCTCATGGTCGGCACGAACCTGCGGGGCGTGTACCTCACCGGCCGGGCCGCCATCCCGCACCTGGTCCGCCGGGGTGGCGGGGACATCGTGAACATCGCCACCGACCACATCTGCCCGCCACCCGGCTTCGCCACCGGGGGCGGGACCCGGATGGACGCGTACGACGCGTCCAAGTGGGGGATCAACGGGATCACCCAGGCCTGGGCCAAGCGCCTCGCGGAGCACCGGATCCGGGTCAACGCCCTCTGCATGGACGCGGTCGACTCCGGGATGTCCCGCTACGCGGCCGGCGATGGGGCCACCCCGGAGGTGGTCGCCCGCTGGATGACGCCGGCCCAGATCGGCCAGCTGCTGCTCGACCTGCTCGCGGAGGGGCCCGACGGCCGGACCGGGGAGAACATCGGCATCTGGCGGGGCCATCCCATCGAGCTGCCGCCCCGCCGAGATCTCCTGCCCAGCCGGCACCGATAGGGTGAGCGGACCGCGGGCGGCGGGCTCAAGTCGCTGCGCGGCAGACCGATGTGACGAATCACCCAGTCCCTCGCCATGATGGATCAGGGACACTGGGGGAGAACGGTCCAGGCGCAAGCCGACAGGAGCTCTCACGAATGGCACGACCCGACATCTACCCGATCGGCGAGCAGCCCCCCCTCGGCGTGATCCCCGAGCGCATGTTCGCGTCGGTGATCCGCGAGGAGCGCTACGGCGAGCCGATCAACGCCTTCGCCATCGAGGAGATGCCGGTCCCGGAGCCGAAGCCCGACCAGGTGCTGGTCAACGTGATGGCCGCCGGCATCAACTACAACAACGTCTGGGTGTCGCTCGGCTACCCCCTCGACGTGATCGCGGCGCGCCGGAAGATGGGGTCCACCGAGGACTTCCACATCGGCGGCAGCGACGCGTCGGGCGTGGTGTGGGCCGTGGGCGACAACGTCAAGGAGCTCCAGGTCGGCGACCACGTGATCGTCACCTCCTGCCACTGGGACGAGAGCGCCCCGGACATTCGCATGGGTGTGGATCCCATCGCCTCCAGCAGCCAGCGGGTCTGGGGCTACGAGGACAACTTCGGCTCCTTCGCCCAGTTCACCGCGGTCGAGGAGTACATGTGCCACATCAAGCCGCCCCAGCTCACCTGGGAGGCGGCGTCGTGCTTCATGGTCAGCGGGGCCACCGCCTACCGGCAGCTCCGGGGCTGGCCGCCCAACGTGGTCCGACCCGGCGACCCGGTGCTGATCTGGGGCGGGGCCGGTGGCCTGGGGTCGTTGGCCATCCAGATCACGCGCGAGCTCGGCGGCATCCCGATCGCGGTGGTCTCGAGCCAGGAGAAGGTCGACTACTGCATGGCGCTCGGCGCCCACGGGGTGATCGATCGCACCGAGTTCGACCACTGGGGGCGCCTCCCCGACATCGACGACGTCGACGGCATCCGGGCCTGGTCCGAAGGGGCCCGGGCCTTCGGCAAGAAGTTCTGGGAGGTGCTCGGCGAGCGCCGGGCCCCCCGCATCGTGTTCGAGCACGTGGGCCAGCAGACCATCCCCACGTCCATGTACGTGGTCGACACCGGAGGCATGGTGGTCATCTGCGGCGGGACCAGCGGCTACAACGCCGACGTGGACCTGCGCTTCCTGTGGATGCGCCAGAAGCGGCTCCAGGGCTCGCACTTCGCCAACCGGCGGGAGTGCGCCGAGGTCAACGAGCTGGTCCGCCAGGGTCGCATCGACCCGTGCCTCTCGTACACCGCGCCGAGCATGGAGGAGTGCGGGAAGGTCCACCAGCTGATGCGCAACAACGAGCATCCTCCCGGCAACATGGCGATGATCGTCAACGCTCCCTCGCTGGGCATGACCGACCTCCCCCTGTAGGGGGCGGCTCGATCTCGCTGGCTCGGCCGGCGGGGCGGTGCCACCATCCGGGCGTGCCCGAGGACAACTTCGGCCCCGACGTCGCCGCCCGCTACGACGAGAGCGAACGCTCGATGTTCGACCCCGAGGTGGTCGACCCGGCGGTGGATGTCCTGGCCGAGCTGGCCGGTGACGGCGCAGCACTGGAGCTCGCCGTGGGGACCGGGCGGATTGCGCTGCCGCTGGCCGCCCGGGGCGTGCCGGTGTCGGGCATCGAGCTGTCCGAGGCAATGGTGGACCAGCTCCGGCGGAAGGACGGCGCCGAGCAGATCGAGGTGACGATCGGCGACATGGCCAGCACCCGGGTGGTCGGGAGCTTCCGAGTCGTGTACCTGGTGTTCAACACCATCGGGAACCTGACCAGCCAGGACGAGCAGGTGGCGTGCTTCGCCAACGCCGCTACCCACCTCGAGCCCGGCGGGTGCTTCGTCGTCGAGATCGGGGTCCCGGACCTGCGCCGGCTGCCGCCGGGCGAGGACAGCCGGGTGTTCGCCACCGGGCCGGGCTACGTCGGCTACGACCACTACACCGACCCGGTGGCCCAGCAGGCGGTGTCGCACCACCTCCACGTGGACGGGCCCGAGACCCACGAGACCCAGGTCCCGTTCCGTTACGTCTGGCCGTCGGAGCTGGACCTGATGGCCCGCCTGGCGGGCCTGTCACTCCGCGAGCGCTGGGCCGGCTGGGATCGCTCGACGTTCACCGGAGAGAGCACCACCCACGTCTCCATCTGGGAGAAGGCTGGGGGAAGGTAGTGGGTGGAGGTCCGGTGGTGCGGTACGCGCGGAAGGACCAGCCTCGGTGGCGTCGGTTCGAGGAGATCCTCTCGGGGGTTCTGTCGCCTCATTGGTGAGTCGGGTCGCGAGACGGGCGGGAGGCCGGCCTGGAGGTGACGAAGTCCTCTGGGCCAGGTGTCGCCGGTGGGTCGATGATGCGGCGAGACGAGGTGGGGAGTGCTCGATGCGACGCGTGGTGGCTGTTGTCGGTGTGGCCCTGATGGTCGCGGCGGGGTGTGGCGGTGAGGGCTCCGACGTCGCCGGTGAACGCACGCCGGCCCCGACAGCGGCTCCGTCTCCTGAACCGTCGCCGCCCGATCCGACCGCTGAGCCGACGGCCACGGCCGTGCCCGATCCGACTGCTGTACCGACGGCCGCGGTGCCCGAACCCACTGCGGAGCCGACAGCGACGGAGGCCACGGCGACGCCGACCGCAGGGCCCGTGCGCCCCGACGAGGTCGAGGAGGTGGAGGTGGACGGCCGGAGCCACGCCTACTTCTCTGCGGGACAGGGCGAGCCCACCGTCGTCTTCGAGACCGGACTGGGTGACGGGATGGAAGGCTGGGTTGCGATGGCCGAGGCCGCCGCTCGGTTCAGCCGCGTGTTCGGGTACGACCGGGCCGGGTACGGTCGGAGCGACCCCGGCGAGGGACCGCGGGACGGCTTGCGCATCGTCGAGGAGCTGCGGACGATCCTCGACGCGAGCGGGCACCGACCCCCCTACCTGCTGGTGGGCCATTCGCTCGGCGGCATGTACGTGGAGCTGTTCGCCCGGACCCACCCCGACGAGGTCGTCGGCCTGGTCCTCGTCGACGCCACTCCCGCCCAGTACCTCGAACGCTGCGTCGCCGCCACCGAGGCCTCCAGATGTGGTCCGAGCAACGAGTGGGTCGATCAGCTGCCGGAGCCCCTTCGATCGGAGCTGCAGTCGAGGGCCGCCACCGAGGAGCAGGTGCTGAGCGCCTCGCCCGCCCCGCAGATACCCACCGTTGTCATCGTCTCGCCCCGCACCGACGGCCAGCCCGACACCGACGCCGTGTGGGTCGAGGTACAGCGTGAACGGGCTGCGGCGCTCGACGCCACCCTCGTCATGGCCGAGGAGAGCGGACACTACGTCCAGTTCGACGAACCCGAGCTGGTACTCGAAGCGATCCGCAAGATCGTCGAACAACACCGGAGCTAGGCCAGGCGGGCACGAGGAGCTCCCAGGATGTCCTGCCTTGCCTGGGCCGGCCGCGCGAGACGAGCGCCCCCCGCCACGGAAGGCGCTCGTCTCGGTGGCCGGTCGTCGGGACGGCTCAGCGGAGCCGGTAGAACCGGAAGAAGTCGTTGTCGATGGGCAGGATCTCCACGCTCGAGAAACCGGCCTCGATGGCGTAGCCCTCGAAGGTCGACGGCCGCATCACGGTGCCGGTCTCGACCGAGCACTCGTGGGCCTTCCCGTCGGGGAGGCAGCACATCAGCGAGAAGCCGTACATGAGCCGCTCCACGTCGTCGGGCTCGCCGGTGAAGGTCTCGCCCACGTTCTCGTCCATGACCACGACCGTGCCGGTGTCACCGGCGAGGCGGCGCATGGTCGCCAGCACCGAGACCGGGTCGGGCAGGTCGTGGATGCACTCCAGGGCCATGACCAGGTCGTAGGGCTGGTCGGGGTCGATTGTGCCGGCGTCGACGCAGTGGGCCCGCACCCGGTCGGCCAGTCCGGCCTCGGCGATGTTGCGCCGGGCGGCCTCGACCGAGGGGGCGTCGATGTCGTAGGCGTCCACGGTGGCCGCCGGGTAGGCCTGGGCCACACCGATGCTGGACCAGGCGAAGCCGGCGCCGATGTCGGCCACCCGGCCACCGGCCCGCAGCGCGGCGTCGATGTCGGGCACCGAGGCCAGCAGCTCGTGGCCCAGCTGCTTCACGAACAGCGGCCGGTTCCCCGCCGCCTGGGCTTCCCGGGGATCCTCGCCCAGCTCCGCCCAGCTCACCCCGCCGCCGGTCCGGTAGGCCCCGATGATGGTGTCGAGATGCTTGCCCAGCCCGGCCACCAGGCAGGCGAACGGCAGCACGTGGGACAGGCTCTCGGGATCGGTGAGCACCGCGACGTGTGCCGGCGGGAGCCGGAAGCGGCGCTCGCTGTGATCGGCCTCGGGGTTGTCGCAGGCCAGCCATCCGGCAACCGTCTGGTGCTCCAGCCATTCCCGCGCATAGCGCTCGGCGGTGCCGGTCCGCTCGGCCAGCTCGGTGGAGGTGAGCGGGCCGTCGACCAGAGCCTGGTACCAGCCCAGCCGGTGGCCGACGAACGCGGCCTGGGTCTCCTGGGCCCCGAGCAGGGCGCCGAAGACCTTCTCGGCGAACGCCTCCTCCTGGGCCGCCGGGTCGGTGTCGGCCGGGGCGGTCACGAGCTCGGTGGTCGGTGCGGTGATGGTCATGGGAGTCCCCCTGGTTCGTTCGGTCTGACCGGCTGATCATCCGCCGACCCCGTTGCAGCGGGATCGCAGCCGGATTGCGCGCCTGTCGCGCTCGTACACTCGGAGGGTGCGGTTCGGCGTGCTGGGACCACTCCTGGTCGAGGGCGACGGCCGGAGCGCGATCACCCCGAGCAGCCCCAACCAGCGCACGGTCCTGGCGGTCCTGCTGGCCAACCAGGGGCGGGCGGTCTCGGTGGATGCCCTGGTCGACGCCCTCTGGGGCGACCGGCCGCCCCCCAGCGCCGAGCGGTCCCTCCGGACGTACGTGTCCCGCCTGCGGCAGGTGCTCGGGGGCCGTCTACGGGGCGGGGGAGGCTCCTACTGGCTGGAGCCGGGACCGGACGACCGGGTCGACGCCGTGGTGTTCGAGCAGCTGGTGACCGAGGCGAGTGGGCTCGCCGCGACCGACGCCGCCTCCGTGCTCGCCGAGGCCCTCGATCTGTGGCGCGGCGACGCCTATGTCGACGCCGCCGACCTCGATGCGATCGCCGCCGAGGCCCGCCGCCTCGCCGAGCTGCGGACGGCCGCGCGCGAGGCCTGGGCCCGGGCCCTGTTCGATGCCGGCCGGGCCGCCGATGCCACGGCCACGGCCGAGGCCCTGGTGACCGAGCATCCCTTGCGCGAACGGTCGTGGATGGTCCTGATCGACGCCTTGGCTGCCGACGGCCGCCAGGCCGAGGCTCTCCGGGCCTACCAGCGGGCCTCCGAGCAGCTCGCCTACGCCGGGCTCGAGCCGTCGGCGGCGCTGCGCGAAACAGAACGCAGGGTGCTGACGGACAGGCCCGCGGCGGATGCCGGTGTGGCCCCGCAGTCCGACCGCCCACCCCGGGCGCCGTTGTCGTCGCTCGTGGGCCGGGACGCCGACCTGGCCGGGGTGCGAGATCTGCTGGAGCGAGCCCGGGTGGTCACCCTCCACGGCCCTGGCGGGGTGGGCAAGACCCGGCTGGCCCAGGAGCTGGCCGGCGAATGGGGCGACCGGCACCGGCTGGGGGTCCGGATCGTGGAGCTGGCCCGGCTGACCGACCCAGACAGTGTCCGGGTGGCCATCACCGCCGCGCTCGGCCTGGCGCTGCCCTCGGGGTCGGCTCGCGAGGCGCTGGCCCGGGCCGGGGTGCTCGACGTGCTGGTCGTGCTCGACAACTGCGAGCACGTGATCGACGCCGTGGCCGAGGCGGTCGAGCTGCTGACGGCCGGGGGCGGGGCGCTGCGGGTGCTGGCCACCAGCCGCGAGCGCCTGGCGGTGCCCGGCGAGCACTCCTGGCCGCTGGCGCCTCTCGACACCAGCGACCCCAGCGGCCCCGCGGTGGAGCTGTTCGTCGAGCGGGTGGCGGCCCGCGAGCCGGCTCGGACCTTCACCGACGCCGAGCGCGAGATCATCGCCCGAGTGGTCCGCAGCGTCGACGGGCTGCCGTTGGCCATCGAGATGGCGGCCGCCAGGGCCGGGACCCTGGGACTCGCCGAGCTGGAGGCGGTCCTCGCCGAGCGGACCGACATCCTGCGCTCGGCCCGGCGCCGCGACGACCCCCGCCACCGAACCCTGCGCACCGTGATCGAGTGGTCCGAGGCCCTCTTGAGCGACGACGAGCGAGAGGTGCTCCACGACCTGAGCGTGTTCGCAGGACCGGTGCACCGCGAAACCCTCGAGGCCGTCCTCGACCGCCCGGCGGTGGTGGATGCAGTATGCGATCTGGTGGACCGCAGCCTGGTGGTGGTCGAGCGGTCCCGGGGGGCCACGACCTACGACATGCTCGGCACCGTCCGCCGTCACGGCCGCGACGGGCTGGCGTCGAGCGGGCGCGAGGCCGCAGTGCGACGGCGCCACGCGGAGCACTACGTCGAGATCGCCGCCGCTGCCGACGCCCAGCTCCGCAGCCCCCGGGAGGGCGAGGCCAGCGAGCGGCTGGGCCGCAGCTTCGACGAGCTCCGGGCGGCCCACGAGTGGGCCCGGCGGGAGTCGCCGGCGCTGGCACAGTCGTTGTCGGCGAGGTTGCACCTCTATGCCACCAGCCGGATCCGCGACGAGGTGCACCGCTGGGCCGTGGCCATCGAACCGTCGCTCGACGACAGCGCCGACGCAGCCATCACCCTGTCCACCCTCGCCTTCGCCGCCAACAACGCCGGGCTGTTCGACATGGCCCTGGCGGCGGGGGAGCGCAGCCTGGAGCTGGCCGGCGACACCCCCCTGGCCCGCTACGCCCTCGAGATGCTGTTCGACACCGCGGCCTATCAGGGGGACCTCGACCGGGCCCAGGAGCTCGCCCGGCGGTTCCTCGATGTCGCCGAGCGAGCGGGTGACACCCACCACATCGCCATGGCGTACTCGAGCATCGGGTTGGCGCTGAGCTACAGCGGCCGCCACGAGGAGGCCATCGCCGCGCTCGCCGACGTGGACACCTCCGCCATGTCGCCCTCCGACACCGCCTGGGTGCAGTACAGCCGGGGCGAGGTACTGCTCGACCGAGATCCCGCCAACGCGCTCGACCTGTTGGGCCGGGCCATCGAGCTGGCCGACGGGGTCGGCGAGCGCTTCGTGGCCGGCGTGGCCCGGGTGTCCTCGGTCTCGCTGCTGGCCCGGGTGGGCGAGCCGGAGCGAGCGCTCCCCGCGTTCGCCGACATCGTCGACCACTGGCACCGGCGGGGCTCGCAGACCCACCAGCTCACCACCCTGCGCAACCTGGTCGGCCTCTTCGACCGCATCGGCGCACATGGAGCCGCGGCCGAGCTGCTGGGGGCGGTGACCGGGGGCGGTGGGGCCCCGTCGTTCGGGGAGGAGGCTCGGCGCCTGGCCGAGGCCGAGGACCACGCCCGGGCCGCACTGGGGCCCGCGTACGACGAGCGCTTCGAGCGCGGGAGCAGGCGCGACGTTCCGGCTGCCGCCCTGGCGGCCATCGAGGCCATCCACGAGATCGCCGGAGAGTAGGATTCCCCGCCGTGGCGACATTGCCGACGCTGACCGCCGAGCAGCTCGCCGCGTGGCGCGCCGACGGCTGGCTCCACCTCGAAGGGGTGCTCGGAGCCGACCGGGTGGCCGAGCTCGACTCCTGGGTCCAGGAGGTCGCCGGCTGGGCCGAGCACCATGTCGCGCACGACGACGATGGCCCCGGGCTGCACCACTTCGAGCAGACCGACCGGGGTCCGGTGATCGCCAGGAGTGAGCGGTTCGCCGACGCCCACCACGGCCTGGGCTCGTTCCTCCGCTCGGGCGTGATCGTCGAGGTCCTCGAGCAGCTCTTCGGGGAGCCTGCGGTGCTGTTCAAGGAGAAGGTCAACTACAAGCACCCCGGCGGCGCCGGCTTCGCGCCGCACCAGGACGCGGTGGCCTACCGCTTCGTCGACCACCACATCTCGGTCATGGTGCCCCTCGACCCGGCCACCGTGGCCAGCGGCTGCCTCCACCTGGCGCCGGGTCACCGGCGAGGCACCCTCGAGACCGACGCCCGGGGCCGAGTGGCCGAGGCCGTGGCCGCCACCCTGGCGTGGCGGCCGGTCGAGGTGGCGCCCGGGGACCTGCTGTTCTTCGACTCGTACGCGCCGCACCGCAGCGACACCAACACCTCGGATCGGCCCCGCCGGGCCCTGTACCTCACGTACAACGCAGCCTCCGAGGGCGATCACCGCGCCCGCTACTACGACGACAAGCAGGCCGAGCTCGACCGGGAGGGAGCCACGTTCACCGGCGAGCGGGTGCGTATGAGCATCATCGACGACTTCCTGGGCCGCCCGGTGCAGGTGCCCGATGCCCGCTGAGCCGCTGACCGATCTCTTCGAGCTGCTCCAGCGGCCCGTGGACTCCGAGCTGCTCGACGAGCCCGTCACCGACCTCGAGCACGCCCTGCAGTCCGCCGCGCTGGCCGCCGCCGCCGGGGCCCCGCCCCCGCTGGTGGCGGCCTCGCTCCTGCACGACGTCGGCCACCTGGTGACCCGGGACCACGTGCCGCTCGACCAGGACCTGAGCCGCGACGCCCGCCACGAGGTGGTCGGGGCCAGGTTCCTGGCCCGCTGGTTCGGGCCCGAGGTCACCGAGCCGGTCCGGCTCCACGTGGCCGCCAAGCGGTACCTCTGCGCCACCGAGCCCGACTACGTCGAAGCCCTGTCGCCGGCCTCGGTGCGCAGCCTCGGGGTGCAGGCGGGGGCCATGAGCCCCGAGGAGGTCCGAGCCTTCGAGCAGGAGCCGGCGTACCTGGACGCGGTCGCCCTGCGACGCTGGGACGAGGAGGCGAAGGTCCCGGGCCTGGACGTGGCGCCCCTCGACGACTACGTCGACCTGCTGGCCTCGCTGGTCCGATCCGGGGTCTGAGGCCGGCCGTGCGCGTCGGGATGTCGCTGTCGTCGTCGCTGCAGACCGACGATCCGTCGGTCGCGGCCGGCTGGATGATCGAGCGGGCCCGGGCTGCGGAGCGGGTCGGTCTCGACTCGCTGTCGGTCGGCGACCACCACGCGATGGCCACGCCCTACTACCAGAACACCCCGATGCTCGGCCGGCTCCTGGCCGAGTGGGGGCCTCGGCCCGTGGGATGCCTGTTCCTGCTGCCGCTGTGGCACCCGGTGCTGGTGGCCGAGCACGTCGGCACCCTGGCGTCGCTGACGGCCGCGCCGTTCATCGTCCAGACCGGCATCGGCTTCGGCCAGTCGCAGTTCGACGCCATGAACGCCCGCTACGACACCCGGGGCGCGGTCCTGGAGGAGGCCGTCGGGGTGGTCAAGTCCCTGCTGGCGGGGGAGCCCGTCGACAGCGAGCTGGTCGGCGGGCCGGTCACGCTGGGGTTGCGGCCCCGCCAGGAGGTGCGCTGGTGGATCGGCGGCGGCCCGGCTCCTCGGGCCATCGACCGGGCCGCCCGGCTCGGGGACGCCTGGTACGGGAACCCGGGCCTGACCCCGGCGGCTGCGGCCGAGCAGATCGACATCTACCGCGAGGCCTGCGAGGCCGCCGGTCGGGAGCAGCACGCCATCGTCCGCAAGGACGTGATCGTGCTCGCCGAACCCGGCGCCGCGGCCCGCCTCGGCGACGAGATCCTCGCCGCCGGCTACCGCGGCCTCGGGAGCGACGCCGTGCTGGTCGGCACCCCCGACGAGGTCGCCGACCAGCTCCGCCCGTTCGTCGAGCTCGGCTTCGAGGAGGTGGTCTGCCGGTGCATGACCGTGCCCCAGCCCCAGGCGATCGAGACCATCGAGGCCCTGGCCGAGGTGCGAGCGCTGCTCGACGACTCCTAACGTCGTCGGGGTGACATCCCTCGACGAGCGCAGCATCGACCGCGACCGGGCCCGGGAGCTCGACGCCGCCGACCCCCTCAGCGCCCTGCGCGACCGCTTCGAGCTCCCCCGTCGGTCCGACGGTCGGCCCCAGGCGTACTTCGCGGGCAACAGCCTGGGCCTGCTCCCGCAGGCGGCCCGGACCGCGGTGGAGCGGGTGCTGGCCAGCTGGTCCCAGCGAGCCGTGGCCGGGCACCACGAGGGCGAGGCGCCCTGGTACCGCTACGACGAGCCTCCAGCGACCCACATGGCCGAGCTGGTGGGAGCACGCCGGGACGAGGTGGCGCTGATGGGGTCGCTCACCGAGGACCTCCACCTGCTGATGGTCAGCTTCTATCGCCCCGAGGGGCCTCGCCGGAAGATCCTGGTCGAGCCCCATGCGTTCCCGTCGGACCGCTACGCGGTGGCCAGCCAGGTGGCCTTCCACGGCGGCGACCCCGCCACCGACATGGTCGAGATCGCAACCGAGGACCCCGACGCCATCTCGCTGACCGACGTGGAGCGGGCCCTCGACGAGCACCGCGACACGGTGGCGCTGGCCCTGCTCGGAGGGGTCAACTACTACACCGGCCAGCTCCTGGACCTGGCCGCCATCGCCGGGATCCTGCGAGGCCACGGAGTGGTGGTGGGCTACGACCTGGCCCACGCCGCCGGCAACGTGCCGCTGCAGCTCCACGACTGGGACGTCGACTTCGCGGCCTGGTGCACCTACAAGTACCTCAACGGCGGGCCGGGCTCGACCGCCGGCATCTTCGTCCACCAGCGCCACGGCCTCGATCCCGCCACGCCCCGGCTGGCCGGGTGGTGGGGCAACGACCCCGACCTGCGCTTCGACATGCACGCCGAGCGCACCTTCGTCCCCCGCCCCGGCGCGGACGGCTGGAAGGTGAGCAACCCGTCGATCCTGGGCCTGGCCCCGCTGACCGCCTCGCTGCCGATGTTCACCGAGGTGGGCATGGACGCGTTGCGGGAGCGCTCCATCCGGCTCACCGGGTTCCTCGAGGAGGCTCTGGCTACGGTGCCGAAGGCCACGGTGATCACCCCGGCCGACCCGGGCCGCCGGGGATGCCAGCTGTCCGTGCGCATCGACGTCGACCCCACCGACCTCGAGGCCGAGCTGGCCCGCCGGGGGGTGATCGTCGATGCTCGCGACCCCGACGTGATCCGGGTGGCCCCCACGCCGATGTACAACCGCTACGAGGACATCGTCGACCTGGTCGACGCCCTCGGCGAGATCCTGGGCTCGGGGCGAGCGGGGCCCGAGAACGACCGTCCCGAGCGGCACTAACCTGGCCGGACCACAGCCAGGGAGGAGCGCACCCCATGCTCGTGCCGTTGACCATCCGCGACCACCTCCGGCGAGCGGATCTCGTCTACCACGACCGCGTCGGCATCATCGACGAGCCCGATCAGCCGGCCAAGCCGCTGCCCGAGCTGACCTACGGCGAGTTCGCGGCCCGCGCCCGGGCCCTGGCCCGGGGCCTCGAGAACCTCGGCGTCCCGTTCGGCGGCCGGGTGGCCCTGGTCTCGCAGAACTCGGCTCGGATGCTCACCTTCCTGTTCGGCACCGCGGCCTGGGGCCGCATCGGGGTGCCGATCAACTTCCGGCTGAACCGCGACGAGATCGCCTACATCCTGGAGCACTCGGGATCCCGGGTGCTGCTCGTGGATCCCGAGCTCGCCGACGACCTCGCCGGCCTCGATGCGGACCACACCTTCGTGCTGGGGTCCGAGTCCGACGACCTCCTCTACGCCGACGGTGACCCCACCGACGTGGAGATCGACGAGAACGACACCGCCACCATCAACTACACCAGCGGCACCACGGCCCGGCCCAAGGGGGTCGAGATGACCCACCGGATGCTCTGGGTCAACGCCGCCACCTTCGGCTGGCAGGCCCTGGTGAGCGACCGCGACCGGTACCTCCACACCCTGCCGATGTTCCACTGCAACGGCTGGGGGATGCCCTTCGCGCTCACGGCGATGGGGGTGCCCCAGGTGGTGCTGCGCAAGGTCGACGGGGCCGAGATCCTCCGCCGGGTCGACCAGCACGGCATCACCCTCATGTGCGGCGCGCCGGCGGTTGTCGCGGCCATCCTCGACGCCGCGGCCCAGTGGGACGGTCCGGTGCCCGGCGCCGGGCGCACCCGCATCGTGGTCGCCGGGGCGCCGCCGCCAACCAAGACCATCGAGCGGGTGGAGACCGAGCTCGGCTGGGAGTTCATCCAGATCTACGGCCTCACCGAGACCGCGCCGCTCCTCACCATGTGCCGGGCCCGCGAGGAGTGGGATCATCTCGACGCCGCCCAGCGCGCCCAGCTCCTGTCGCGGGCGGGGGCGCCGGCCCTCGGGGTGAGCATGCGGGTCACCGACGACGGCGAGATCTGCGCCCGATCCAACGTGGTGCTCAAGAGCTACTGGGAGCAGCCCGAGGCCACCGGTGAGGCCATCCGCGACGGATGGTTCCACACCGGCGACGGCGGCTACATCGACGAGCACAACCACGTGACCATCGCCGACCGCAAGAAGGACGTCATCATCTCCGGTGGCGAGAACGTGTCGTCCATCGAGGTGGAGGACTGCCTGTTCTCGCACCCGGCGGTCACCGAGGTCGCGGTCATCGGGGTGCCCGACGAGAAGTGGGGCGAGACCGTGAAGGCCCTGGTCGTGACCAACGCCGAGGTCAGCGAGCGGGAGCTGATCGACCACTGCCGCGACCGGCTGGCGCACTACAAGTGCCCCACCTCGGTGGAGTTCCGCAGCGAGCTGGCCCGCACCGCCACCGGCAAGCTGCAGAAGTTCAAGCTGCGAGCCCCGTACTGGGAGGGCCGGGAGAGGGCCGTCAACTGATGCACCTCGACGTGATGAGCGGCCCCGGGCCGCTGCGGTCCGTCAGCGAGATGGCCGCCGAGGTGGAGCGCGCCGGCTTCGGGGGCCTCTGGTTCACCGAGATGGCCCGCACCGCCTACCTGTCGTGTGCGGCCGCGGCGCTCGCCACCGAGCGGGTCACCATCGGCACCGGGATCGCGGTGGCGTTCCCCCGTAGCCCCATGGTGACCGCGCAGGTCGCCTGGGAGCTCCAGGACGCCACCGGCGGCCGGTTCGTGCTCGGCCTGGGCACCCAGGTCAAGGCCCACATCGAGCGCCGGTACTCGGCTGCGTACGCGCCACCCGGCCCCCGGATGCGGGAGTACGTGCTGGCCCTCAAGGCGATCTTCCGGGCGTTCCGGGGCGAGGAGCGGCTGGATTTCCAGGGCGAGCACTACCGGTTCTCGCTGCTCAGCCCCCAGTGGTCGCCGGGGCCGCTGGAGGTCGGGGATCCGCCGATCTACGTGTCTGCGGTGCTGCCGTACATGAGCCGGCTGGCCGGCGAGCTCTGCGATGGCGTCCACATTCACCCGTTCCACTCACCCGAGTACCTGACGAAGGTGCAGATCCCCAACCTCGAGGCGGGGGCGACCCGGGCCGGCCGGGATCTCGGCGAGGTCACCCTGGTGTGCCCGATCATGACCGCGGTGGGCGACACCGACGAGGAGCTCGTGGCCACCCGCGAGCACGCTCGGACCATGATCGCCTTCTACGGCTCGACCCGGACCTACAGCCCGGTGTTCGAGCTGCACGGCTTCGACGGGCTGTCCGACGAGCTGCACCAGGCCCAGCGAGCCGGCGACGTCGAGCGGATGCGGGCACTGGTCACCGACGACGTGCTCGGGCACTACATCGTGGAGGCCTCCTGGGACGGCCTGGCCCCGGCCCTGGTGGCGCGCTACTGCGACCTGGCGCCCAGGGTCCGGGTGATGAGCTACACCGCCATGGACCAGCTGCGCCGCGACCCGGCCGTCATCGAGCGCTGGGCCGATGTCGCCGCGACCATGGCCCGGGCGGCCTGACCGATGGGCTTCGAGGGCTACACCGAGGAGGCGTTGGCGTTCCTGGCCGAGCTGCCCACCCGCGATCCCGACTGGTTGAAGACCAACCGGAGCGCCTACGAGACCCTGATCGTCGAGCCCACGAAGGCGTTGGTGGTCGACTTGGGCGACGAGCTGCGGTCGCGGCGGCCGGAGATCGTGGCGGAGCCGAAGACCAACGGATCGATCGCGCCCATCAACAACGACCGGCGCTTCGCCCCCGACCGGCCGCCCTACAAGGACCACCTGCTGCTGCGGTTCTGGGAGGGGACGCCCAAGAAGACCGCCCCCACCCTGTTCGTGCGCATCGCGCTGGACGGCGTGGGATTCGCGTCGGGGGTGGTGCCGGCCGACATCGACCGCTGGCGGGAAGTGATCGCCGGTTCACCCGGGGAGCAGGTCGCCGCCGCGGTGGCCGACCTGGCCACGGCCCGGGATGCCGAGATCGCCGGGCAGGAGCTCGAGTCGGTGCCCGCGCCCTACCCGGCACACCATCAGCGGGCCGAGCTGCTGCGCCACAAGATGCTGCAGGTGCGCTGGGCCGAGCCGGTGCCGGCGGCGATCCACTCCGCGGGATTCGTGGACTGGGCGGCGCGCCGCCTCGACGCCTGCCTGCCCCTGCACGAGGCCCTGGTGGCCTGCACCAACGGTGGGTCCGATGGGTCGGGCTGACGACGGCTACGAGACCGTCAGGCGGTTCTGGGAGATCCAGGACGGCGGCGACTACACCCGCACCGCCGAGCTGTTCGCCGACGACGCGGTGCTGGTCGACCCGGTGTACGGGGTGTTCGAGGGGCGCGAGGCGATCGCCGCGTTCATGGCCCGGATGAACGAGGCGGTGGGTGCGATCGACGGGGTGTTCACCCTCGAGGACCTGGCCGGGGGTCCCGACAGCGCCTGGGCCCGGTGGCGCTTCAGCTCAGCACGGGGCGAGCGCGAGGGGGTGGGGATCTACCGGGTCCGCGACGGCCGGATCACCTACTACCGGGACTACATGGACCCGCCACCCGCCCGCGAGGACGAGTGACCGCAACCGGGCCCGAGCGGGCGCCCCGGTACCGCTACAAGGTCCTGAGCTCGCAGATGCCCCGCACGTTCGTGGAGGTCGAGGCGGCCAGCATCGAGGAGGCCGAGGCCCACGGGATCGTGATCATCCTGCTCGGCCCCGTGGGCACCGTGTCCCTGTGACCTCGATATGCTACGAAGGATATCGGGAACAGCTGGAATACAGGGAGGGGGCGGATGACGACGCCGGAGTACTACTGGGCGGCGGCTCGGGCCGCCGAGGAGGACGCGGCCGACGGTCGTGGCATCGCCGCTCGCCTCTGGGCCGCCGGGGGTGAGCTGGGCTCCCAGCTCGACCACAGCCGTCGCACCTTCACGGAGGACGTCTGGGAGTCGTCGACCGCTGACCGGCGCCGCGAGGAGCTGGCGGTGCTCGATCGGCAGCTGGTGCACGCCGAGGCCGACCTGCGCCAGCTGGTGTGGGACCTCCGGTCCTTCGCCGATCGCCGCGACGAGGACGCGGCGCACCTCTGGGAGCAGTACCACCGGTGCCTGGCCCTCGCCGAGGGGCCCGGTCCGTGAGGGATCAGGGGCGTTCGCCGAAGTCGGGGCGCTCGGTCCGGGTGCGCTTGAGCTCCCAGAACCCGGGCACGGTGGCGCACATGACGTAGCCATCCCAGAGCCGCAGCGCCTGCTCGGTGCTCGGCACCCGGGTGATCACCGGGCCGAACAGCGCCACCTTCTCGCCGTCGTCGTTCTCGAACCCGATGATGGGGGTGCCCACGTTGTCGCCGGCGAGCTCGAGGGCCACGTCCATGCGCTTGCGGATCTCGGCGTCCCAGGTCTCGTCGTCGAACGCCGCGGCGTGGGCCCGATCCAGCCCGGCCGCGTCGAGGGCCTCCTCGGGTGCGAAGTCACGGTTCTTGTCGTGGTGGATGCGCCGGCCGTACTCCCAGTACAGGTCACGCACCGCCGCGTTGCCGGCGCCTTCCCGGACCGACTCCATGACCCGCAGCAGCCGATGGGTGTAGCGGTAGCGCTCGTAGCCGTCGGCGTCCTCGGCTGGCTCGTTCTTGAAGAACAGGCTGATGGGTTGCCACGTGACCTCGAGGTCGCGGGCGGGCATCACCTCGTCGACGACCCACCTGGCCGTCACCCAGCACCACGGTCAGATGGGATCGACCCAGAACTCGATGTCCATCCGCAGCACCGTACCGGGACCACGCTCATCGTCGGGGATCCACCAGCACCTTGGTGTGGGGCGACGAGCCCGACGCCAGCTCGGCCAGCGTCGGTCCGATCTGGTCGAGGCCCACGGTGCCCGAGTGCAGCGCCCCCAGGTCGATCCGGCCGTCGACCACATAGCCCATGACCATCTCGAACTCCTCGTGGGTGTAGCCGAGCGCCGCGCCCACCCGGATCTCCTTCACCAGCCAGTGCAGCGGGGTCACCGGGGCCTCGCCGGTGGCCAGGCCGATCAGGCACACCCGCCCGCCGCGGCGGGCGAGATCCACCGCGCCCTGCACCGTGGCCGGGATGCCCGCGCACTCGTAGACGATGTCGGCCCCCAGCCCGTGGGTGAGCTCGCCGACCAGCTCGTCGGCCGCGGTGCCCGGCTCCACCACGTGGTGGGCGCCCAATGTCCGGGCCGCGTCCCGCCGGGGGGCGGACGGCTCCACGACCACGACCCTGCCGGCCCCCGCAGCGAGGATCCACTGCATGGTGTTCAGCCCGATCGGCCCGGCCCCGACCACCACGGCCACGTCGCCGAGGCGGGGCGGGTGGGCCCGCACCGCGTGGAAGCAGATGGTGGCCGGCTCGATCTGGGCCGCCTGCTCGTCGCTCAGCGCCGGGTCGGCCCGCACCGCCCGCCCGTGATGGATCGCCAGCCGGGGCGCGAACCCGCCGTGGGGGGTGGCGAACGGTCCGGCGCCCACCGTGGCCTGCAGGACGGTCTGGCACCTGTCCATCTGGCCGGCCACGCAGGCGTCACAGCTGCCGCAGGCGGGCGGTACCGCGATCACCACCCGATCGCCCTCCTCGAGCCGGCGGACCCCGGTGCCGGTGCCCGAGATGGTGCCCACCCACTCGTGCCCGCAGGTGGACGGGTTGACGGGCCCGGGGGTCAGGTAACCGTGCACGTCGGTCCCGCAGATGCCGCAGTAGGCGATGTCCACCACCACCTGGTCGGGTCCGGGCTCGGGCTCGGGGAACTCGATCAGCTCGACGGTTTCCCGGTCGGTGATCAGCGCTGCCAGCATGGAGCGAGACTAGGCGGCCCGACCAGGTGGCCGCTCGAGAGCGGAGGCATCGTGATCCTGATCAGCGCCGAGCTCGACCTCGCCGACCCGGGCGCGATGGGCGACGCCGTGGCTGCGGCTGGGCCGGCCCAGCTGGCGGCCCGGTCGACCGCCGGCTGCCATGCCTACGTGTACGCACCGGACCCCTGCGTCCCCGGGCGGGTGCAGGGCTACGAGCTCTGGGAAGACGAGCAGGCCCGGGTGGCCTACCTCCAGGGTCCCGCCGCCCCCGACCTGTCGGTTGACCTGGGTGGAGCGGCGCTGAGCGGTGCCGCGCGCGCCAGCTGGCAGGTGGTGGCCAGCGAGCCGGTGTACGACGACACCCCCAGGGCCCGCGCCGACTTCTTCTCGGCCAGCGAGCAGGCACCCGATCAGCAGATCGTGATCCTGGGCGAGATCGACCTCGACGACCCGTCGCAGATCGACGGGGCGATCGAGCGGGCCACGCCGCTGCAGCAGGCCACCAGGGACGATGAGCCGGGCTGCGAGGCGTACGTGTTCGCCGCCGATCCGGTGGTCGACGGTCGCATCGTGGTCTACGAGCTCTGGGAGGACCAGGCGACGCTGGCGGCCCACTTCGAGCACGAGAACTACTTCGCGATGGGCGGCCTGCTGCGCAGCCTGGGCATCACCGCCCGCACCGCCAAGTACCGCTGCGTCCCCGCGTAGCGATCAGGGGTCGGTGATCGACGCCCGCCAGCGGCGGGCCACCGCGTCGCCGGGCAGCAGCTCCAGCGCCCGATCCAGCTCGGCCGCGGCGGCCTCGGCCAGCCCGTCGCCGGGCGCCTCCCGAGCGGCGACCGCCAGCTGGATCCCGAGGCGCCGGTGGAACCGGGGCTCCCAGCCGTTGCGCTCGGTCGCCTGGGTGAGCTGGGCCAGTGCCCGATCCTGATCGCCCATGCTGGCGGCCTCGATGCCGCGGCGATGGGCCATGTCGGCGCGGAAGGGGCCGAGGGCAACGGCGATGAGCGCCACGGTCCCGACGGCTGCGGCGGCCACGAGCGCCCGAGGGGCTCGCCCGGAGCGGGGCCCCGGGGCGGGCTCGACCGGGCTGGCGCCGACCACGCCCGCGGCGGCGACCCAGCCCCACAGCTGCAGCGGCACCACGTCGATGCTGACCATGGCCTGGCTCAGGTAGGCCGCGCCCAGGGCCATCCCCGGGAGCTGGGTTCGGGGGGCCGGGTTGCGGCGGGCCACGGCGACGACGGCCGCGACGACTGCCAGCCACGCCCCGGCCCCGAGCACCCCGCTGCCGTCGAGGTGGTCGAGCAGCACGTTGTGGGGCTCGTCGGCGATCACCCCGGCGAGGGCGGGGCCGGCGTGCTCCCGGAAGGTGAGCACGTAGAGGTCGGGCCCGCCGCCCAGGATGGGGCGGTCGGCGGCGCCCTCGAAGGCCACCTGCCAGAGCTCGGCGCGCTCGTCGAGGGTCCGGGTGCCGACCAGGTCGCCGCTGCTGCCGGTGGCCAGCGCGGTGAGGCCGACGAGCAGGGCGGCCGCGGTCACCCCGGCGCCGAGCAGCCGCCGAGAAAGGCCCGAGCCCATCGCCACCGCGATGATCGCCGCAGCGCACGCCAGCATGGCCCCCCGGCTCTGGCTGACCCCCACCCCGCTCAGGATCACCGCTGCGGCGCTGGCCGCCGCCAGTCGGCGCCTGCCCGCGTTCTCGACGGTCAACACCAGCGCCGGTCCGACCGCCAGCGCCAGGTGGGCGCCCGAGAAGTTGGCGTTGCCCAGCGCGCCGGGCGGGTGTCGAGGTTGCCTGCCGGTGGGGTCGAGCCAGCCGAACCAGTCGATCCCGAGCTGCTGGGCCCAGAGGTAGGCGGCGCCGGCGACCGCCGAGGCGACCAGGGCAACCATAGCCTGGCTCCGTCGGGCGGGAGCGCCCGCCATCGCTCGCGCCAGCAGCAGGGCCAGGATCACGACGGGCACCACGGTGACCAGCCCGCCGTAGCGGCCGTAGAGGCCGAGGAACGACACCTCCGGGGACCGGGAGGTGACCGTGGTCAGCGCCAGCACCGCCAGGTAGGCGGCCACCACCAGCCAGATCCGGGAGGCGGGCAGCCGGCGACGCCCGGCGAGGATCTCGAGGCCGATCGCCAGGATGGCCCCTACCCAGACGACGGTGAGCGACGTGAGGTTGAAGACGTCGGCCGTCCAGGTGCTGAACGCCAGTGGGACAACGGCCACGGTGGCCACGAGCACCCACCACTGGGCCTCGGCAGCATGGCTGTGCCGCATCAGGGCAGTCTCCCGGATTTCCTGGCTGGGATTGTGGACCAACGGCGCCGCCGGTGCATACCGTTGATCCATGGGAAACGGGTCCGACGCCCACGCCGAGCTGTCCCGGGCCTGGGCCGCCTTCGCCGAGGTCGACCGACAGCTGGGCGAGGCCACCGACATCGACGTCCGCCTCGACCTCCAGGAGGTCAAGGACCAGCTGCGCCGCCGCATCGCCGAGCTCGGCGAGGAGCTGCGCCCGGCGCGCACGCGGGTGGAGCTCGAGACCGAGCTGGCTGCACGCGAGCGGCAGCTGTCCGAGCTCTTCCACGCCCGCATCAACACCATGACGCAGACCTCGGGCGACGGCGCGGCGCCGGGCGGCTACGGGGTCGGCGCCGCCGAGATCAACGCGGCCATCGACGAGCGCTACGACCGGGCCGGGATCGAACGGCGGATCCGCGAGCTCCGGGAGGCCCTCGACGCCCTGGACCGGGCCGAGGGGTCTGGGCGGGGCTGATCCCCGGTCGTCAGTGGCCGCTGCTGATGTCGGTGTTCTTCCACTGGTTCCAGTAGGTGACCTGCTCGGCGGGCTTGCGGGTGCCGGGGCGGAAGCTGTCGCCGGTGTAGAACGCGGTGGGGACGCAGGCCAGCTGGGTGACGGTGGAGGGGATGCCGAGGGCCTCGCCCACCTCCTCGGCATAGCGGAGGTGGAGGGTGGTCCAGGCGGTGCCCAGGCCCCGGGCCCGGGCGGCCAGCATGTAGCTCCACACCGCCGGCAGCACCGAGCCCCACCAGCCCTGGGCTCCCCCCTCGAGATCGTCGCCGGCGTCGCTGGGCGTCCCGAGGGAGCAGGGGATCGCCAGCACCGGGACCCGGCCCATCACGTGGGCCAGGTAGTCGCTCGACGACATGATCCGCGCCAGGGTGGGGTCGTCGGGGGCCGATGCCGCCACCGCGCTGCGCTGCATCTCGATGTAGGGCTGGTACGACCGGCGATAGGCGTCGGCCACCAGCGCCTTCTTGTCGGGGTCGTCGACGATGACCCAGCGCCAGCGCTGGTAGTTGCCGCCCGCCGGCGCCTGCGTGGAGACCCGCACGCAGTCGAGCACCAGCTCCCGGGGCACCGGGCGATCGAGGTCGAGTCGCTTGCGGACGGCCCTGGTCGTGGTCAGCAGGTGGTCGACCTGGTGGAGGTCGAGGTCGGAGCTCATGGCTTGGCCTCCGTGGCAGGCGGGCGAGGGGGACGAGTACGCTCGCAAACTAATCGCTCGGTCAATTCTGCGTGACCCTGGATCCGGGTACTGGGAGGCAGCGATGGCACGGATCGACATCCCCGACGGCGAGGGCCTCGAGCGCAGCCGGCTGTGGAAGCTCCAGCCCGAACTGGCCAAGGGGGTGGGCCTGACCGGCTCCACCCTGTACACCAGGGTGTCGCTGGACGTGAGGGTGCGCGAGATCGCCCGCATGCGGGTGGCCCAGATCAACCAGTGCCACATATGACTGAACACCCGGTCTGCATCGGCGATGCAGCAAGGACTCGACGACGACCTCTACCACCGGGTCGCGGACTACCGCGAGGTCGAGTCGTTCAGCGACGCGGAGAAGCTCGCCGCCGAGACCGCCGAGCGATTCTGCCTCGATCACGAGGCCCTGATGGCCGACGAGGTCTACTGGTCCCGCATGCGGGAGCACTTCACCGACCAGCAGATCCTGGAGCTCCTCACCCTGATCGGCTTCTGCGTCGCCATCGGCCGCACCCTGGCGGTGCTCGACATCGCCGACGACTGTCCCGTCAACCGGACGGCAGACCCCAGCGAGGACCCCGCCCACCACGTCCACGGATGAGGTCACGGGTCAGCGGCGCCACGGCGGTTTCCCGGTGAGGCCGCTCGAGGGCATCCGGGTGCTGGAGCTGGGTCAGATGATCGCGGTGCCCGCCGCCACCCACCTGCTGGCCACCCAGGGGGCCAGCGTGATCAAGATCGAGGACGCCGAGGGCGGCGACCCGCTCCGGAACTACGGCAGCCGGAAGGGGGGCATGTCCGGCTGGTTCGCCAACGCCAACGCCGGCAAGCGGTCGCTGGCGGTCGATCTCCGAACGGGCGAGGGGAAGCAGATCCTGTGGGCGCTGCTCGACGGGGCGGACGTGCTCGTGCAGGGGTTCCGGCCGGGGGTGATCGAGCGCCTCGGCTTCGGCTTCGAGGAGGTGCACCGGCGCCACCCCGAGGTGGTGTACGTCTCTTCGTCGGGGTTCGGCGCCGACGGCCCCGAGGCCGACCGGCCGGTCTACGACCCGGTCATCCAGGCGCTGTCGGGCTGGGCCGGCGCCCAACGCACGGACGGGGGGCCAATGCTCATCCGGGGCATGGTCGCCGACAAGGTGGCGGCCCTCACCACCGCGCAGGCCATCGCCGCGGCCCTGGCCGGGCGGGCCCGGACCGGGGAGGGCCAGCACGTGGAGCTGTCGATGCTCGAAGCCAACATCGCCTTCAACTGGCCCGACGTGATGATGCACTGCAGCCTGCTCGACGAGGACGCCACCCATCTGCCCAACCTGCTGGCGGCCTACCAGCTGTTCCCCACCGCAGACGGCTGGGTGTCGGTCACCGCGGGCAACGACGCCCAGTGGCAGGCGGTGTGCGACGCCCTGGATCGACCCGAGCTGGGCACCGACCCCCGGTTCGCCACCGCCGCCGACCGCGGCGCCGACTTCGAGGCCTGGTACGCGGCCTTCGGCGAGATGTGCCGCGGGTTCGGCAGCGACGAGCTGTTGGCCCGATGCCGGGCCGCCGACGTCCCCGCGGTGCCGGTGCTCGACCCCGCCGCCGTCGTGGACTACCCCCAGGTGGTGGCCCGGGGCGCGGTCCGGGTGGTGCAGCACCCGATCGTCGGGGCCCTGCGGACGCCCCGTCAGGGCGCCGCCTTCGGCGCCGCCGCCGACGGCGACGGCTTCGAGCCGACGCCGGCCCCCGGCTACGGCGAGCACACCGAGGAGATCCTGGCCGAGCTGGGCCACGACCAGGAGGCCATCGCCCGGCTCCGGAGCGCCGGCACGGTGCGCTGAACGCGGGGCGTCGAGGTGGTCCGGGTGAACCGGGGCCGAGGCGCGGTGTCCTACAGTCGGGCACCATGAAGCTGGGACTGTCCGCCGACGAGCTGCTCACCACCACCCGGGCCGTGCGCAAGCGGCTCGACTTCGACCGGCCCGTCGAGCCGGAGGTGATCAAGGAGTGCCTGGAGGCGGCCGTCCAGTCGCCCACCGGGTCGAACATGCAGAGCTGGCAGTGGATGGTGGTCACCGACCCGGACAAGCGGGAGGCCATCGGCGAGCTCTACAAGCAGGGCTGGGACATCTACACCACCCTCGAGGGCAGCGTCTCCACGGCCTACAAGGGCGACGACCCCGAGCGCCATGCCCAGCAGGACCGGGTGCTCGGCTCCGCGGAGTACCTGGCGGAGAACTTCGGCCGGGTGCCGGTCATGGTGATCCCGCTCCTGCCCGGCCGCCTCGACGGCCTGCCTGCGGCCATGGCCGCGTCGATGTTCGGGTCGATCCTGCCCGGCGCCTGGAGCTTCATGCTCGCGGCACGCGAGCGGGGGCTCGGGACCTCGTGGACCACCATCCACCTGATGTTCGAGGAGCAGGCGGCCGGGGTGCTGGGCATCGATCACGCCGCGTACACCCAGTGCGCGCTGATCACCTGTGGCTACGCCAAGGGCACCGACTTCAAGCCGGCTGCCCGACCCCCCATCGAGACCGTCCTGCACTGGAATGGTTGGGATGGCAGCCCGCCCTGGGCGTGATCACGTCCTGCGTCGATTCGTGCTCGCCGGCTTGGCCGGCGCGCTGGTGGTGTCGGGGTGTGTGTACTCGTCGCCCGAGCCCGCGGCCCGACCGGGTGACGCCACCCCGTCGGGCAGCGCCACCCCGGCGGCTACTGCGGAGGTCACCCCCACCCCCGACGAGCTGACCCTCGGGTCGGCGCCCGACCTCACCCCGACGCCCGAGCCGGATCGGGGATGGCTGGTGGTACAGGACGTGGAGAACGCCGTCAACGTGCGCTCCGGGCCCGGGACGGAGAACCCGGTCGTGACCCAGGCTCCGCTGGGCACCACCCTGGCCTCCACCGGCCGCCAGGATGTGGTGGACGACGACGTCTGGTTCGAGGTCGAGCTGGGCGACGGCACCACCGGCTGGATCCACGGCCGCTACGTCGCGCCCACGTTCGAGCCCACCCCGACGCCGCTGCCCACCCCCACCCCGCTGGCCACGCCCACCCCGGCCCCGTCGGGCGACCGGCTGCGGGTGGAGGCGCCCGGGGGGCTGCGGCTGCGGGCCGAGCCCGACTCCGACGCCGACGTGATCCGCACCATCCCCGACGGCAGGGTGGTGCGGCCCACGGGGAACAGCGAGGAGGCCGGTGGCGTCCTGTGGCTGGAGGTCCGCTTCCGGGGCGACACCGGCTGGGTGGCTGCGGAGTTCGTCCAACCCACCGACTGAGCGGGCAGGCCTGCCGGGCCCGTTGGGGTACCGTCTCGGCGTGCCGTCGAAGCTGCTGGTGGCCAACCGGGGTGAGATCGCGGTGCGGATCATGCGCACCGCTGCCGACCTCGGCATCCCGACGGTCGCGATCCACCCGGCCGACGATGCCGGCTCGCTCCACGTGGGCTCGGCCACCGAGTCCGTCGAGCTCCCCGGTGAGGGGCCCCGCGCCTATCTCGACGTCGACGCGGTCATCGGCGCCGCAACCGCGACGGGCTGCGACGCGCTGCACCCCGGCTACGGCTTCCTGGCCGAGAACGCCGATCTGGCGGAGGCCTGCGCCGCGGCCGGGCTGGTGTTCGTCGGGCCGCAGCCCGAGACCATCAGACTCTTCGGCGACAAGGCCGCCGCCCGGCGCTTCGCCGAGCGGTGCGGGGTGCCGGTGCTGGCGGGCACTGCGGGCCCGACGGCGCTCGAGGAGGCTTGGGCCTTCATGGAGGAGCTCGGCGACGGGGCTGCGGTGATGGTCAAGGCGCTCGCCGGCGGCGGTGGCCGGGGGATGCGGACGGTGACCGATCCGGCCGAGCTGGCCGAGGCCTACGAGCGCTGCGCCTCCGAAGCCACCCACGCGTTCGGCGACGGGAGCGTCTACGTCGAGCAGCTTCTCCTCGGGGCCCGTCACATCGAGGTCCAGGTGGTGGGGGACGGGGCCGGCGAGGTGGTGGCCCTGGGCGAGCGGGAGTGCAGCGTCCAGCGCCAGCGCCAGAAGCTGATCGAGATGGCGCCGGCGCCAGGCCTCGACGGCTCGGTCCGCAAGGCCCTCGAGACCCACGCGGTCGAGCTGGCTCGGGAGGCGAGCTACCGGAGCCTGGGCACCATGGAGTTCCTGGTGGCCGGGGACACCGTCGGCTTCATCGAGGGCAACGCCCGCATCCAGGTGGAGCACCCGGTCACCGAGGAGATCTACGGCGTCGACCTGGTGGCCGTCCAGCTCGCCATCGCCGACGGCCAGCCCGACGTGCTCGACCGACTGGATCGCCGGCCCAACGGTGTTGCCGTCGAGGCCCGGATCAACCTCGAGCGCATCGGCCCCGACGGCGCGGTGCATTCCTCCGGCGGCGAGCTGGCCACCTTCGTGCTCCCTGCGGGCCCGGGCATCCGGGTCGACACCTACGGCGCGCCCGGTTACGCCACCAACCCCCGCTACGACTCGCTTCTAGCCAAGGTGATCGCGCACGCGCCGGCCGACGACCCGGCGGTGGCGCTGCGCCGGCTCCGCCGGGCCCTGGAAGACACCGTGATCGACGGCGCCGCCACCACCGTCGGCCTGGTCGCCGCCATCGCCGCCGAGCCCGCGCTGGCCCACGGCGACGTGCACACCGGCTGGCTCGAGGACAATCTGAACCGACTCCTCCTCGACGCGCCGGCCGCCACCGACGCCCCGGTCGCCGGGGTCGGCCGGGCCGGGGCGTCGATCGATCGCAGCGACCCCCTGGCCGTCCTCGACCACGGTCGAGACGCGCTCATCTCCGGCGGCCAGAGCCGCACCGGGCAGGCCCGCGGTGACGGGGTCCGGGCCCCGCTGCAGGGCACCATCGTCTCGGTGGAGGTCGGGGTGGGCGACGAGGTGGCCGCCGGCCAGGCGGTGGCGGTCATGGAAGCCATGAAGATGGAGCACGTGATCTGCGCCGACGTCGACGGCATCGTCACCGCGGTCGGCGTCGAGGAGGGCGAGGCGGTGTTCGAGGGCCACGTGCTGGTGGTGGTCGACCCCGCCGAGGTCGCGGTGGTCGCGGCCGAGCGCGGCGAGGAGGTCGACCTGGACCACGTGCGTGCCGACCTGGCCGAGGCCATCGAGCGCCACCGGATCGGCCTCGACCACCGCCGGCCCGACGCCGTGGAGAAGCGCCGCCGCACCGGGCAGCGCACCGCCCGGGAGAACCTCGACCACCTCCTCGACCCGGGCTCCTACATCGAGTACGGGCCGCTGGTGATCGCACCCCAGCGCAAGCGCCGCACCGTCGAGGACCTGATCGAGAACACCCCGGCCGACGGCATGGTCGCCGGCATCGGCCGGGTCAACGGCCACCTGTTCGGCGAGGACCGCTCCCGCTGCGTGGTCATGTCGTACGACTACACGGTGCTCGCCGGTACCCAGGGCGGACAGAACCACCGCAAGAAGGACCGGCTGTTCGAGCTGGCCGAGCAGTGGCGGCTACCGGTGATCTTCTTCACCGAGGGCGGCGGGGGCCGGCCCGGCGACACCGACGGGCTGGCGGTGGCCGGGCTGGACTGCCTGGCGTTCGGGCTGTGGGGCGACCTGTCGGGGCTGGTGCCGATGATCGGCATCAACTCCGGCTACTGCTTCGCGGGCAACGCCGCCATCCTCGGCTGCTGCGACGTGGTGATCGCCACGGAGAACTCCAACATCGGCATGGGCGGTCCGGCGATGATCGAGGGCGGCGGCCTCGGCGTGTTCCGGCCCACCGAGATCGGGCCCATCGACGTCCAGCGGGCCAACGGGGTGGTGGACATCGCCGTCGCCGACGAGGCCGAGGCCGTGGAGGTCGCCAAGCGCTACCTGAGCTACTTCCAGGGGGCCCTCGCCGACTGGGAGTGCGCCGACCAGCGGCGGCTGCGGTCGGCGATCCCTGAGAACCGGCTCCGGGTCTACGACGTGCGCCACGTGATCGAGACCCTGTGCGACACCGGCTCGGTCCTCGAGCTGCGGCGGGACTTCGGGCCGGGCATGGTCACCGCGCTGGCGCGCATCGAGGGCCGCCCGGTGGGGGTGCTGGCCAACAACCCCACGCACCTGGCGGGGGCCATCGACGCCGACGGAGCCGACAAGGCCGCCCGGTTCATGCAGCTCTGCGACGCCTTCGACCTGCCCCTCGTCCAGCTGTGCGACACCCCGGGGATCATGGTGGGCCCCGAGGCCGAGAAGGAAGCCCTGGTCCGCCACGCCTGCCGGATGTTCGTGACCGGGCGCAGCGTGACCGTGCCCACCTGCACCATCGTGCTGCGCAAGGGATACGGGCTCGGGGCCCAGGCGATGGCCTCCGGTGGCTTCAAGTTCCCGATGTTCACCGTGGCCTGGCCCACGGGCGAGTTCGGGGGCATGGGCCTCGAGGGCGCCGTCAAGCTCGGCTACCGCAAGGAGCTGCAGGCCGTCGACGACCCCGACGAGCGGATGCAGCTCTACGAGGAGCTGGTCGACCGCATGTACCAGGTGGGCAAGGCGGTCTCGATGGCCGACCACTTCGAGATCGACGACGTCATCGATCCCATGGACTCCCGCCACTGGATCACCACCGCGTTCGGGAGCGTCCCCCCGCCGCCGCCCCGCACCACCAAGAAGCGCCCCATGATCGACACCTGGTGAGCATTGTCCCGGCTCCGCCGGGGCTCATCGATCGTTCCGGCGGATCAGCGCAGCGGAGCTGCGGATCCGTCGGGCTCGGGCGGTTCGTTCGCTTCGCTCAGAATCGCCCGAGCTGGTGGGCGCGAGAGGGCGTGTCCCGGCTCCGCCGGGGCGTCCGCACCGGGTGTGGCCGCTCGTGGTGTCCGGCTCCGCCGGGGCTCAGTGGGGCGCTGCCCGGCGGGGACGCCGAAGGGCGGCTCGAAGCCGGGTGCCGACGCCGGCCAGGCCGGCGGGGAAGGCCACGGCCACGATCACCATGCCCACCCCGGCCAGCAGGAACTGGTCGACCGAGGGCTCCGCCGACGACAGAGCCACGACGAGCAGCCCGGCCGGGGCGATCAGCCCGCCGATCACCGCCCCGCTCACCGCCCCGATCCCGCCGACGTAGGCCAGGGCCAGAATCTGGAGGCCCTCCTCGGCCTCGAGGCCGGCGCTGGTGAAGTCCACGCTCTTGTAGGCGAACATGACGCCCGCGACCCCGGCTAGCAGCGAGGCGGTCGCCGCGCCCAGCAGCTTGGTGCGGGGCACGTTGATGCCGGCTGCCGCGGCGGCGCGCTCGTTGAGCCGCACCGCGATGAAGCGCCGGCCCACCGAGCCCCGGCGGAGGTTGGCCACCAGCAGGGCGCAGCCGGCGGTCAGCCAGACCAGGATCACCCCGAAGGTGGGGTTGGGGAAGTTCCCCGAGCCCAGGATGCCGAGATCGAGGCCGAAGAGCTCCGGCGGATCCACGTGCGCCAGCCCGCCGGGCCCGCTGAACGACGGGCTCCGGAAGACCAACCGCTCGAACACGAGCGCCGCCGAGAGGGTGACGATCGCGAACTGGATGCCCCGGATCCGCAGCGCCGGGATCCCGATCGCGGTGCCGACCGCGGTGGTGACCGCGATCGCCAGCAGCGGGGCCAGGGGGAACGGCACCCCCCACTGCTCGGAGGAGTGCGCCAGCCAGAAGGCGCCGAAGCCGGCGAAGGCCAGCTGGGCCAGCGAGACCTGTCCCAGGTAGCCGGTGAGGACCACCAGCGACAGCAGCAGGGTGATGGTGAACATCGACTGGATCCCGGCCAGGCGGATGGACGGGCCGCCGAAGACCATGATCAGGGTCCCGGCCACCACCATCGACAGCCACACCAGCGGGTTCCGGGCCGGGACCGGCGCCTCGACGTGATGGTGCTCGAGGAAGGTGCCCCGGATGGGCAGGGTGTGGCCCGAGTACACCAGGGCGCCGACGATCACCACGAAGGGCACCACCGAGTCCAGCCCGGCGAGCAGGAAGTCCGGCACCTGGCGCTGCGACACCATGTGGACCGCCAGGGCCTGGAAGCTCCCGATCCCGATGCCGACCAGCGCGGCCACGGTGAACGACTGCAGTCGCGCTGCCAGGGCTGCGCCCAGCGCCGGGATCACGAACAGGCTGTAGTTGAACGGGTTCACGCCGCTCAGCGGGGTCAGCAGGATCCCGATCACGCTGATCATCATGGAGGCGATGATCCAGTTCACCAGCGCGATCCGGCCCGAGTCGTAGCCGAGCAGGGTGGCGCCCTTCTCACTGGTGGACGCGGCCCGGGTGGCCAGGCCGAACCGGCTGAAGCGGTAGACGCCGCCCAGTCCCACGCCCACCAGTGCCACCACGCCCGCCAGCCAGAACCGATCGACCGGGACGGGGCGGCCGAAGACCGTGACCACGTCGTCGGGCAGGATCTCGGGCGTCCGCACCGTGGCGGTCCCGAAGCTCTTGGCCGCCAGGCCCTGCAGCACGATGGTGAGTCCGACGGTGGCGATCACCAACGTGAGCGCCGGGGCCTGCCGAAGCGGTCGGAAGACGAGCGTGTGGGCCAGCGCCGCGATCAGGGCCCCGACGGCGAGCGCCAGCACCAGTGACGGCCAGAAGCCGAGGGGGTCGCCCAGGCCGTAGCGGTTGGGGATGCCGACGACCGGCAGCAGCAGGTCGCCGCTGGTGCGGAGCTCGGCGTACACCACCGCCGGGAACATCGCGGTGGCGCCGATGGCGAAGTTCACCACCCCGCTGCCCCGGTAGACGACGATGACGCCCATCGCCAGCGCGGCGTACAGCGCTCCAGTGCCCACCCCCAGGAGCAGGAACAGGATCCAGGTGCTCACCGCGCGGGGGTCGACGGAGCGGTGGCGGCGTCAGTGCAGGGCCGCGTCGCCCAGGTAGCTGGCCTCCAGCAGGTCACGGCGCTCGAGCAGCTCCGCTGCGTCGCCGGACATGACCAGCTCCCCGTGATTGAGCACATAGGCCCGGTCGGCGACCTCGAGGGCCATGTGGACGTGCTGCTCCACGATCAGCACCCCGGCGCCGGTCTGGTCGGCGATGTCGCGCACGATCGGGAGAAGGCGTTCCACGATGATCGGCGCCAGCCCCAGGCTCATCTCGTCGACCAGGAGGCACTTGGGCTGTGACACCAGGGCACGGGCCATGGCCAGCATCTGCTGCTCGCCTCCCGAGAGCAGCCCGGCGAGCCGGTTGCCCAGCGGCGCCAGCGCCGGCAGCAGCTCCATGGCATGATCGTAGGCCTGGCGACGCCTGGCCTTGTCGCCGGTGAGGCCCAGGCGGATGTTCTCCTGGACGGTGAGGTCGAAGAACAGCGACCGGTCCTCGGCCACGTGGGCCAGCCCCCGGCGCGGGATCTCGTAGGGCTTGTTGCCCGTCACCCGCTCGCCCAGGACGTCGACGGTGCCCTGCACCGGCTTGAGGAGCCCCGAGATGGTGAGCAGGGTGGTGGTCTTGCCGGCCCCGTTGGGGCCGAGCAGGGCCACCACCTCACCGGCGCCGACGTCCATGCTCAGGTCACGCACCACTGCGATGCCGCCGTAGCCGGCGTGGAGGCCGTGGATGTCGATGAGGGTCTCGGTTGCGCTGGTGTCGCTCATTGGTGCCCCTGGTTGTGGTCGCCCCGATCGAGACCCGCGATGGTCGCCCCTTCGCGCGCCTGGGCCTCGCCGGCCGACTCCCCCAGGTACGCCGCGATGACCGACGGGTCGTTGCGGATCTCGGCGGGCGTGCCGTGAGCGATGATCTGGCCGAAGTCGAGCACGTAGATGTAGTCGCAGACGTTGAGCACCAGGCCCATGTCGTGGTCGATCAGGAACACGGTGATGCCCTGATCGAGGAAGTCGCGGAGATGCCCGCCGAGGAGCTGGCTCTCCGCGGTGTCGAGGCCCGCAGCCGGCTCGTCGAGCAGGACCAGCTTGGGACGGGCGGCCAGGGCCCGCGAAACGCCGACCAGCTTGCGCTGGCCGTGGCTCAGGTCACTGGGGAGTCGATCGGCCAGCGGGCCCAGGTTCAGGATGTCCATGGCCCAGTCCACCTGCTGGGCATATGCCCGCTCGAGGTAGCCGGGGCGGAACACGTCGACGATGGTGGAGTACCAGCGAGCGGGCTCGGCTGCGGCCATCAGGTTGTCGCGCACGGTCAGGTCCTCGAACAGCTCCAGGGACTGGAACGTGCGGCTGAGGCCCAGGTGGGCCCGGGCGTCGGGCGTCATGCCGGCGAGGTCGACGCCGTCGAAGGTGACCGTGCCTCCCGAGGGCGGGGTGAAGCCGGTGATGGCGTCGATGAACGTGGTCTTGCCGGCGCCGTTGGGGCCGATGAGCCCGACCAGGTTGCCCTGCTCCACGGACAGGTCGACGTCGTCGTTCGCGTTCAGCCCGCCATAGGTGACGGTCAGTTTCTCGGTGGTGAGCAGGCTCATGCGCCGCCTCCCGGGGTGCCGGCAGGGGCGAGGCTGGTGCTGGCGACCTCGGGCTCGCTCGGGCTGTCGCCGCCGCTGTCGCCGTGGCCGCCGCCGGCGATGCGGGCCGCGATGGACTTGATGAGCAGCGCCAGCCCGGCGCCGAGCAGCGGCATGTAGAGCTTGCTGTAGGTGTCCACCCGGATCGGCCAGATCAGCCAGCCGGCCACGTACCCGATCAGCGCGGTGGGGCCGTAGCGTCGAGCCCACGACACCCATTCCTGGCCCACCTCGGCGAAGGACGGGTCCAGCGATCCGTAGCGCAGCGACAGCAGCGACAGCAACGCCGCGAAGACCAGGATCGTGAGCAGGATCCGCACGAAGTTCGAGTCGGGCACGTCGACGAAGTAGATCGCCAGCCCGAACCCCACCCCGAGCACCAGCAGGATCAGCCCGAGCTCGAGCCGGTGCTCGCCGGTGTATGCGTTGTGCAGGGTCCTGCCGCCCGGCAGGATCCGCACCAGCCAG
>JBFKRY010000008.1:0-39360 GCA_041636995.1 Acidimicrobiales bacterium | reverse complement strand
CGCCCGCCCCCGGGCGCTGACGGCACTGCAGGGTGCAGCCGGGAGCAGGAGAACCGTGGCCACCGTGGCCGCCCGGATCCCCACCCCCGATCCGACCGCGGAGTGTGAGGGTGCGACCGTGGAATCGCGCGCAACGCCGAACGACGGCACGAGCGGCTGCCGCCATGGGAACTTCCGCCCATAGGGACGGACGCCGTCCGGCGGGATAATCGACCACCGTGGGGCTGCGATCACAGGACGCGGGCGACGTGAGCCACGACGTGGGCCGACGGACCTCGACGCTGCCCCCGAACGAGCCTCTTGGCGTTGGTACAACCACCCACCGGGGCGATACCATGCCCGCCGAGGGCACCTCGGGATGTGGCGGCTACGAGGGGAAGGGCGACACGGTGACGGCAACGCAGGATTCGTTGGGTCTGGGGACGCACCCACCGATCAGGGTGCCCCTGGTCGAGTCGCAGCTCTCCCGGCGGTTCAACATCCCCCGTCTGGTCCTGCTGCTCGTCGATGCCGCCGCAGTGGGAATGGCGTGGGTCCTCGCGCTCCTCATGCCGTTCGACTGGCCTCACACCACCCGCTCCTGGCTGGTGATCGGCCTCTCGATCGGGCTCACCGGCGCCCTGCTGCGCTCGTTCGGCCTCTACAAGTCCCGGGTCTCCAGCGTCCGCTCGGCCGAGCTCGCCGGCATCAGCCGGGTCGCCGCCATTCTGCTGCCCAGCATCCTCTTCATCGACCGGCTGGTCACCAGCGAGATCCACACCGGCGTCGGCGTCGTCGCCGGGGTGTCCACGTTCGCGCTGCTGATCGTGGGTCGTAGCGTGTTCGACGGCTGGATCCGGCACGCCCGGGCCCAGGGTCGCTACACCCGCTCTGTCGTGATCGTCGGGGCCGGCCAGGGCGCCAAGGACCTCATGGAGATGCTCGCCGACCACGACGAGGCCGGGTACCGGGTCAAGGGCGTCGTCGCCCGCCGCAACGGCACCATGCTGTGCAGCGAGTGGCTCGGTGAGCCCGACGACTTGCTCCGGGCCATGGCCACCGTGGGCGCCAACGGCGCGTTCGTGGTGGTCGACGAGCTGACCCCGGCGGACCGGTCCTACGTGGTCGAGCAGCTCGCCGCCGCCGGCCACCACGTCCATCTCACCATGGGCATCGCCGGGATCGCCTCCCAGCGGGTCCAGCTGGCGCCGGTGGTCCACGAGCCCCTGCTCTACGTCGATCGGCCATCCCTCAAGCGTTGGCAGCTGGCGTCCAAGCGCATCCTGGACATGATCGTGGCGTCGATGACGCTGTTGATCGCTTCGCCGGTGATGCTCGCCGCGGCGCTGATCATCAAGCTCGACGACCGTGGCCCGGTGTTCTTCCGCCAGGACCGGGTGGGCCGGGGCGGGCGAACGTTCAAGCTCTGGAAGCTCCGGACCATGGCGACCGACGCCGAGGACCGGCTCCACGAGGTCCAGGACCGCAACGTCCGCGCCGGGCCCCTGCTCAAGGTCGAGGCCGACCCCCGGGTCACCCGGGTCGGCAACGTGCTGCGGCTCACCAGCATCGACGAGATCCCCCAGCTGTTCAACGTGCTCGGGGGCCAGATGAGCCTGGTCGGGCCCCGACCGGCGCTGCCCACCGAGGTGGAGGCCTTCGACGAGGAGCTGCGGGAGCGCCACAACGTGCTGCCGGGCATCACCGGCCTCTGGCAGGTCGAGGCCCGCGACAACCCGTCGTTCGCGTCGTACCGGAGGCTCGACCTCTTCTACGTGAAGAACTGGTCGATCACGCTCGATCTGGTGATACTGATCCTGACGGCACAGACCGTGCTCGTGCGCGCGGTCCGGGGCCTGCTCACGCGTGGAGAGGGGTCGGACGCGTCCTGAGCAACGAACGCAACCGCACCGACGCCATCCTGGGGCACTATTGAACTGCTGGCTTTTCCCAGCGGCGAGCGCTCAGCCTTCCGGTGCCCTTGCCGATGGGATGAGTCGGCGGCCCACCCCGGTGTCGCTCACGCCCACCGCCCGATCGAGCCAGCTCCGATGGATGTGACCACCATGTACAGAACGGTCGTCTTCGTGGGGGATCATCCGCTGCTCGTCGCGTGCGCAGACCGTGCCCGCGAGGCCGGCCTCGACGTCGTCGCCGTGAGCACCCAGGATGCGAGCATCGCCGAATGGGCCGACGGCGAGGGCATCGCCCGGGTCGCCTGGAAGGACCTCGCCGGACACCTCGAGCGGCAGCGGCCCGACGTGCTGCTGAGCGTCGGCAACCTGCGGATCCTCCCCGACGAGATGGTCGAGGCCACCAGGATCACCGTCAACTTCCACGATGGGCCCCTGCCCGCCTATGCCGGGCTGCACACGCCCATGTGGGCCCTGCTCGCCGGCGAGAAGGACTACGGCGTCACCTGGCACGCGGTCGAGGGCGGTATCGACGAGGGCTCCATCCTGGCCACCCGCAGCTTCGAGATCGCCGACGACGAGACCACCCAGTCGCTGAACTTCAAGTGCTTCGGCGCGGCCGGCGACGCCTTCGAGGATCTCCTGGCCCAGCTGACCGCCGGTCGCCTCGACCGCACCGACCAGGAGGGGGAGGGGCAGTACTTCGGGCGCTACGACCGTCCCCTGCCCGCAGGCGCGCTCGTGCCCCACGCCATGAGCGCCACCGAGATCGATCGGGTGGTGCGGGCGCTCGACTTCGGCCAGACCATCAACCGGGTGGGCCGACCGCTCCTGCAGGTCGACGACACCCACCTGATGGTGGTGCAGTCGGCCACCCTCGCGGACACCACCCGCGCCGGCCCCCCGGGCTCGGTCCTCGCCGCGTCCACCAGCGGCCCCGAGGTCACCCTCACCGTGACCACCGCCACCGACCCCGTGGTGCTGCAGGGCTGGGTCGAGGACGACGTCGACGCGGCCGCGCTCGTGGGCCGGGTCCTGCCCGATCCCACCCCGGTGTTGCCCGACCTGGAGAAGCTGCACGGCGCATCGGCCCGCTCCGAGGTCTGGTGGTCCAAGCGCATCGCGGCCATCGCGCCGGTCGACCTGGGTCCCCAGGTGGACGGCGAGGGCCAGTCCACGGCCCAGGCCCGGGTGGCGGGCGCGTCCGGGTTCGAGGACGCTGCAGCGCTGGCCGCAGCCTTCGTCCTGGGCCGCGCCGGCCAGCACCGCGGCACGATTGGCGTCGCCACCCCCCAGGCCACCGACCGGGGCGTGAGCCCGTGGTTCGCCACCGTCGTCCCGGTCACCGTCGAGGTCGACCCGGACCGGCCGGTGACGGCCACCCTCGACGACCTCCGTAGCGCCGTCAACGAGAGCCGCGAGCGGGGCCCGTACCTGCGGGACCTGGCGGGGCGAATGCCGGTGCAGGCACCGGGACCGGTCACCGACCCCGCGTTGTCCGTGGCCATCGTGACCGAAGGGGTCACCAGCGGGGCCGCGCTGCAGATCGAGGTGGTGGGCGACGGAGCGTCGTACCAGGTGCGCGCCCGCGGTGACGACGCCGGCCTGGCCGGCCGGATCGCTCGTGGCCTCGAGGCGTTCGCCGCCGCGGCCGCGCTCGACGGCGACGGCCCCCTGGGCCGGCTGCCGACCCTGGCCGATGACGAGGTCGCCGAGCTGCTCGACCTCGGCGGCCAGCCAGCCGACCTGGAGTTCGCCGGCCCCCTCCACGAGCAGTTCGGCGCAATCGCCTCCTCGACGCCCGACGCGGTGGCCCTGGTGCACCGGGGACGCGAGATCACCTACGGGGAGCTGGACCGCAGCGCCCGGCGCGTCGCGTCGGCGCTCCAGCGCGCCGGGGTCGAGCCCGGCGGCTTCGTGGCCGTGAGCTGCGCCCCGTCCATCGACATGATCGTGGCGGTGCTGGGGGTGCTGATGGCCGGGGCCGCGTACGTCCCGCTCGACCCCAGGTTCCCGGCGGAGCGACTGTGCTTCATGATCGAGGACGCACGCGTGCAGCTGGTGCTCACCGACGATCTGGGGGCGCTCCCCGACGGCGCCCAGGCGGCCCTCGACATCGCAGCCACTGCCGCCGACGAGTCGGTCCCGGTGCGGGACATCCTGCCGCCGGTGTCGGCCACGGACCTGGCCTACGTGATGTACACGTCGGGCTCCACCGGGCGCCCCAAGGGCGTGATGGTCGAGCACGGCAACGTCGACAGCTTCCTGCAGTCGATGGAGCCCCACGTCGGCACCGACGACGGGGTCTGGCTGTCGGTGACCACGCTGTCGTTCGACATCTCCGTGCTCGAGATCTTCTACCCGCTGGTCCACGGCTGGAAGGTGGTCCTCTACGAGGGCCTGGCCGCGGCCCGGCCCACCGGCGCCTCGCGGTCGGCCGAGAGCAGCCTGGACATCAGCCTGTTCTTCTTCGGCAGCGAGGGCACCGAGGGTGGCGGCGAGTACCGGCTGTTGCTCGACGTGGCCCGCTACGGCGACAACCACGGCTTCCGCGCGGTGTGGACGCCCGAGCGCCACTTCAACGCCTTCGGGGGCCCGTTCCCGAACCCGTCGGTGACCGGCGCAGCCCTGGCCGCGGTCACCGAGCGCATCGACATCCGGGCCGGCAGCTGCGTGCTGCCGCTGCACCATCCGGTCCGGGCTGCGGAGGAGTGGGCGGTCGTCGACCGCATCTCGGGGGGCCGGGTGGGCCTGTCGATCGCTGCGGGCTGGCACCCCGAGGACTTCGTGCTCCGTCCCGAGAACTTCGGCCAGCCCAAGACCGCGCTGCTCGACCAGATCGACCAGCTGCGGCGGCTCTGGCGGGGCGAGGCCATCACCTACGAGGGCCCCAAGGGGCCGGTCGAGGTCACCACCCTGCCCCGGCCGGTCCAGCGCGACCTGCCGATCTGGTACACCACGGCCGGCAACATCGAGTCGTTCGAGCTGGCCGGCGCCAACGGCTTCAACCTGCTCACCCACCTCCTGGGCCAGCGGCTGGAGGATCTCGCCACCAAGGTCGAGGCCTACCGGCGGGCCCGGGCCGAGGCCGGCCACCCGGGCCGGGGCACGGTGTCGCTCATGCTGCACACCTTCGTCACCGGCGACGCCTCCATCGTCCGCGAGACGGTGCGGGAACCGATGAAGAGCTACCTGCGGGACTCCATCGCCCTGGTCAAGGAGCATGCCTCGGCGTTCCCGACCTTCGATCCCACCAAGACCGAGGCCGACGGCGCCCTGGCCGGGCTGTCGCCGGAGGATCTCGATGCCCTCCTCGAGGTGGCCTTCGCTCGCTACTTCGAGACCAGTGGCCTGTTCGGCGACGTGGACCAGGCCATCGCCATCGCCCGCGAGATCGAGAGCATCGACATCGACGAGATCGCGGCCCTGGTCGACTTCGGCGTCGACGAACAGGCGGTGCTCGACAGCCTGCCCCACCTCGACCGGGTTCGGGCCGCGTTCGTCGACCATGGCCCGGTCACCGAGCTGGAGACGTACGGCTCGCTGATCGAGACCCACGGGGTCACCCACCTGCAGTGCACCCCCTCGGAGGCCCGGATCGTGCTCGCCGACGACGAGAGCCGGGCTGCGCTCGGTTCGCTGCGGTGCATGCTCGTCGGCGGCGAGGCCCTCCCCGCGTCGGTCGCCGCCGAGCTCCACGATGCCGTCGGCGGCCAGTTGCTCGACGTGTACGGGCCCACCGAGACCACCATCTGGTCCACGGTCCATCCCGTCACCACCGCCGACATCGACCGGGGCGCCATCCCCATCGGCCGCCCCCTGGCCAACACCTGCTGCCGGGTGGTGGGCGAGGACGGGCGCCTCCGGCCCCGGGGCGCCATCGGTGAGCTGCTCATCGGCGGCCGGGGCGTCACCCCGGGCTACCACGACCGGCCCGAGCTGACCGCCGAGCGGTTCGTCACCCGCGACGACACCCGCGGGACGGTGTACCGCACCGGCGACCTGGTGCGCTGGCGTCCCGACGGCACCCTGGCCTTCCACGGGCGGGCCGACAGCCAGGTGAAGGTGCGGGGCCACCGCATCGAGCTGGGCGAGATCGAGGCGGCCCTCGAGTCCAGGGCCGACACCGCCGAGGCCGCGGTCGTGGTCCAGGGGGAGGGCGACGGCGCGGCACTGGTCGCGCACCTGGTGGCCAGCGGAACGGCCGAGTCCCCGGCGTCCATCCAGGCAGCGCTGGCCCGGACCCTTCCCGCGCACATGGTCCCGGAGCGCTTCCGCTGGCACGACGCCCTGCCCACCACTCCCAACGGCAAGGTCGACCGCAAGGCCCTGCTGGTGGCCGCACCCGAGACCAAGCCGCCGGCGATGGTGAAGTCCGCGCTGGCACCCGAGGCCACCGCCACCGAGCCGGCGGCCCCCGTCGCCCCCGCGGCGGGCGGGCCCGCCTTGAGTGCCGGCGACGCAGCTGGGATCATCAGCGATGCCTGGCAGGACGTGCTCGGCGTCGACACCGTCGACCGGAACATCAGCTTCTTCGACCACGGGGGGAACTCCCTCCAGGTCGTCACCCTGCGGCACGCGCTGGAGGAGCGACTGGGTCGACCGGTGTCGCTGGTCGACCTGTTCCGCTACGGCACGGTGAACGAGCTCGCCGACGCGTTCGCGGCGCAGCCCGGACCAGAGATCGACGACGAGACAGCAGACGACGGGCGAGCGGTCGCGCCGGGGGCCTCGGCGAGCTCCCGGGATCGAGCCGGTCGCCGAGCAGCGGCCCGCCGCAAGGCTCGGCGGAGCCGATGAGGTCCAGATGGGCGACGAAGGGCGACAGATGACCGACGAGGCCCAGGCCAACACCAGCAACCCGGATCCCCTGGAGTCGATCGACTCCGACGGCGTCGTGGCCGCCGACGACTCGGCGGACGCCAACGACATCGCCGTGGTCGGGATGGCCAACCGGTTCCCGGACGCCGCCAGCCCAGACGAGTTCTGGGAGAACCTGCGGGAGGGGCTGGAGAGCGCCCGGACCTACACCGAGGAGGAGCTGCGCGCCGCCGGGGTGCCCGAGGCCATGCTGGCCGACCCGAACTACGTGAAGGGCGGCACCCCCCTGGCCGACTTCGACCTCTTCGACGCCGAGTTCTTCGGCCTCGGGCCAAAGGACGCGGCCATCGCGGACCCCCAGCACCGGGTCCTGCTCGAGGTGGCCTGGGAATGCCTGGAGCGGGCCGGGCACGTGCCGTCGCGCTTCGACGGCGACATCGGGGTCTTCGCCGGCTGCGGCATGAGCGCCTACTTCATCTACAACCTGCTCTCGAACGCCGACCTGGTGAACCAGGTGGGCACCTTCCTGCTCCGCCACACCAGCAACGACAAGGACTTCCTCGCCACCCGGGTCAGCTACGCGCTCGACCTCACCGGGCCGAGCGTCAGCACCCAGACCGCCTGCTCCACGTCGCTGGTGGCCATCCACCAGGCGGCCCAGAGCCTGCTGCAGCACGAGTGCGACCTGGCCCTGGCCGGCGGGGTCACCATCGAGATCCCCCACCGGGTGGGCTACCTCTACCACGAGGGCGAGCCCCTCTCTCCCGACGGCCACTGCCGGGCTTTCGACCACCGGTCCCAGGGCACGATCTTCGGCAGCGGCGCCGGCATGGTGGCCCTGCGCCGTCTGAGCGACGCCATCGCCGACGGCGACCAGATACTCGCGGTCATCAAGGGCTCGGCGGTCAACAACGACGGGGCGGGCAAAGTGAGCTACCTGGCGCCGAGCGTCGACGGCCAAGCCGCCGCGGTCTCGGAGGCCATCGGCGTGGCCGACGTCGACCCGGCGACGGTGCAGTACATCGAGTGCCACGGCACCGGCACCCCCATGGGCGACCCCATCGAGATCGCCGCGCTCAACGAGGCCTACGGGCCCGCGGGCGGCCCGAACACCATCGGCATCGGCTCGGTGAAGCCCAACATCGGGCACCTCGACACCGCGGCCGGCGTGGCCAGCTTCATCAAGCTGGTGCAGGCCCTGCGCCACCGCGAGATGCCGCCCTGCATCAACTTCGAGGCCCCCAACCCCACCGTCGACTTCGCCGGCGGCCCGTTCTACGTGAACGACCGGCTGGCGCCCTGGCCCGAGACCGGTGACATCCCGCCCCGGGGCGGGGTCAGCTCGCTCGGGGTCGGGGGCACCAACGCCCACGTGGTGGTGGAGGCCAGTCCGGACATCGAGCAGCCGTCGGGGCCCAGCAACCGCCGGGCCCAGCTGCTGATGGTCTCCGGGCGCAACCAGGGGGCGGTGGCCGGCAACGGCAGCCGCCTGGCCGACCTCCTCGACGGCGACGACGCCCCCGACCTGGCCGACGTCGCCTACTCGCTGCACACCACCCGGCACCACTTCGGTACCCGCTGCGGTGTGGTGGCCACCTCTGCCGAGGACGCGGTGGCCCGGTTGCGCTCGGGCGACAGCGCCCTCCTGCCCACCCGCCAGACGTTCCACGACCACGCCAACGTCTGCTACCTGTTCCCCGGGGGCGCGTCCCAGTACCCCAACATGGGGCGAGGCCTCTACGAGAACGAGCCGGTGTACCGCGAGGTCGTCGACGCCGGCTTCGCGCGCCTGCGTGAGGTCCACGACATCGACCTGCAGCCCCTGTTGTACCCGGAGCCGGGCACCGAGGCCGAGTTCGTCAAGCTGCTGGCCCAGACCGACAACCAGCTCCCGGCCATCTTCCTGACCGAGCTGGCCCTGGCTCGGCTCTACGAGTCGTGGGGCATCACCCCCCGGGCCATGGCCGGCCACAGCTGGGGCGAGATGACCGCGGCCTGTATCGCCGGCGTCTTCAGCTTCGAGGACTGCCTCGACCTGGCGGTGCTGCGGGCCCAGCTGGTCGACAGCTGCGAGGAGGGCGGGGTGCTGTCGGTCAACCTGTCGGCCGACGATGTCGAGCCCTACCTCTACGGCCGCCTGGTGGTGGCCAGCGTCAACGCCCCGGATCTGACGGTCGTGTCGGGCACGGCTCAGGAGATCCGCGAGCTGACCACCGCGCTCCTCGACGCCGGCGTCGAGATCCGCGAGATCCCGCTGCGCTCGGCCGCGCACTCGCCGCTGTTCGACCCGATCCTTCCCGCGTGGGAGGAGAAGCTGCGCAGCATCGAGCTGTCGCCGCCGACGATGCCGGTCGCGTCCAACCTCACCGGCGGCTGGCTGAGCGCCGAGCAGGCCACCGACCCCATGTACTGGGTGCGGCACTTCCGGCACACGGTCCGTTTCGGCGACAACGTCTCGTTGCTGCTCGAGCAGCCCGGGACCGTGCTGGTGGAGATGGGCCCGGGCCGGGCGCTCTCGTCCTTCGCCCGTTCCAGCGCCGACATCGTCCCCCAGCAGCCGGTGCTGTCGTCGCTGCGCCATCCGGACCAGGAGATCGACGACGACCTGTACGTCCTCGACATCGTCGGCCGCGTCTGGGCCGCCGGTGTCGACCTCGACGCCGACGCCTTCTACGCCGGCGAGCAGCGGCGCCGGGTCGAGCTGCCCACCTACGCCTTCCAGCACCAGCGCTACTTCATCGAGCCCGGGGAGGCCCGGGTCACCGAGGGGGCCGGGCGAACCACCCTCCATCGCGGCGCGGAGGTCGCTGACTGGTTCCACCAGGCCGTCTGGCACGAGGCCCCGGGCGCACCCGGCGAGTCCCTGGAACCGTGCCGCTGGCTGGTCTTCACCGACAAGGCTGGCGTGGGCGACGAGCTGGTCGACCGCCTCCGCGCCGACGGCCACGACGTCGCAGTGGTGCGCGAGGGCGACAGCTTCGCCAAGCTCGGGGACCGCTCGTACGTGCTCGCGCCCGAGACCGCCCGGGTGGGCTACGACCAGCTGCTGGCGGGGCTGGTGGAGGACGAGTTCGTGCCCGACCGGGTGGTGCATCTGTGGACCCTCACCACCGACAAGCGGGTGCGCGCCGGGTCGAGCTGGTACCACCACATGCAGGAGCGGGGCTTCCTGTGCCTGGTGCACCTGGCACAGGCGACGGGCGACCAGCTCCCTGACGCGGAGCAGGCATGGACCGTGGTCACCAATGGGGCCCTGCCCGTCGACGCCAAGGTCAGCCACCCCGAGAAGGCCACCCTGCTCGGGCCGGCCACGGTGATCCCCCACGAGTACGCCACCATCGACATCTCGGTCATCGACGTCGAGATGCCCCAGACCGGCGCGAGCAAGCCCGGAGCCCGGGTCCTGGCCACGGCCGAGCGCCTCCTCGCGCGGGCCCAGGGCAAGCAGCTCCGGGCCCAGCCCGAGATCGCCGACGTGAGCGCCTTCGTGCACGCCGACCTGAAGGCGGCCGACCCCGGCGCGGTCATCGGCTACCGCCAGGGGCGCCGGTACGTCCGCTCCTACGACCGGGTCCCGGTCACGATCGGCGAGCACGGGCGGCTGCGCGACGGCGGCACCTACCTGGTGACCGGCGGCCTCGGCGGCCTCGGCCTGCACCTGGCCGACCGGCTGGCTCGCAGCTGGAACGCCCGGCTGGTCCTGGTCGGGCGCAGCCCGCTGCCCGAGCGCGACCGCTGGCCCCAGTGGCTGGCCGAGCACGGCCCCGGCAACGCCACCTCCAAGAAGATCCGCAAGCTCCTGGCGCTCGAAGGGCTCGGCGTCGAGTACATGACCGCCGCGGCAGACGTGGCCGACCTCACCGAGATGGAGCAGGTGGTCACCGAGGCCGTGGGCCGGTTCGGTCGCATCGACGGGGTGATCCACGCCGCGGGCGTGGTGGAGGAGAACCTCATCGCGATGAAGACCGAGATGGAGATGGACAAGGTGTTCGAGCCCAAGGTCCAGGGGGCCATGGTGATCGACCAGGTGATGGAGCCCCACCACCCCGACTTCATCCTCTACTTCTCGTCGACCTCCACGGCCCTGGGCATCCCCGGCCAGGTGGACTACGCCGCTGCGAACGCCTTCCTCGACGCCTACGCCCAGCGGCCGCGCCGGACCGCCGAGCCCGAGGTCCTCTCGCTCGCCTGGGGCCCGTGGCGCGAGGTCGGCCTGGCCGCGGAGTCGAGCGCCGACGACGTCGGCGACGCGTTCGAGCCCTGCCCGCACCCGCTGCTCGACTACGTCTCGGTGGACGACGACCACACGGTCGGCACCGTGGAGCTGAGCTCGGAGCGCATGTGGGTCATCGACGAGCACCGCACCGAGCATGGACGGGCCCTGATGCCGGGCACCGGCCACGTGGAGATGTTCGTCTCCACTGCGCTGGCGGCCGGCGCGGAGTCGGTGGAGATCGCCAACCTGAGCTTCTTGACCCCACTGGCGGTGCCCGACGGGATCATCCGAGACGCCCGGGTGGTGATGTCGGCCGATTCCAGCGGGACGCACGCTCGCCTGCAGAGCGCGGCGCACGGCTCGGCCAGCGGCTGGCAGACCCACTCCGAGACCACGGTCCGGTCGGTCGAGCCCACCGAGCCGGGCCGGCTCGACCTCGACGCCATCCGGGCTCGTTGCACCGCCCGGGCCGAGAGCGACGAGGCCGGCATCCGCACCCGCCAGGAGGACCACGTCCGCTTCGGGCCTCGCTGGCGCAACCTGCGGTCGATCCGCTGGGGTGACGGCGAGGCCGTCGCCGAGCTGGCGCTGCGGCCCGAGCTCGTCGACGAGGCCCGGGACTTCAACCTCCACCCGGCGCTCCTGGACATGGCCACCGGGTTCGGGCTGCCCCTCACCGAGGGCTACGACGAGCTCGATCAGGTCCCGATGTACGTCCCGATGACCTACGGGCGCCTCCGCTGGCACGCCCCGCTCGAGGCCCGCATCTTCAGCCACCTGCGGCTTCGCGACGTCTCGGCCGGCGCCAACCTGGTGCGCTTCGACATCACCCTCACCGACGGTGACGGCACCGTGCTGGTGGACATCGAGAACTTCGCCATGGTCCGCCTCACCGACGAGCAGGCCTTCGCCGACCCCGCCGCCGCCACCGGCGCCCTGGGCGCAGTGGGAGACGTGGCCTCGGCCGAGGTGATGTTCCAGCGGTTCCTGGAGGCGGGCATCGAGCCCGACGAGGGTTGGGATGTCTTCGAGCGGGTCATGGAGTCGACCGGCCCGCGTCACCTGTTCGTGAGCCCGCTGCCCATGCAGCCCCAGATCGAGCTCATCGACACCACCCTGGCGGGCGCCGGCGACGGCACCCGCTTCGAGCGCCCGGACCTGGCTTCGGAGTACCGGGAGCCCACCGACGAGGTCGAGCGGGGCCTGGTGCAGCTCTGGGAGGAGCTGCTGGGCGTGGATCCGATCGGCATCGACGACGACTTCTTCGAGCTCGGCGGCCACTCGCTCATCGCCCTCCGGCTGTTCGCCTCGATCAAGCAGCGCTTCGGGGTCGACCAGCCGATGTCGGTCCTGTTCGACGCGCCCACCGTGGCCCGGCTGGCCGACCACATCCGCGCCGAGGTGGGCGACGGCGGTGGGGAGATGAGCGGCACCGCAGCGGGCGGGACCACGGCCACCGCGATGCGTCACGTGGTGCAGATCGCGCCCGACCCGGGCAAGGGAACGGCGCCGTTGTTCCTCGTGGCCGGCATGTTCGGCAACATCCTGAACCTGCGCCACCTGGGCCTGCTGATCGGCGACGACCGGGCCGTGTACGGGATCCAGGCCCGGGGCCTGGTCGGCGACGAGGAGCCTCACGAGCGCTTCGACGACGCCGCCCGCGACTACATCGCCGAGATCAAGCAGGTGCAGCCCGAGGGCCCGTACTTCATCGGCGGGTTCTCCGGCGGCGGGTTCGCGGCCTACGAGATGGCCCACCAGCTCACCGACGCCGGCGACGAGGTGGCCATGGTCATCCTGCTCGACACCCCGGTGCCCGGCCTGGGTGGCGACATCACCCGGACCGACAAGATCATGATGCACCTGCAGACGCTCGAGCGGTTGAAGCACCGGTGGCTGATCCACTACGTGCAGGGCAAGCTGCGGTACAAGCGCGAGCAACGGCGCATCGACAACACCGAGATGCAGGACCACGACTTCCGCACCTCGGCCATCGAGGCCGCCCACATGCGGGCCGTCGAGGTCAACGAGCCCAAGGCCTACGACGGCGACGTGCACGTGTACCGGCCCCGCCTGAACGTGTCGTTCCGGCTCAGCGGGGCCCGCTACGTGGACCACAACCTCAACTTCCAGGTCGAGGACAACGGCTGGACCCCGTGGGTGCGCAACGTGTTCGTCCGCGAGGTCCCCGGCGACCACGACTCGATGGTGCTCGAGCCGAACGTGCGGGTGCTGGCCGGCCACGTGGTCGACGACATCGCCGCAGTGGAGGCTGCGTTGCGGGAGCGCGAGGAGGCGCGAGCCGAGGACGGTTAGGTCCGGTTGACGTCCACCACCACCCGGCCGCGCACGTCGCCGCGCAGGATGCGATCGGCCACGTCGATGGCGCTGCGGAGCCCGACCACCTGGGTCATGGCGTCGAGGCGGGCCGGATCGAGATCGCTCGCCAGCCGGTCCCAGGCGAGCTTGCGGCGCTCGTAGGGCTCGTACACCGAGTTGATGCCGGCGAGGGTGACGCCGCGGAGGATGAACGGCAGCACCGTGGCCGGCAGGTCCGGACCCCCGGCCAGGCCGCAGGCAGCGACGCACCCGCCGGGGCGGGTCTGGGCGAGCACGTTGGCCAGGGTGTGGCTGCCGACGGCGTCGACGCCGCCGGCCCAGCGGGCGGTCTGCAGCGGGCGGGGGTTGGGCTCGGACAGCTCGCTGCGGTCGATGATCTCGGCGGCGCCAAGGTCGGTGAGGTAGGTGGCCTCGTCGGGGCGCCCGGTGGAGGCCACCACCTCGTAGCCCAGCTTGGCCAGGATGGCCACCGCGGTGCTGCCCACCCCGCCCGCGGCGCCGGTGACCACGATCGGTCCGTCCGCCGGGGTGACCCCGTGCTCCTCGAGGGCCAGCACCGACAGCATGGACGTGTAGCCGGCGGTGCCGATGGCCATGGCCTGCTCGGTGGTGAAGGCGTCGGGCAGGGGCACCAGCCAGTCGGCGTCGAGCCGGGCCCGTTGGGCCAGGCCGCCGTAGTGGCTCTCGCCCACCTCCCAGCCGTTGAGGACGACCCGGTCGCCGGGGGCGTACCTCTCGTCGTCGCTGCTGGCCACGGTGCCGGCCAGGTCGACGCCGGGGACCATCGGGTAGGTGCGCACCACGCCCGGCCGCCCCATGATGGCCAGCCCGTCCTTGTAGTTGACGGTGGAGTACTCGACGTCGACGGTGACGGAGCCCTCGGGCAGGTCGCCGTCGTCGAGCTGGGTCAGCGAGGCCTCGACGGTGTCGTCGTCGCGGGTGATGAGGATGGCGTCGAACACGGCCGAGAGGTTACTCGTGGCCGTCGGCTGGCACCTGGGCGTCGGCCTCGGCCTCGTCGTAGAGGTCCGGCTCGAGGTAGATCAGCCGGGCGACGGGCTCGGCCTCGCGCACCGCGTCCTCGGCCTCGTTGATGGCATCGGCCAGCTCGGCGCGGGACAACCCCGGCTCGAACTGCACCTTGGCCGCCACCAGCATCTCGTCGGGGCCGAGGTACTGGGTGCGCATGTGGATCAGGTGGTCGATCCGGGGATGGTCCTCGAGGATCTGCTGGATGTGGGTGGCCTGCTCGGGGAGCGCGCCCTCCCCGATGAGCAGGCTCTTCATCTCGATGGCCAGGATGATGGCGATGACGCCCAGCAGGACGCCGATGGACAGCGTGCCCACGCCGTCCCAGCGGGCGTTGCCGGTCACGTCGGCGATGATGATGGCGACGAACGCCAGGACCAGACCCACCATGGCCCCCAGATCCTCGAGGAGCACCACCGGCAGCTCGGGGACCCGGGCCCGGCGCACGAACGCGGGCCACGAGCTGGTGCCCTTGATCTTCTTCGACTCGACGACCGCGGTCCGGAACGCGAAGGCCTCCAGCACGATGGCGAAGGCGAGGATGCCGATGGCCCAACCGAGGGACTCGATCTCGTGGGGGTGGCGGATCTTCTCGATGCCCTCGTAGATGGCGAACAGCGACCCCAGCGAGAACAGCACCAGGGCCACCACGAAGGCCCAGAAGTACCGCTCGCGGCCGTAACCGAACGGGTGCTGGGTGGTGGCCTCCCGTTCGGCCCGCTTGTTGCCCAGGATGAGCAGCGCCTGGTTGCTGGTGTCGGCCACCGAGTGCACGGACTCGGCCAGCATCGACGACGAGCCGGTCACCAGGAAGCCGATGAACTTGGCGATGGCGATGCCCAGGTTGGCGAAGAACGCGGTGATGATCGCCTTGGTCCCGCCTCCTGCTGCCATTGGTCTCCTCCCCGCGCCTGCGAGCGCGGCGACATCCTAACGGCCGGTACCCTGGGCGGATGGCCAAACGCAAGCGCAAGGGGACCCGGCAGGCCGCGGCGGTCCCGGTCTCGGACCCGCCGGTCCGGCCCGCGCTGCAGACCCCCCGCCGCACCGTCCCCCGGGACATCTCCCGCCCGCCGTACGCGCTGACCGGCGATCCGGGTCCGTCGGTGCTGCCGCTGGTCCGTACCGCCGAGGAGATCGTGGCCCTGCGCCGTGCGGGCGCGGTCGCGGCCGAGGTCCTGCTCCACGTGGGCAAGCACGTCGAGGTGGGCGTGACCACCGACAAGCTCGACCAGATCGCCCACGACGAGACCGTCCGCCTGGGCGGCTACCCGAGCCCCCTCAACTACCGGGGGTACCCCAAGTCGGTCTGCACCTCGGTCAACGAGGTCATCTGCCACGGGATCCCCGACAGCCGGCCGCTGGCCGACGGCGACATCGTCAACATCGACGTCACCGTGTTCTACGGGGGCATGCACGGCGACACCTCGGTCACGTTCCTGGTGGGCGACGTCGACGAGCACTCCCGCCATCTGGTGCGCGAGACCCGGGCGGCCATGTACTCGGGGATCGCCGCGGTGCGGGCCGGCAGCCTGGTCAACCACATCGGCCGGGCCATCGAGCGTCACGCCCACGCCAACGGACTGAGCGTGGTGCGCGAGTTCATCGGTCACGGCACCGGCCCCGAGTTCCACTCGGCGCTGGCCATCCCCCACTTCTACGACCGCCGGGCCACCACCGAGCTCGAGGCCGGCATGAGCTTCACCATCGAGCCGATGCTCAACCTCGGTGGCGCCGCCCTGTACCTCTGGGACGACGACTGGACCGCGGTCACCGCCGACGGTCGCCGGTCCGCCCAGTTCGAGCACACCATCCTGGTGACCGACGACGGCGCCGAGATCATGACCCAGACCCCGTCGGGCACGATCCCGGCCGAGGTCTTCGCCGAGGAGTGACCGGGCAGGTCCTCGCAGCGATGACCGACCAGACCGACACCCGACTGATCCTGGTCCGCCACGGCGAGTCCGAGGTCACCGTGCGCCGGGTGCTGGGGGGCATGAAGACCTGCACCGGGCTGTCCGAGCTCGGGCGACGCCAGACCCTGGCCCTGCGGGACCGCTGGAAGTCGGGGGTCGAGCCCGAGGTCCACGCCCTCTACTCGAGCCCGCTGCCCCGGGCCGTCCAGACCGCCGAGATCCTCAACGAGGCCCTCGGGGGCCTCGAGATCGTGGTCGAGCACGACCTGGAGGAGCTGCGCCCGGGCGACGCCGACGGCGTCCGCTTCGACGAGCTCGAGGGCCGGTTCGGGGTGATCGACTTCCGCACCCGGCCCGACCTGCCGATGGCGCCCAACACCGAGACCTCGTTGCGCTTCCACCATCGAACGGCGATCGCCCTCGAGCGGGTGGTGGCCCACAACGTGGGCCGGACCGTGGTCGTCAGCTGCCACGGCGGCGTGGTGGACGTGGCGTTCCGCCACTTCCTCGACCTGCCCAAGCACGGCAACTTCGATCTCTGGACGCTCAACACCTCGCTCACCGAGTTCCGGGTGGACGACCAGGGCGACCGCCGGGGCCGGTGGCGGCTGGTCCGCTACAACGACCACGCGCACCTGGCAGGCATTCCGACGGAGACCGGGCCTGCGGCTCACTGAGTCGCCGCCGGCCGCACTCGGTGCTGCAGGGCACGTGGCCAGTGCCGACGGTCAGGCCAGGGTGATGCGGCCAGGCTCGCCCTTGCGGGCCTCGCCGACCGCGGCCGCAGTGTGGCCGGAGTCGGCCAGCTCCGCCAACGCCAGGGTCACCTGGTCGGGCGGGCAGCCGAACAGCAGCCCGCCCGAGGTCTGGGCGTCGGCGAGGATGGTCCGGTCGTCGTCGCTGCCGCCCTCGAGGTGGGGGGTGACGTAGTCGACGTTGCGGACCGTGCCGCCAGGCACGAAGTTCCCGTCGAGCAGGGCCCGGGTGCCGGGGAGAAGGGGGACGGTCTCGGTGTGGACCACGGCCTCGATGCCACTGGCGACGGCCATCCGGTGCAGGTGCCCGAGGAGCCCGAAGCCGGTGATGTCGGTGGCTCCGGTGGCCCCGGCGGCCAGGGCCACGCGGGCGGCGATGTCGTTGAGCCGGGTCATCTCGGCCACGGCCGTGCGGTACCCGGCCTCGAGCTCGCCGCCGGCGCCGATGGCCAGGGCGTCGCTCCGCTTGATGGCCGTGGCCAGCAGGCCGGTCCCGATGGGCTTGGTGAGGACGAGAGCGTCGCCGGCGCTGATTCCGGATGTGGTCATCATCTTGGCGGGGTCGACCTCACCCGTCACCGCCTGGCCGTACATGGGCTCGGGGGCGTCGACGGTGTGGCCGCCGGCAACCACCCAGGCGCCGGCCTGGGCGGCGTCGGCGCCACCGGCCATCACCTCGGCCAGCAGGTCCGGGTCCAGCTTCTCCCGGGGCCAGGCCGCGATGTTCAGGGCGAACATCGGGGTCCCGCCCATGGCGTAGACGTCGCTCACCGCGTTGGTCGCGGCGATCCGGCCCCAGGTGCGGGGGTCGTCGACGATGGGGGTGAAGAAGTCGACGGTGGAGACCAGGGCGCGCCCGTCCGGACGGCGCCACACTGCGGCGTCGTCTCCGGCGTCGGTGCCGACCAGCAGGTCGGGGTGCGTCGTCGATGCCAGCGGGCGCAGGACCTGCGCCAGCTCGTCAGCTCCGAGCTTGCACGCTCAACCGGCGCCGTGGCTGTAGGCGGTGAGTCGGGGTGATCGGGTGTCCACGGGGGCAGGCTACCCCTTGGGATCGGGCTGACTACCTTGGGGAGGTGCTCGAGGAGCAGCAAGTGGAGGAGTTCGCCCGAGGCGGCGCGATCTGTGTGCGTCAGGTGCTGGGCGACGGCTGGCTCGACCTGCTGCGCGAGGGGGTGGAGGCCAACATGGCGGCGCCGGGCCCGTGGTCCTGCGAGTACACGCCGGCGGACGCCGGTGGTCGGTTCTGGGACGACTACTGCAACTGGGACCGGATCGAGCAGTACCGGCGGGTCCTGTTCGAGTCGCCGCTGGCCGAGATCGCCGGCGATGCCATGCGGTCGCGGACGGTCCGGCTGTTCCACGAGCACGTGCTGGTCAAGGAGGCCGGCACCGCCGAGGTCACTCCCTGGCACCACGACCAGCCGTACTACTGCGTCGACGGCGACCAGTGCCTCAGCACCTGGGTGCCCCTGGATCCGGTGCCCGTCGACGCCGCGCCCCGCTTCGTTGCCGGATCCCACCACGGACCCATGTACCTGCCCCGGAAGTTCGTCGACCACAGCGCCTACGATTACGGCGACGCCTTCGAGCCGGTCCCCGACGTCGACGCTCGCTTCGACGAGCTGGAGATCCTGCAGTGGGCCGTCGAGCCGGGCGACGTCGTCGTGTTCCACATGCGGACCCTGCACGCTGCGGCCGGGTCCGCCCGCCGGCGGCGGGCGTTCTCGGCCCGCTGGCTCGGCGACGACGCCGTCTATGCGCTGCGGCCCGGGCCCACCTCACCACCGTTCCCCGAGGTGGCCCGAGTGCTGCAGCCCGGCGATCCGATGGACCACCCCTCGTTCCCGCTGGTCATCGGCCACAGCTGACCCAGAGCGCACGTTGGCATTTCTGAGCGTGTGGTCTGGACGAACGTCGAATGAGGATGCGGTGTTGGGAGCATTCAGGCCCGTTGCGTGTCGTATCCCTTTCGCGCCGAAGCCGCGTGCGACGTCACGTCGGCCAGCAGGGCAAGGGCCACACAGAACCAGCCGATGGGGTTCACGTTGTGGCCGTCGTATACGAGGGCATAGATCAGCGTGGTCCAAGGCAAGAAGATCAGACCGAGCACCGGGACTACGGTGCTGTCATAGGCTCGATCCACGAACCCTGTGGAGATCCAGACGAAGACCAGTGTGACCCGCGGCCCGATCATGGCGAGAAGAGCGATCAGACAACCCATGGTGTGACGGTACTCCGCCCGACCGGTGCGCTGCGTCAACGTTTCAGCCCCAAGGACGGCTACGACCAGATCGGCTGGGGTCCAGCGGCTCAGCTCGTCTGGGGGCCGGACCTGGGGGACGACAAAGCGGTCCTGCGCCGGCTGAGCGTCCGCTGACTCGGGCCACGCCATGACGGCACCGGTGCCGCGGTCGGCATCACGCTGGCGCCGTTCACTTGTTGGGGAAGACGCGGACATCGGGGACCTGCAGGCCCTCCGTGAGCCCGTACTCCAGCTCGGAGGGCACCCAAGAGTCGTCGTCGTAGATCGGTCGATTGAAACAGAAGACCCCGGGGCGAGTGGCGCATCGGCGTTCCATCGCTCTGTACTCGCGCCCCAACGAGGAGCGCCCCTGGTTGATGTCGGCCCTTTGAGGGAACAGGTTCACGTCGAGCCCGCCGCCCTGCGTATGGCTCATGAAGTGCCCGCGGTCGAAGAGACCCCCATAGAGGACAGAGAACCGGTCACGGAAGGTCATCCCTGCGAGATCCTGCTGGCTCATTCGCTCGTCGGCGGCGTCCATGCCGGCCGCGGCAGCATCGCTATCACGGGGCACGCGTTCCTTACCGAGGAAGCCGGCCATGCGCGATCTGTCACGCTCGTTCGTCGATGGATCCGAGAGCCCGAATGCGGCGACGACCCGCTCTGGCCCAACGTCGAAGAGGAACCGGAAGCCGTGGTCGTCGAATTCGACAATCTGGGTCGAGGCGCCCGGCATCGAGCCGTACTGCTCGCACCACGCCACCGGAAGCTCGTCGAACAGGAACTCATGGTAAGCGTCCCGCTGCTGGTCCAGCGTTCCGCGAGGCGTCCGGTCGAGGAACCGGTTCGCGATCAGTCCGTAGTCGATACCTGATCCAAACACGCCGAATCCCAGCCTCTCGCGGGCACGCCGACCATAGCCGGCGCGTTGGGAGGCTCACGTGCCCGAGGCGGTCGGCCTGCCCGAGCGGATCGACCACACCCACACGTGCACACTCCCCGAACCGTGGCCGACGCCAGCTCATCGCGTCGAGCAGGAACGACACCACCGCCGCACCCGGGATCACTTCGCTGTCAGCCGCCCTATGCGGCCGCGACCGGTCAGGCGGTCCGGGGCTGTTCGTGGCACGCGCTCGAGGATCGAGTCCCCTGATCTACCTGCGCTGGAGTGCCAGCGCCAGCCACTGCTGGCGGTCTGTCAACAACCCCTTGTCAGTCGGGACGAGACATACGAGGGGGCCCGTGTCCAGTTCTCTGGGGCCACGAGCAGATCGCGGGCTGCGCCCGTCTCGACGTCAGTCAGAACGGGCAGACTCGCAGCTGTGGTGGCACTCGATCGACGGGGTCACGATCACCGAGATGGACGTTGGCCTGTGGTGGCCGATCGAGGGCTGCGCCTGAGTCCAGCCCCACCTGGTGCCCATTGACTGCCAAACCCCCGCGCCCCCGTGGGTCTCCCCGAAGTAACGGTCGGGGATGCTTCCCGGAGGGCTCCCAGAGCGTGACAGCATCCGCACGACGAGAGCCCCGGGAGGCTGCGCGCCCGGACGCGACCGGCCGGTGCTCGAGCCCTCTTCGGCGGACAGATCCTGGCTGCCGACTCGTTGGCGACGATGACCGAGACCACCCAATCAGCCGACCGCGGCTACGGCCTCGGCACCGGCATCTACCACCTGGATGGGCACATGGTCTTCGGCCACGATGGCCGCATCACCGGATATGGAGCCAGCCTCCGTCACGTCCCCACCAGCGGCCTCACCGTCGTGGTCCTCGCCAACCAAGACACTTTCGCCACCCGACCCTTCGCCAACCAGCTCGTCGCCGAGGCATCCAGGCCGCCCTCCTCGGACTAGAACCCTTCGACATCAGCCGTACCGCATTCACGGCGCGGCAGACCGAGCCCGTCGACAACGTCGGAGACGAGCGACCCGCACTGGTCCGGCACCAGTGCCGCGCCCGGGCATGACTCGTCGGTCCAGAGTCGAGCCGTGCTGGCAGGGCCACTCGAGGCGCCTAGAGTTGGCGATGGCCGGTCGGCCGACGGTGGTGGCGCCAGCTCGAGGTCGGTCGCGAGAGTGCGTGGAGAGCGAGCTGAACGGATCTGTGGTGTGAAACCAGCGCTGATCATCGGTGTGATCGCAGCGGTGTGCGCAGGCGCGGCGCTCGTCGCGATCAACGCACGCGATCAGGCCCAAGAGCCTCCGACTGACACCGCGGACGCAGTCGCCACGCTGGCCGTGGTGGCGGCCGGAGCGATCTGGCTCGGGCTGCGTTGGGGGGACACCACGAACGCGGGTGTTCGGCTCATCCGCGCGGTGGCCGCAGGCGTCGCCCTTGGAGCCGTCGCCACCGGCCTGGCGAGCGTCGTTTTCGACCCGTGGGCGAACTGATGGCCCTGCGCTACGAGGACGTCGGCCTCTACGCTCGCGGCCCACGGAGGAGTTGGCTGGTCGTGAACGGTGTCGGGGAAGCACTTCTCGCCGAATCTGAACGACGGCTCGCGGACGCAGTACAGGCTGCCCGAGCACAGGGCCATTCCTGGGGTGCCATCGGGGCCATGGTCGACACCTCGGGCGAAGCAGCCAGACAGCGCTGCAGCGAAGATCGACGGGAGGGGCACCCATGAAACGACTCTTGGCTGGTCTGTTCGGCTTCGCACTGATCGCCGCGGCCTGTGGGGGCGACTCCGACAGCGACGTCGCCACCGACGCCCCTGCCGGGGAGGGGGACGAGGCAGGCGAGGAGCCAGCCGAAGAGCCCACCGCGGACGAGACCCCCGCAGAAGAGCCCGAACCCACCGCTGCGCCCGAACCCACCGCTACGCCCGAACCCGAGCCGACGCCGGTGCTGGTGAATGCCGTCGGCCTCCAGCCTCTCCCTGGTGCCTTGCTCGATTTCACTGGCGCCCTGGTCGAGGTGCCGTCGCTGGTCTGGTCGCTGTACTCGGGCAGCGGCGGCGTGATCGTCGAAAACGTGGGCGGGCCGCTCCCCCCTGGTTGCCACGGCACGTCCTTCTTCGATCCCGAGACGTTCGAGCTGTTGCAGATCGACGGCGAGGACGCCCACGCCTACGCGAGCCGGGGCGAGGCTGGCTGCGACAACATGCAACAGGACCTGGAAGAGGGAGTCGTCGACGGCGACACGGTCAAGGTCAACGACGACGACCTCATCCAGTTCGACTTCGGCGCCCTACCCCCGCCGCCGTTCGACGTGAGCACCCAGATCGTGAACCCCGACGGCAACAACGGCATCTTCCGGGCCGCCGACCCGGAGGATCCGCTGGTGGCGAAGGACCTCACGGGCGTTACCCACGTGCTCGGCGTCTCGGGCCTGTTCGATCTCGACCCCGACACCGGGTTGCTCCGGCGGGTCAACCAGCCCGATCCCGCACCGGGGCCGGGCTGTGCCGAGTTCACGCTGTGCCTGAAGGACCGCTTCCAAATCGAGATCGTCAATGCCGAGGGCAGCCCCGGTTCGGTGCTGACGTCGGATGAACAAGGCGGCCTGTTCTTCTTCTTCAGCCCCGACGAAGTCGACGCCCTGGTCTCGATCGTCAACGGGTGCGGGCTCAACCAGCACTTCTGGGTGCACGCGGCCGCGGCAACCGACGTCGAGTTCGACCTGACCGTCACCGACACGTCGACCGGGGAGTCCAGGTTGTACTTCAACCCGCTCGGCCAGCTCCCCGAGCCGATCACCGACACCGAGGCCTTCGCCACCTGCCCCTAACCGCGGAGAGGTTTCCCACAGCGACCGACTCCACAGCTGGCAGGGCGTTGCCGAAGTGCCGAGCACCTCAGTCCTGTCGAGGTGCCAGATCGCCCGACGAGCTGAAGGTCGCTCGGCATCTCCGTATGCCCGGTCGCTAGCAGTTCCGCATCCGCCGACACGATCGCCTCCGCCGGCTAGGAGGGGCTGAACTCGACTGCGCCCAGGTCGCTCGCTCCACTTCGGGGGTTGCCCAGGATGTCGACCGCAGGTGCGCCCGGGTAGCCCACGTCGGCGGCGGGGCTCGGTCCTCGGGGCGTCGCGTGGGTGTCGACGTAGCCGACGAATGCGGCGCGAATCGTGTCGTACCCGCCGGCGAAGCCGGTACCGGTCCACCTCGGCAGCGTGACCGGCTGCACGGGGATGTCGGGATCGGCCACCACGCGATCGGCGTCGTTCGTGTAGTTGAAGCGATCGCCTGCGATCTCGGGGATCGGTTGTCCTCCGTTCCAGTAGAGGTTGTGGGAGATGGCGCCCGAGGTGACCAGCGCAGCCGGCGACTCGATCAGGCCGTCCTGCATGTTGCCGCTCGGGCTGGCGAAGATGTTCCCCCAGAAGTCGACGTCTTCGCTGGGAGGGCTGCCGTCTCGGGTTCCGACCCAGCCGGCGAACGGATCATCGGTGTCATCGCCGACGAAGGTGTTGGCCCGGAACGTCACCCCCTGGGCATCGACCACCTCGAAGGCCCCGTCGACGGGTGGTCCCACGAGGTGGAAGAGGTTGTTCTCGATCGTCACGTCGACTGCCTCGAAGTACGACTCACCGTCGGCGCCGATCTTGAGCGCTTGGTGGCGGCCCTCGTAGTGCGTGAACACGTTGCGGCGGATCACCGTCTGACCCGTGGTCTGGTCACCCCCCGAGAACTTCACGACGATGAACGCCAGGGCGTCGCTCGACCCGCTCCGGCCGCTCCCGGCGAGGTCGGAGAAGAAGATGTTGTCCTCGATGATCGTGCGCTGCGACCCGCCGTTGACATCGATGGTGTGCTCGCCCGGGCCCGTGTTGTAGAGGATGTTGCCGGCGATGACGACGTCATCGGAGCGCAGCACCCGCATCAGGTCGTTGTCGTACGAGTCGTGCATCACGTTGTTCCGCAGCGAGCTCCCGTGCGCTCTGTAGAGGTAGATCATCCCGGACGAGTCCGACGCCGTCGCCTGCCCGCTGATCTCGAACCCTTCGAAGCTCACGTTCTCGCTGCCGATGTCGAGCACCGGGTTCTGTGGGCTCGTGATGTGGGCCCGGTAGGGAATCGTGGCCACGACCCGGACATCGGTGGCGTAGTCCGTCGAGGCGTCCACGGCGCCGTAGGTTCCGGGAGCGACCCAGATGGTGGCGTCGCCGGCTGCAGGCACCTGGTCGAGCGCGTGGCTGATCGTGGCCCACGGCGCCCCAGCCGACCCGTCGTTCGAGTCGTCGCCGGTGGTGCTGACGTAGAACTCGAGCGCCGAGCCCGGTGGCGGTGTGGGCGTCGGGGTGGTCGTGGGTGGTGGCGTCGGCGTCGGTGTCGGGGTCGGCGGCGACGTCGGGGTCGGGGTCGGTGGCGATGTCGGGGTCGGGGTCGGTGGCGACGTCGGGGTCGGTGTCGGGGTCGGCGGCGACGTCGGGGTCGGCGTCGCTGTGGGTGTGGGTGTGGGTGTCGCCGTCGGCGTCGCTGTCGGTCCCGGCGTGGGTGTGGACGTCGCCGTGGGGATCGCGGTCGGCGTCGCTGTCGGTCCCGGCGTGGGTGTGGGCGTCGACGTGGGCGGTGCCTCGGTCAGGGACTCGCTCCTCTCGCAGTCCCTCCCGACGTCCTCGCCGGCGCCGCCGTGGCATTCGTCGAACCCGGGGCCGCCGTCGAGCTCGTCGGGGCCGGTGTTGCCGAGGATCCGGTCGGACCCCGAGCTGCCGGACAGGTCATCGGCGTCCTTCCCGCCCCAGATGGTGTCGGGCCCCGATCCACCGTCGACCAGGTCGTCCCCGCCATTCCCGCGGATGAGGTCCTGGCCGTCTTCGCCACTGATGTCGTCGTTGCCTTGACCACCCTTGGCGAGGTCGTCGCCGGCTCCGAGCGCGATCTGATCGTCGCCGGACCCGCCGAGCACCTCGTCGTCGCCGTCGCCCGAGCAGATGAGATCATCACCACCCCGGCCCCGGATCACATCCGGCCCGGAAGTGCCCACGATGACATCTGGTCCATTGGTGCCCCTGGTCGGCTCACCGGGCACCGCGTAGATGGTGGGCGCGCGCCCCAGGCAGGTCGTCTGCGCGCTCGCGGAGAGCTGGAGTATCACGAACCCCGCGGTGGCCGCCACCATGGCGAGCAGCGCAGTGATCGCTGCTGTGCGCGTCATCGGTTGTGTGCGAGCGAAACCGAGCTCATCGGCACCTGACCCACAGCCGCCCTCTTGGAGTGTGTCCTCCCGGTTGTCGGTACTGTTCGCGACCCACTGGAGCGGGATGGGCCAGACGACTCAGCGAGCCGGGTCAGCCGCCGGCAGGGCCGGTGGCGCGGGTCGGCTGGCCCGTCCCCGGCGGGCCGGGCAGTCGCGACCGGGCTAGGGCGCCAGGTCGGCGTGGAAGCGCGCCAGGTGGTCGAGTGCCTGCTTGCGGGCGCTGAAGAGCTCTTCGACGCGACGCGTGGCGGCACAACCCATCGCCCGGCGACGTCCGTCGTCGCCCAGCAGCTCGCTCATCGCGGCGCCGAGAGCGTCGCTGTCGCCCGGCGCGACGAGGAGGCCCGTGACCCCTGGAACCATGGCCTGGCTCGTACCCGAGACCTCGGTCCCCAGACAGGGCAGCTGAGCGGCCATGGCCTCCAGCAACGCCATGGGCAGGCCCTCCCACAACGAGGGCAGGACGAAGCAGTCGGCGGCGCCGAGGATACGCGGGACATCCCGACGATTCCCCAGGAACCGAACGGCATCGTCGAGCTGCGCGTCCCGGACACGCTGTTCCATCTCGCCCCGGAGCTCACCGTCGCCGACGAGGACCAACCGGGCCTCGGGGTGAGCCGGAAGCACCTCCGCCGCAGCGTCGATGAGGAACGCATGACCCTTCTGGCGCTTGAACGTCCCGACCATCACCATCAGCACGGCATCGGGCGGCACATCGAGCTCCTCGCGCACCCGAGCTCGCTCCTCCGTGGGCCCGTAGCGATCCACGTCGACCCCGTTGGGGATGACCGTGATGTGCGAGGCGAGCCCGAGCTCGTCGACGATCGACTCACGAACCTCGTCGGACACCGCGATCACCCCGCTCACTCGTGAGACCCACCGCCGGTACATCCGTCGGTACGCCCACCGCTTCGGTTTCAGCAGCCACCGGTGTCGATCCAGGTGCTCGCGTCGCAGGGTGAAGTTGGAGTTGTGGATGGTCCAGTAGACGAGCGGTCTCCCGGACCGCCGGGGGAGGCTGGCGGCGACGAAGTCGAGATTCCTGAGAAGGTGGGTCTGGACCACGTCGACGGAGTACCGCTCGACGATCGAGGCCAGCGCCCGCCGGATCCGCCAGGTCTCGACCGCCCAGGCGGGCAGGGCCAGGATGCTGTGGCCTTGCGGTGCCAGCAGCTCGACCGGAACGCCGGACTGCTCGAGGTCGGCTCGGAGTGGCCCGTCGCGAAACGAGCACACGACCGGCTGGTGCCCGAGCTCCTCGAGCTGCCTCGCCAGGGTGACCACGACCTCCTGGGCACCGCCGATGTCGAGATTCCGAACCACCTGCAAGACGGTCAACGAGGGCGCGTCGGTCATCGAGGGTCCGGGGGTGCCGAAGGTCAGGGATGGCTCCGCTGGCGATAGAGGTCGGGTTCGACGATCGCCGTCATCGCGGCGACGTCGAGCGATCCGCCCAGGAAGTCACTGACCTGTTGCGCGTAGCGCCGAGCGGCGCCGGTCATCAGCTCGTTGTAGTCGACATCGAGCTTGCTGATGTGTGGCTGCGTCTCCAGCCAGCTCTCGACACGTTCCAGATGGCTCACGTAGAGCCTCGCCATCTCCGCGGCGGGGACCGAGTCGGGATCCTCCCCACGGTTGATCAGCATCGTCCTCTGGGACGCGAGGATCTCCTCCATCCGCCGGCGCATGAACACCACGCGATAGCGGTTCGTGGCCGGCAGGTCGACGAGGAGGGTGGCGATGACCTTGACGGCCTTCCCGCGCGCTTCGTCGACCCAGCCGATGTCGCCCGAGCTCAGGGCCTTGGCCCGCTCGAGCTCGTAGTAGCCCCGGGGGTTGTCGGCGTCGGCGTTGCGGAGTCCGTCCGTCATCGGGGGGACTCCGCCGGCCTGGAGCATGTTCATCATCAGCGAGGTCCCCGATCGTGGCAGGCCCGAGACCACGACGACATCGTCGGGTCGCGACCACCAGCCCCGCCGCCGGAGGATCCTCATCGGGGTGAGGCGACTCACCGCCCGGGGGCCCGAGGCATCGTGGGCCGGCGCCCGAGCCCGTGGGGGGTCGTCGACGACGGCACTCGAAGCAGCCGACTCACTCGAAGTACCCGAGCGCGCGTAGGCGATCCCGAACCGCTTCCTCGTCGGCGACCTCGTCGGGCCCCGCCCTCGCGGTCTCGTGGTCGGGCCACCACTCCATCGGACCCGATCGTTCGACCGGGGGCCCATCCTCGGCGAGGATCTCGGTGAGCACCCGCCCGTCCATGTCGCTCGGGACGGCGAGTCCGAGCAGGTGCAGCGCCGTCGGCGCGATGTCTTCGAGCTGGAAGCCCGAATGGGGCCCCGAACCGGTCGCGATGTGATCGCCCGCACACACGAGGATGCCCTCGATGTGATGGCCGCCCGGGTCCCCGATCACGGGGCGATCGGTGACGATCGAGCTGTAGTTGCTCAAACGGTCGCTGCTGCCGTAGTCGGGCTCCATCACGAGCACGATGTCGGGAGCCCGGTGCAGATACGGCCCGGCGAGACACTCTTCGGGCTTCAGAACCCTGCGAGCAACGGGCTTGCCGGTCTCGGGATCCACCACGCGCCGCAGCTCCTCGATCAGCTCGTCCCGGATCTTCTCCTTCTCGGCGCCCGTGGCGTTGATGCGGATACCCCCGACCGGGTCGAACCAGCGCTCGTAGTAGGCCGTCGACGCCGCGGTGTCGATCTCGGCCGTCGGCGCCCTCTTGATGGCGCTCACCGGCTTCGACTTCAACAGACCGGGGACCTTCGCCGCGATTCGCCGCAGCCGGTCACGGGGGATGCGGAGCCGCAGGAGCCACCCGTCGACGGTGCGGCGACTGGTCTTCGCCAGCTTCACGTACCCCTCGCCGAAGAGCCAGTTGTTCCAATGGGTGTTCTTCGTGTAGATGGGTCCCATCCCGTGATCGGACAGGACCATGACGGTGGCGCCCTCGCCAGCCGCCGCGCTGAGCTGCCCGATGGCCTCGTCCATTCGGCGGTAGAAATCCCGAATCGACCGGTGGAGCGCCTCGCTCTCGGCCGAGCCGTCGAGGTCGGCGCGGCGGTGGTAGGGCCAGAGGTAGTGGCCCATCCGATCGGTGGCGGTGAACACGACCGTGAAGATGTCCCACGGCTCCGACCGCATGAGGTCGAGCGCGACTCGCGCCCGCGTGTCCTCCATCGCGTGGAACTCCGCCATGAGCTCCAGGTCGGGCTTGACAACGCGCTTCGCCTTGGTCCCCCCATCGGCTTCGGCGAACGGCTTCGCGTCGATGAACCGGTCGAGGTCGATCTGGTATCCGTCCAGCCGGTCGGAGAGCTCGGCCGGGTGGGTGAAGATCGCCGCATTCGGCGGGGTCAGGAGACCGGTGATCATGAAGCCGTTGACCGGGCGTGGGGGATAGCTCATCGGGACGTTGATCACCCCGACCTTGCGGTCGTTGTGGGCGGCCACATCCCAGATGGTCGGCGAGTCGATGCTCGCGCCGTTGACGATGGAGGCGCCCGCGCCGTCACCCGATCCGTCCGCCCAGTCGACGAAGTGGAACACGCCGTGTCGAGCCGGGCTCTTCCCGGTGAGGAAGGTGCTCCATGCGGGCGCCGACAGGGGCGGGATCGTCGACTCGAGCTCGCCCCACGCCCCCTGGGCCATCAACCGCGCCAGGTTGGGGAGATCCCCATCGTCGATGAACGGCTGCAGGACGGTCCATGTCGCACCGTCCAGGCCGATGATGACGACACGACTGTTCATCGCCTGCTTGCTCCTCGCCCGGTTCACGCCCAGGTCTGCGACTCTAGCAGCGGCTCCGGGATTGCTCCGAGGCGGGCCAACCTTTTCGTCGCCTCGTCGAGCCACCGCTGCTCGTCGGTCCGTGCACACCGGGCCCAACACACGATGACCCGCCGCAGCGTCAAGTACGCATACGTGGGGCCGATCCAGCGCAGCTCGGCTTCGTCGAGGTCGACCTGGTCGCGGTACCCAGCGAGAAACGTTGCGGTGCGCCGACGACGGAATCCGATTCGGGGAGATGCGAACTGCGGGATCGCCTTCGCCAGATCCACCACCCGCCAGTCGAGCCGACTCAGCTCGAAGTCCAGGACGATGACCTCGTGGCCCGCTCGGAGCAGCAGGTTGTACGGCCCGTAGTCGCCGTGGACGACCTGACGCGGGAGCTGTGCGGCCTCGAGCTCTGCATCGAGTCGGATCAGCTGCTGTTCGACCGTCGAGGCGTGCTCCTGGAGCATGGCTCGAAGCCGATCGGCTCCCCCCGTCGAATCGTCGGAGGCCCGCCGCCGGGCCTCGTCGAGCTCGGCCAGATACCAGTCGGCCGGTCGGTACCTGGGTCCGGCCGGTGACTGGAACCCCTGGGGGTGCGATCGGCGGGGCACGAACCCGGCCAGGGCCAGATGGAGAGCGCCGAGAGTCCGACCCGAGAGCTTGACCAGGTCTCGATGCGGCCTCGGCATCCAGAGATAGTCGTTGTAGTGGAAACCTCCGGCGTGATAGTCGAAGATCGCATACCAGCGCCCAGCGAGCTCGACGGCTGTCGCTCCCATCGGAGTGGCGACCAGCCTCGGACTCGGGAACCCCTGGTTGGCGAGATGGGCGAGGACCTCGTGCTCGTGCTCGATCATCTCGGCGGTGACCGCCGGCTTGTACCGCTTCAACAGCTTCGGGCCTGCGTCGGTGTCGACGACCACGTTGTCGGCACGGCTCGCCTTCTGGACGTCGCGGGCCGACCCCGTCGGTTCGAGGCCGAATCGACCGAGCACCTCGTTCAGGAGCTCGGCGTCGATGCGGAGGGGCCCGACGGGCCGCCGGTTCCGCCCGACGCGAAGCCGAGGGACGGCGAGCCGCGTCGAGCCCTCGTAGACGGGCACCAGTCCGGGTCGGTTCGTCATCGCGCCCTCGGCGGCCCGTCGGTGGCGTCCAGCGCTCGCGTAGCCGTCGCCAGCCAGGCATCGAGCCCGCGGCGAACCGACTCCTGCGCCTCGTCGGGTGGGCCACTGTTGTCGACGATCACGACCGGCGACTCGCTGCCCTCCACCAGGTCGGAGATGTCGTCGATCACCCGCTCGGCATTCGCGAAGAAGCCGAGGATCTTGGACTCGTCGAAGCCCGCGAGACGCTTGGGGAGCCCTCGCCGGACCGCACGGTCCGACGCGGTGGCCGAGGGGGCCTTGACCACCAACACCAGCTGCGGTTCGGGCACGAGCCCCAGGTAGCGGAGCAGCGCGGCGGCGTCGACGACGGACGACCAGGCGAAGACGTTGACCGCCCGATGGAGGAGGCCCTCGTCGAGAACCAGGATCTCGCCCTCACCCAGTCGGTGCCCGAGGAACCGCAACGCCGCGGCGCGCTGGATGAACAGCCCGAAGATCCTTCGCCGGTGCCACCACGGGATCGGGCTCGCTCGCAGCGCCCTGAGCACCAGCGACACCAGGCCGAGGTTGCCGACGGCGAAGCCGACCGTGTGCCAGGGTCGGACGGCGAGGCGAAAGACACCCCGGTGGGCCCGACCCCGAACCGACGCTGACGGGATCAGGCGTCGTGAGGCCCGGCCGAGGAGGGAGCGGTCCATGGTGTTCTGGACCGCCTCTCGAATCGTGAGTGCGTCGTAGCCACGTTCGGTCAAGTGTGATCTCGCCATCGAGCAGATCGTCGACTTGCCGGCTCCCACCATCCCGACCACTTCGATCACCCTCACAGCCAGTCCCAGATCCTCTCGTTGACCTCTCGGACCACCGCCTCGAAGGGAGCGTTCGCATCGATCTCCAGGAAGTCGCTCCGGGTTCGTGTCGCGTCGGTGATCGATTCGCTCTTCGCGTGGATGCTCTCGGGATCGTGAGCGGGCTTTCGCCCCAGGGAGACGTCCGGGTCCACTCGGAGGGCGATGACGTGATCCGGTGGCGAGATCCGATCGTGGAGTTCCCGTTCCCTGCGGACCAGGTGCTCGATCAGCCGCCCCCGGGGCTGCGAGAGCTCCGTGTCGAGGCGGGCGCCGTCCATCACTCGATCGTGAATCCGCACCGCCTCGAGCGGGTACCGGTCGAAGATGACCACCGACCCGGTCTCGGCCGCTCTCTGGCCCTCGAGGGCGCGCCGACCTCGTTGCCGTCCTTCGACCACCCGTCTCATGGCCAGCAACAGGCGAGCCGTGCGGCGGGTCGGGCTGCCCAGGAGTCGAGCGGTGAGCCGATGGCGCTCGAGAACCCGCGTTGCGGAGAACGCAAGCTTGGACCCCCGCTTGAGCGCTCTCGTGGGAGCCGACGGCTGCGAGCTGCCCATGTAGATCGTCTGCACGTCCATCCGGGTGGAGAGCACACGTTGGGTCGCGGCGATCACCGAGGTCTTCCCGGCCCCGTCGGGGCCGATGACCGCGATGGTGGTGCCCCCGGTCGTGGGCCGCATCCTGCGCTTGGGGTCCCCCCGGCGAGACTGCCGCCGCTTCCGCCAGAGGGCGGCGACGTAGCGCAGGGTCGCCCGGGGCCGGGAGAGGCGACGGAAGCGTCGAAGGGCTCGACGCAACCGAGCCCGGAGCACGATCAGCCGGATCCCCCGAGTCCGGCCCCGGATCAAGACGTCGATGATCTCGCGCACCACCGCTGCCGGAACCACCCCCTGCAGCTCGGACAGTCGCCGCTCGATCCGTGGTCCGGAGGTCTGCTGCGACAGCCACGTCGCCTCGGCCAGGATGGCTCGGGGAATCCCCGGGCCCCGGACACCCAGGAGGTCCTTGAGGGCGTCGCGGGCGCGATACTTGAGCACCGCCCGCATCGCCAGCACGATGAGCTCCATGTCAGCGGCCGGGATCGGAATGCCCGAGACCTCGCGAACCGAGTCGAGCACCGCGGACTCGATGGGCAGGTGGTAGTCCTTCACGAACTGCTGGCCCAGAACCAGGTCGGCGTGGACGTGCAGGTGGAGGACGCGACTGGTTCCGAGGTCGAGTCCCAGGTGATTCTCGACCCCGGGGTAGTCCTTGCCCGGTGCCGCGCGCATGGCCTTGAAGCCGTGGTCGGCGACGATCCGGCGAAACTCGTCGAGCTGCGCCCGATCGACCAGCAGATCGAGGTCGGTCTCGCCGCTGATGGCCGCGTCGAGGTGGGAGTTGCTCTTCCAGTGACAACACCGGATCCCGCCGGCGGCGAGCGCGCCGAACAGCGAGACGACCCGACGCGCCGGAGCGACGTCTATCGCCGGCGTGTGGTTCAGCGTCATGTCGCCCGCCCGTGGTCGTCGAAGGAGTAGCCCTCCAGGAAAGGGTAGCGACCCATCTCGGCCTCGACCGTGTCGATCTGGACATCGCTCCAGTCGACGAGGGTCCGCTCGGGGGGCCTGGCCTCGATGATCGCTGCGCAGGCCCGGAGGTACGGGTCGGGGGCCGCGAGGCCCAGGAATCCGGTGATGGCTCGCAGCTCGGCGACCGTGTCGTCGACCATGTCCTCGTAGGGCACGACGCGGAGGAGAGAGGGCGACACCCTCTCGTGCAGGTCGAGCAGGATGTCGCAGTTGGCGAAGTAGCGGGTGCGTGCCGAGTCGAAGCTGCGTCCGCCCCTGATCATCATCGCGCTCATGGGATCGAAGGGATTCCTGACGACATGGAGGAGCTGCAGCCGCGCGGGATCGATCGCGGCTGCGACCTGGTCGACCAGACCTGGGTCGGCCCCGAACCGCTGCGTGGCGATGCCGGCCTTGCAGTCGCCGACGACCTCCAGCCGCTCGACCCGGCCTTGCCACTGATCGGGAACGGAGAACGAGTATGAGCTAAGGCGACGTGCGGTGACGTTGCCCTTGAGCGCGTCGCGACGGGCACCCTTCTCGAGCAGCCAGTAGACCTGGTCGGGCTGGAAGCCAGCGCTCAAGTACCGGAGGGCGTCTGTCTCGTCGGCGATCGCGGCCCGCGGATGGGCGTCGAGCAGCGACCCGAGGAGGGTCCCACCGCTCTTCGTGTGGCCGATCGTCAAGCACAGTGATCGAACGTGTCGAAAGTGGTCCCGATCCTTGGCAACCCGGTAGCGGCTGAGCACGTAGCGCCGCGCCTGGTCCGAGGACCGGAAGGGGGCGCTCGACCTGATCCGGCGCAGGGGCGCGGAACGGGCGCACCTCCGCCACGCAGCAGAATCGAGAGCTCGCACCCACGTCCTCTCGAGTCTGCCCACATCTCGCCCTTCGCCCGGGTACACCAGTCTCCACCTCTGGCCTTCGCCCGGGCACTGCCGGGCCGCGGCGGCTCGCAACCACGCCACGGTCGCTGGGGGCGGCCGTCGATCCCTCGACGGAACCCTAGCGGGTGGCCCTTGCTGGCGCGGCCTCGAGGACCCGGCATCGCAGTCGGCGGTACGCTCGTCAGGTGCCCGGTTCGCCGATCGACAGGCAGTCTCCGATCTTCCTGGCCGGTCCCGATCGATCCGGGATCGGGCTGCTCGGCGAGATCCTCGAGTGCCACCCGGCGCTGTCGATCACCCGCCGGACGAACTTCTGGGACTACTACGACGGCCGCTTCGGTGACCTGCGTGATCCCCTGAACGTCGATCGCTGCCTCGACGCAGTGATGCGCGACCGGCGCGGCCGGCTCTTCGATCCAGATCGGCGCGACGTGCTCGATCACCTGAGCAGGTACGGCGCGAGCTACGAGCACCTCTTCGAAGCCCTCCAGGTGCAGCTGATGGTCCGACGCGGCGCAACCCGCTGGGGCGACAAGTCCCTGGGCTCGGAACGCCACGCCGGCCGCATCCTGTCGGCCTACCCGTCGGCTCGGATGATCCACGTGCTGCGCGACCCCAGGGACCGGTTCGCCTCCCACAAGCATCATCGGGGCGCCCCTCGGGGCGGCGCCGGGTCCGGGGCGGCACTCTGGCGCTGGTCGGAGCAGTTGGCCATCTCGAATCGCGAGCGCTTCGGGGATCGATACCGGGTCGTCAGGTACGAGGATCTCGTGACCGAACCCGAGACGACGCTCGGCCACCTCTGTCGCTTCCTCGAGCTGGAGCCGGTCGACACCACGCCGGCGCCTGCCTGGTCGGTGCCGTTGACCCCAGCTTCGATCGGGCGGTACCGACGCGACCTCTCGGCCAGCGAGACCCGGTTCATCGAGCTCGCCACCGCCGCGGGGATGCAGCGCTGGGGCTACACCCGTGGAGACGACGCCCAGGCGCCGCCCGCACTCGAGTTCTGGGTCCTCGCGGCACCGGTGCAGGCCCTGTCGGGCCTGGGTTGGCGGCTCGGCCGTGCCGTCGGTCGAGACCGGAGCGGGCATCCGTCCCGTCGGTCGCGCCCGCACCCAGGCCCCGATCGTCGAGCTGGTACCGGTCGCTGAGCCCCGGACCGCCGCGGCGTCCGATCTCTAGGGTTCGCCGTCGGACGCCGAGATCTCCAGTGCACCGATGTCCGGGTCCTCGCCGCGGTCACGACCGAGAATGTCGTGATCCGATGCGCACGCGGGGTCGGCTGCGTCGACGACGGCGTCGTTCGGAGTTCCGTGCGCCTCGATGAGGCTCCTGCGCAGTGATGGCGTGTCCCCCGACTCCGGAAGCGGCACCGGAAGCTGCTCCAGTCCCGGGTCGACCACCGTGCCCTTGCTGGGGTCGTAGTCGGGAACGGGCTGGCCCCTGTTCCAGTAGATGTTGTCGTGTTCGGCCAGCCCGTTGGTCTGGCCGGTCACGCGGGCGAAGTCGGCCATCACTCCCGACCAGACGTTGTTGCAGACGACGATGTTCTCGTTGGCGGGGTTGTCTCCCTTCAACTCGAGGCGGTACCCCTGGTACTGCGCGGCCGCGTGATTGATCGTGTTGTTCCGGAAGACGACGTCACGCACGCCGGCCGCGCCGAAGATCGATCGAGCCTCGTCGGGCCCGTTGGAGAGGAAGAGGTTGTTCTCGATGACGACCCCCACCGCCTCGTAGTGGGCCTTCCCGTCGTTGCCGGTCTTGACCATCGCCTCGCGCCCCCCGCCGATCGACCACCCGATGAACACGTTGCCGTCGAGGGCGATCCGTTTCGATCCGCCGAGATCCAGGCCCGAGACGTTCGAGTCCTTGACGATCACGAACATCTTCCCGATCGGGACCTCTCGCCCCGAGCGCGCGTAGTCGTTGAACATGATGTTGTGCCTGAGCGTGACGTCCTCGACACCGTTGAGGTCGAAGTGATGCTCGCCCGGACCGGGGTTGTAGGTGATGGTGTCGCTGATGACGACGTTCCGTACGCCCGCGTTGAGCTTGATGAGGTCGTCGTCGTACGAGTCGTGGACGATGCTGTTCCGGAGCGTGAACCCGTCGGTGAAGGTGGTGCCGCTGCCCGAGACGGTGACGACCATGCCCGTGCCCCCGGGAAGATGCCGCATCTCGAAGCCGTCCACGATGATGTTGCTCGCGCCGTCGATGTCGATCACGGCCGCGTCCGACTCGATCAACGCTCCATGGCGGTTGGCGGCCGCGACGGTCAGTGATGTCTGGAAGCGACGTTCGATGTCGACGGTCTCCCGATAGACGCCGTCGGCGACGATCACGGTGCAGTCGGCGTCGGGCACCGCTGCTGCGGCGTGAGTGATCGTGGCCCAGGGCTCCGCGGCGGTCCCCGGAGCTCGGTCGGACCCGTTCGGGGCCACGTGGTATGCGCATCCCTCCGGATCACACGCCCCGAGCCGACTCGTGCCGGTGCCCGCCGGGCAGGCGTCGTGGCCTCGGGCAGCGAACGCGCGGAGTTCGCTCGCCGTCCTGACTCCGGAGCCGGATCCGTCTGCGGGGGACGCTCGGGGCGGCACCGAGCCGCGCCTCACCACCGAATCGGCACGAGCTGGGGTGCGCAGCCGGCCGCGGTCCTCGACGGCCTCGCAGGCCCCGTCGTCGTGAGCCGTGGAACCCCCTCCGTCGGGAGCTCCGGATGGCTCGACGGGGACGAGGCACATCGACAGTGGCGTCCCCGACACGAACTGGGTGAGACCCAGGACGGCCGCGATGGCGAGGGCTCCCGAGGCGATCGTGAGTCTCACCCTGATCATCGACCTGTGTCCACCCAGCCTCGTTGACGAGTTCCCGCGCGTCGCACTGTAACGTCGTGAGGCATCACGGGTCGGTGCAGCCAGGTAGGGGAGTGAAGCTGCGGGCTGGTGTCCGGGCCGGATTGGCAGCTCGCGACGTGCTGATGTCATGCTTCAGGCTCTCCAGACCACGCGGGGGCGGAACATGGGCGGCCGAAGACAGCCGGTGCCAGCGCGCCGATACAGGAACACCGGTTGGGATGTACGCGCGGGCGGGCCGATGCGAGTGCCGCCCCGGTTGCTCCGGGGTGTGGCCGACGTGGCAGTCGATTCGTGACCACGGTCCTCGTTTCCGCGATCGGCGGTCACCTGGCACAGCTGCACACGCTGCTCCCGCGAATTGCCGACGTCGACCCCGACGAGGTCCTCTGGGTCACTCACGATTCCCCACAGAGCCGCTCGCTCCTCGCCGGATGCGACGTGCGCTGGGTTCCCTACATCGATGAACGCGACGTCCGGGGGGTCATCAGAGCCATGCCCCAGGCCGTACGAGTCCTGCGGGAGATCCAGCCGGACCGGGTGATCAGCACCGGCTCCGCGATCGCAGGCGCCTGGCTGCCCGCGGCAGCCGCCTGCCGCAGAGAGGCGCTCTTCATCGAGTCCGCCGCGATGGTCGACCAGCACACCCGAACCGGTCGTCTCCTCCAGCTGGTTCCCGGCGTCCGCCTCTTCACGCAGTCCCTGACGACGGCGAGTCGTCGCTGGAAGTACTGCGGTTCGGTCTTCGAGGGGTTCGAGGCCAGGCAGACCGAACTGCCCTTCGAGCCGAAGCGCGTCGTCGTCTCCCTCGGCACGTCGCCGGAGTTCGGTTTCGACCGTCTCTTGGATCGCCTGGTCGGCATCGTTCCCGCAGGCGTGGACGTGCTCTGGCAGACCGGGGAGACCGACGTGAGCGGCTACGGGATCGAAGCCCGGCCCTGGGTGCCGGGGGCCGAGCTGAGCGCGGCGATCGCAGAGGCCGACCTGGTGGTGACCCACGCCGGTGCCGGCTCGGCGCTCGCAGCGTTGCTGGCAGGCAAGCGACCGGTCCTGGTGCCACGCCTCGCCGTCCACGGTGAGTTCCGGGATGACCACCAGCTCCAGATCGCTCGGTTCCTCGCCGACCGCGGGCTCGCAGTGGCCACGATGGTCGACGAGTTGACCTGGACGGCATTGACGGATGCGACCGGCTGGGCAGTCAACGCGGTTCCGGACCCGGCGCCGCTCAGGCTGTGAGCCGGTCGCCGGCACCACCGCCCGCGAGAGGCTGCGGCCGCCGCTCGTTGCGGGCTGGGCCCCGGCGCCGGGGACCCGCGTTCTCCGGCGCCGTCCCAGGCTGGCGAGTAGGGTAACGCGAAACGACGTGTTCGGGCGGCGCGTCGAGCGACCGCCCGTGTCCTGGCAGGAGCAGATTGGAGGACGCCGGTGCGGGTCGTGATGGTGACCTACCCGTCGGGGCGGGCGGACGCGATCCTGGCTGCGTTGGCCGATCGACAGGTCCCGGTCGATGCGATCGTCGTGGACCGAGGTAGGCGCCACCTCGGTGACGGGGTGCGCCGGGCGCGCCAGGTGATGAGGCGCAGCGGGCCGAGGGCGGTCCTCCGTCGATTGGAGAAGCGCGCCAGGCGCGCCGCGACGCAGCGAGGGAGCGGACCCTCGGACCGGGACCGGTACGAGGCGTTCTGCTCGGCGGTTCACTTCGTCGACGACATCAACGACGATGCTGGGACCGAGGCCCTGAGCGAGCTGGCGCCGGATCTCGTCGTGCTCGGCGCCTCGCGCATCCTGAAGGATCACATCATCGACATCCCGCCCATGGGCGTGTTGAACGCGCACCCCGGGGTACTGCCGGCCTACCGGGGTGTCGATGTCGTCCCCTGGGCTGTGCTCAACGGCGACCCGTTGGGCGTCACCGTGCACTACGTGGACAGTGGGATCGACACCGGCCCGAGCGTCGCCCAACGGCTGTTCCACATCGAGCCGGGTGACACCGTGGCGGCGCTGCAGGCTCGGTCGGACCAGCTGGCGGGACAGCTGATGGCCGAGGTCGTCGCCCAGCTGGCGCACGGAGAGCCGCTCGAGGTCATCCCGCTCGACGGCCAGCCCAGCCACCTGTACACCCGGATGTCGCCGGACGAGCAACGACGCGTCGAAGAGATCCTGGCGCAGCGCATGCGATAGCTGATCTGCTGGGCGGCCTCGTCAGGTGTCGGGCGTGATCGCCACCAGCCACCCCAGCGGGGACGAGCCGGCCGTCCCGTCGATGGTGCGGGTGTGGACGCCGGCGGGGCCGCTGGGCCCGGTGTAGCCGCCGTGGGTCAGCTCGGTGGTCGTGACCGTCTCGTCGAAGTGCTCGACCATCCCGTCCGGGTTCGACCAGGTCTGGGGTGAGACCGCGTCCTGAGCGCCCCAGAGGATGAGGAGGGCGTCGTCCACGGACGTGGTCACCGAGATCGCGGACGGGAGCCCATCGGAGACGGCCTGTTGGGCTGCGATCGGATTTGCGGTGTCGGCGCCGGCGATGGCGAAGATCGCCCCCACCGTCTCGTTGTTGGCCCCCATGCTCCAGGTGAAGTCGGCGGGTTCGGTGCCCTGGGCCACGAGATACCAGGCGGTCGCCGCGTACGCACCCGTCGCCTGCTCGGTGCCGATCTGGACCCAGCCCGGTGGTGGGGTCCAGGAGATCGAGCCGTTCTGGGAGTTCATCAAGAACGCGACCAGCACGTCCCCGGCGACAACACCACTGGGTTTGGGGATCGTCAGGAAGGTGGCGTCCTCGGTCGAGGCGGTCGTGTGGCTGCGGAACTCGGCACCCGTCGGGGCTGGGCCGACGTCGATGGTGGTGGTGGCGGTGTCACAGAGTGGGGTGGGGGCGGTGGTGTCGCAGATCTGGTATTCGAAGGTGTCGGTGCCGGAGAAGCCGCCGTTGGGGGTGTAGGTGATGGTGCCGTCGCCGTTGCCGGCGGCGGTGCCGTTG
>JBFKRY010000007.1:0-42289 GCA_041636995.1 Acidimicrobiales bacterium | reverse complement strand
TCTTCGGCAACAACGGCAGGGACACCATCTCGGGCGGCAAGGGCGCCGACGAGATCTCCGGTGGCAAGAAGGGCGACACCTTGCGGGGCAAGTCCAAGGGCGACACCCTGCGGGGCAACTCCGGCCCGGACACCCTGATCGGCGGGACCGGCAACGACATCTGCCGGGGCGGCCGCGGGGCCGACACCGCGTCGGGATGTGAGACCGTCAGCTCCGCCACCACGGTCGCGCCGCACGTACGCTGACCCTGCCGCAGGCGCCCGAGCCGACCGGCTCGGTCAGTACGGGACCATCGACCCTGGCCGGCCGGTCCGGGGCGAGCGAGGGTGGGGCAGGCATCACAACGACTCCGGGAGTGCAGTCATGGCAATCACCAAGATCATCGAGATCGTCGGCCGTTCGACGGAGAGCTCCGACGCCGCGGTGAAGGACGCGCTCGCTCAGGCGAGCAAGACCCTGCGCGACGTCAAGGCGCTCGATGTGGTGTCGACGGGGATCCGTGGCGACAACATGGACGAGTGGGGAGCTCTCGTCCGGATCTCCTTCCTCGTCGAGAACGCGGGCGACTGACGCTCGGGCGGGCCTCCTGCCCTGTGCCTCTCGGGGCAGGGCAGGAGTCACTGCTGCCCAGGCGGCCGCTACGTGCGGGCGCTGACGGTGACGACCTTGCGCCGGCCCAGATCGTGGTCCGCGACGCGGGGGTCCCGGAACCCGTGATCGGTGAGCATCGCCGCGAACGCGTCGGCCTGGTCCGGGCTCCAGCCGTGGCTGGCGAGTCCGGTCGCTCCGGGCCGGGTCCGCTTCTCGAGCGCGATGAACGTGCCGCCGGGGGCGAGGACCCGGTGCACCTCGGCCAGGGCGGCCTCGAGGTCGCGCCAGTGATGGACCGATGCCAGCGACCAGCACACCGTGACCGAGTCGTCCGGCAGCGTCAGGTCCTCCGCGCCCGCGCGCACCCACTCGACCTCCCCTGCGGGACGCCGGAGGCGGGTGAGCAGGCGGGCGAGCCGGAGCATCGGTTCGGCCGGGTCCACGCCGGTGGTGCGGATCCCGCGGCGGGCGGTGAGCCGGACTGCAGTGCCGGGACCACAGCCGATGTCGAGGACATGGTCGGTCGAGTGGAGGTCGGCGATCTCGGTGACGAGTCGGGCGTCGCGGCTGCGCCCGAGGATCATGGTGAGCCCTGCGAGATACCCGAAGACGCCGCCGAACTGCCGGTGATGAGCGTGGTGGTTCGGGGGTAGAGCGGTCACCGGCCGGACCCTAGCGCCCGGCCCCGACCAGCTGTTCTCGCCCGCACCATCCCCTTCGAGTTGCTCGGTCCGCGACAAAATCGGTGACGCGAGCGTCCACCTCCCGGTGGACTCGACAACCGGAGGATCGCCAATGCTGGCAGATATTTCGTTCTCTCAGAGCTTCCAGGACATGTTCGATGACCTGGCAACCTTCATCCCGAAGCTGGTCGCGGCCATCGCGATCTTCCTCATCGGCTGGTTCGTGGCCCGGGTCATCAAACGGTTGATCCACACTGGGCTCACGAAGCTCGGGGTCGACGAGCTGGTCGATCGCAGCGGCCTGGGTGGGCCGCTCGAGCGGGCCGGGTTCGCGGACTCGGCCCTCCTGCTGGCGAGGGTGATCTACATCGGGCTCATGCTGATCGTGCTGCAGCTGGCGATCGACGTGCTCGACATCACCGCGATCAACGACGTCCTGGACGACATCATCGACTTCATCCCGAAGATCTTCGTCGCCATCGTCATCATCTTCCTCACGGGGGCCATCGCTCGGTTCGTCCGGGAGCTGGTCGGCGGCATCACCGAGGGCCAGAGCTGGGGCAACCTGGCGACGAACGTCGCTGCCGGCGCCATCTGGGTCATCGGCCTGTTCGCAGCCCTGGACCAGATCGAGGTGGCCCAGGACGTGGTGGACACCCTGTTCACCGCCCTGGTCGGCTCTCTGGCGCTGATCCTGGTCATCAAGTTCGGCGTCGGCGGCATCTGGGCGGCTCGCGATCGCTTCTGGCCCGCCTTCTACGACAAGCTCACCGACGTGGCCGGCGACCGGTCGCCCGCGTCCGCCAGCCCGGGAGACCCCAGCGAGTTCCGCAGCCCCGAGTGAGCTGATCGTTCCCGAACCAGGGACGACGGGTCCGCGTTGCCTGCGCTGGGTCAGGTGGCGCGGAGCTGCTTCTCCATCCGGTACTGGTGCAGCTCGACGCCGTGACGGACGACCCGCCGGCGCTCGACGAGCCGGAACCCCCGGCGCTCGAAGAGCCGGCGGGCGGCCTCGCTTGCTTCCACGAACAACCGATCGATGCCCCGGGATCGGGCCTCGTCCTCGATGGCGGCGTAGAGCAGGGCCCCGATGCCCTGGCCCACGTGGTCGGGCAGGCAGTACAGGTGATCGACGTGGCCAGAGTCCTGGAGGTCGGCGTAGCCGACGATGCGGTCCTCGGCGGTCACCGCCACGAGCAGGGCCCGGCCATCGGTCGCCCGATCAACGTACCCCGCAGGGTCGGGCCGGGCAGGGGCCCAGGCCTCGACCTGTGCTGCGGTGTAGTCGGCCGGCCCCACTCCACGGACCGACCTGAAGAACACGTCGGCCAAGGCGTGCTCGTCGCCGGGGCGGTACCGCCGGATCTCGATCCTGTCCATCGTCACCGCCACAGAGGGCCGTCGAGCGGGGGGAGGGCCACGGTCGGGTCCAGCCCGTAGAGGTGGTCGAGCCCGAACCGGCTGGTCATCGCCAGCAGCCGCTCGGCGTCGTCGTCGGGCACCACGGCTCGCCATCGACCGAGCTGGCCGATGTGACCCGAGCCCCGGAACGACGTGGACGACGGTCGAGCCAGACTCTGGCCCCGCGCCAGGCGCACGTGGCACAGCGACTCGATCGAACCGAGCGCCGAATCGGCGTCGACGAGGACATCCTCGTATCGCAGCGCCACCCCGTTGGCGATCGGGAACAGGCCCAGGGCGAGCGCGTTCTCGACGCACCAGATCGCCACGTGTGGGGCCATCGGCGACGACTCGGCAGAGCATGCCTCGAGCGCCAGGCTCGCAAGCCTCCCCAGATTGCCACCATCGCCGGCAGCGTGGACCTGGAGCTCGGCGAGGGCCCCGCCGGTGTCCCACCAGTCCCCTTCGCGCTCGTCGAGCTCGGCCCGCGAGACCGCGACCTCGATGGGATGGCGCAGGAGGTACACCGCCGGGACCTCCGGGGCCACATCCCGGACGAGGGGCAGGACCCCCGGCCCTGATGTCCTTCACCACCCTGCGGAAGAACACCCCATCGGGCTGGACCAGGTTGACCCAGTCGTCGTCGAGCGCGCCCGCCAGGGCCCGCCGCAGCAGCCGCCGCAGCTCCGGGTCGGCGGTCCCCGCCTCCCGGAAGTGTGGCGAGCCGGGAAGGGACGAGTTGTGGTGCACCGGCTCGAACACCAGGCGGGCCCGTTGGGCGTCGCGCAGCAGCTCGGCGATCCAGGTGGTCCCGCTCCGGGCGCTACCGGTCACGTAGACGGCCCGCCGGGGCGTGCGCAACGGGTCGACGACGCCCCGGAGACGGTTCCGGACCGAGCTCAGCCGCCCTGGCACCCGGGGCACGGTACACCGTGGGTCCTCGCCCCCCGGGTCCGGGCAGTTGTCGCGGCGGTCAGCCGATGGCGATCTTGCGCGGCTGATCGGCCTCGGTCTTCGGCAGCCGTACGCTCAGCTCGCCGTTGTCGAGCGTGGCCTCCACCGCCTCCTCGTCGAACTCGCCGGGCAGGGTGACCTCGTAGCGGAAGGACCCGGCCACCCGAGTCTTCTGGCGGAGCACGCCCTTGCGCTCCTTCTCCTTGCGCTCGCCCTTGATCACGACGGTGTGGCCGTGCACCTCGACCTCGACGTCCTTCTTGTCCACGCCGGGGAGCTCGACGTCGACGATCCAGGCATCGTCGGCCTCCTCGATGTCGGCCGCGGGCACGAACTCGCCACCGAGGGTCTCGAACCACGACGCCGGCCACGTGCGGGACCGATCCCACATCTGCTCCCGGAGCCGTTCGAGATCAGCGAACGGATCGAACCGGCGTGGGGCTCGCTCGGGCGCTCGCTCGATATCGCTCATGACAACCTCCTCCGATCTCATCGGGGCTTGCTTCGCGGAGCGTCGCCCCGGTCGCAGCCGGCGCGGTAGAGGCGTAGGTCATGCCATGGGCGCCGGGGCGGCTCGGACCCGCGCCCCGAGGTCGACCTCGCCGTCCGTCAGATGCGGCTCCAGCGGCCGCAGTCGTCGTCGGCGTAGAAGCCCTGGTCGCTCGGAGAGATCGTCACCAGAACCGGGCCCCCATCGGGCACGAAGTCGTTCGCGATGATGGCCGAGAGCTCGCCCGAGAACGACCGCCGGCGCTCCCAGTAGCAGCCGTCGTCCGCTTGCGCGCGGTAGGTGCCCGGTCGGATGTCGGACCCGACGACCCAGGCGCCGGGGTCGATCCTGGACTTCGGTCGGTCGGGGGCCTCGTACGGCCGGAACACCCCGCACTCGCCATCGAACTCGAAGGCCACATCGTCGTCGTCGACGTCGACGATGGTGGGACCTGCGAAGAACTGGAACTCGTTGGCGATGATGTCGTCGAGCTCACCGCCGAGCCCGGCGAGCCGGGCCCAGTAGCACCCGCGAGCAGCATCTGCGACGTAGCGGCCCGGCATGATGTCGGAGCCGACGAGGAGGATGCCTGGCTGCACGGGGAACGGCTCGTTGCAGCTTCGCAACTCGTCGCGCCCCTTGCCGCCCCGGCAGCGATCGATGTTGGAGCCGCCGTCGATCAGGTCGGGACCGGAGTTGCCCTCGAGGGTGTCGCGGCCGGACCTGCCCAGGATGGTGTCGCCGTTCCGGCCGCCGCTGACGAAGTCGCCGCGCTTCCCTCCGTCGAGGACGTCGGCGCCGGCATTGCCGCGTATGTGGTCGCGACCCGAGTTGCCGCGGATGAGGTCGGCTCCGGTGCCGCCCTCGGCTCGGTCGTCGCCGCCGCCGAGTTTGATCCGGTCGTCGCCGGGACCCCCGAAGACCACGTCATCGCCCCCGAGCGCGCAGATCTTGTCGGCACCTCCGCGCCCACGGATCACGTTCGGCCCACGCGTGCCCACGATCACGTCCGGTCCGGCGGTACCCCGGGTGACCTCCCCGGGCTCGGCCACGATCGTCGGCTCCTCGCCGAAACACCGCCGGTCATCCTGGGCACCAGCGCTGGCCCACGAGACCAGCAGCAGCCCGAGGCCACTGGCGAGAGCCACAACTCCCGCCAACCCGCTGCGCCCACTCGACGTTCGCACGTGCCACCTCCGCCGCATCGCTGCGCAGGACGGTACCAACGCCCCGCCGGTCGATGCGAGCTGCCCGCTCAGGCCCCCGGGCGCCGGGAGCCGAGAACGCAGAACTCGTTGCCCTCCGGATCCGCGAGGACGGTCCAGGTCTGGTCGCCCTGCCCGATGTCCACCCGGCGGGCGCCCAGCGCGAGCAGCCGCTCGACCTCGGCATTGTGATCGTCGGGGCGGAAGTCGAGGTGCAGCCGGTTCTTGCCCTGCTTGGCGTCGGGTACGGGGACGAAGAGCATCCCCGGGAGCCGATCCGGGGCCGGCCGGATCTCGACCTCGGTCGCCTGGTCGCTCACCACGACCCACCCGAGCGCGGTCGCCCACCAGCGAGCGAGCGCCGCAGGCTCCGCGGCATCGACGACCGCCTGCTCCCACTCGAGCCCCACGGGCCAGAACCTACCGCGCCCATGCGAGGCCAGCCTCGCCGGTCGTTTTGCGCGTCCGCGGCTCTCGTGAAATCGTGAAATGTTCGCACCGAATCGGGGGGAGGACGATGGAGACCTTGAGGGATCACTGGGTGACCGGGCTGGCGCTGCTCGGTGCCGCGTTCCTGGTCGTGACCGGGATCGCGATGGTCGTGACCGGCGGGGAGGACGGGACCGCGGACATCCGGGTGTTCGGGGCCATCAGCGTGGTCGCCGGGGTGGCGGTCCTCGCGGGCTTGCAGGGGCTCCGCACCGGCCGGCTGGATGTGCCCATCTCGTACGCGCTGGTCGTGATCGGGATGGTCTGGCTGGCCGCCGGCTTCTGGTGGTTCGTGTTCGTGCCGCCGCTGCTGGGCTTCGCGGTGGTCTACGCGGGCGTGTTCCGCAAGCGGCTCCAGCACGAGCTCGCGCCAGCCTGAGCCCGACACCGCTCGACCGTCATCCGGCGCAACGGCAACCGGGCGGGCATCGTCGGCCGCGCGGCTAGAAGATTCTCAGGACGCCGTCATGCTCGGTCGTGGTCACGATGAGCCGGGCCGGGTCGGGGTCGAGGCTCGATCGGGACGGCGACTGGTAGTAGTGGGCATCGGCCTCGGCCAGCGATCCCGGACCCGCCCACCCCAGCACCCAGAGGAAGCGGTCCTCGGCAGGAATGGTCCAGGCGCCGGCGATCTCGAAGCCGGCCGCCTCGCGCAGCGGCTTCACCCGGGTGAGCCACTCGTGCGCGAACTCCTCGGCACGGCCGGGCTCGATGAGGTAGTCGCGCAGCTGGTACTCGATGCGAGGAGCCTAGGTCCGGAGGGCCCGGGCTGCCTGCGCCGCCTCGCGTGCCCGGTCTCCGGGTAGTTGAATGGAGGGATGCGTGACGCCATGGTGACCTGGACCCGCATGGAGGACGGCACCGAGGAGGACTACCGGTACCTCGAGGAGCTGTTCCACCGGCACACCTCGGGCCACCTGGTCGAGCATCTCCTCGGGACCTTCAGGCTCCTCGAGGGGCCGACCCTCGGCTATCAGATCGACCGGGCGCGCCACTGCCGCCAGTCCGCCACCCGGGCCCTGCGCAACGGCGAGCCCACCGACATGGTCGTCGCCGCGCTCTTCCACGACATCGGCGACGTGCTCGCGCCCCAGAACCACAGCGAGGTAGCCGCGGCGATCCTGGCGCCCTACGTCGACGACGAGATCGCCTGGGTGATCCGCCACCACGGCCTGTTCCAGGGCTACTACTACTTCCACCACCTGGGCGGGGACCGCGACGCCCGGGACCGGTACCGCAGCTCGCCCCACTTCGACCGCTGCGCCGACTTCTGCGCCAACTACGACCAGAACTGCTTCGACCCCGGCTACGACGACCTCCCGCTCGAGGACTTCCTGCCGCTGGTCGAGGAGGTGTTCGCCCGCCCGTCGAGGTTCACGGACGACCCCCAGGGGCGGGGCCTGTGACATCCGTGGAGACCGCGCCGTTCGTCGACACCGAGCGCTACTGGCGGGACGGCTTCCTCTTCCCCCTGCGCGCGTGCAGCCCGGAGCAGGCCAATGCGTGGCGCCACGAGCTGGAGGCCGTCGAGGCCGAATGGGGCGCGCCCGGCCGGCTGCCGCGTCCCTTCGGCGACTATGCCCGCGCGAACTTCCACGTGGTCTGCGCGGCCGCGGCCCGGATCGCCCACGAGGACACAGTCCTGGACCAGGTGGAGGCCATCCTCGGGCCCGACATCATGGTGTGGGCCGCCGAGCTGGTCGTGAAGGAGCCCCACAGCCCCAAGGTCGTGACCATGCACCAGGACCTGACCTACTGGGGACTCGACGGGGCGGATGCGCTGGTGACCGCCTGGATCGCGCTGAGCGAGACCAGCATCGCCAACGGAGCCATGCGCTTCGTCCGGGGCAGTCACCTTCTCGGCCAGGTGGGGCACCGGGACACCTTCGGCGCGCACAACCAGCTGTCACGCGGCCAGGAGGTCGAGGTGACCTACGACCCGGTCGACGTGGTGCCGGTCGAGCTGGCCGCAGGGGAGGTGTCGCTGCACCACGGCCTGACGTTCCACAGCTCGGGCCCCAACACCACGGACCGGCGCCGGATCGCCCTCGCCATTCGCTACGTCTCGCCCGCGGTCGCCCAGCGGGTGGGCCCGGTCGACTACGCCATGCAGGTCCGGGGGGTGAACCGGTCGCGGCAGCTGCTGGCCATCCCGATGCCCGTCGGCGATTTCGGCCCCGCGGCGCTGCGGCTCCACGAGGAGATCACCGTCGCCCAGGCGGTGGCGCTCGGCGCCGGAGCCACCGAGGAGCTCGACTACGGCCGCTGACCCGCTCTTGGCGGGGCCTGCCGATCGCGCGATCGTTGGGGGGGTCCGTTGACGCCGAGACAGGGGGCTGCGATGGGTGATGACGCCGCTGGCGATGTGCTCGTCGACACCGAGCTGCTGCGAGCCGAGGTCCGCCAGAAGTACAAGGAGGTGGCCGTCGACCCGGGCGGCAACCATCACTTCCACACCGGTAGAACGCTCGCGGCCCGCTTGGGGTACGAGACCGAGGCGGTCGGCCGCCTCCCGGACCACGCGGTCGAGTCCTTCGCGGGGATCGCCAACCCCTTCTCCGTCGCCCGGATCGGCGAGGGCGACCGGGTGGTCGATGTCGGATCCGGCGCAGGCTTCGACAGCTTCATCGCCGCCGGCCTCGTCGGCGCCTCGGGACGGGTCGTGGGCGTGGACATGACCCAGGAGATGCTCGACAAGTCCCGGGACAACGCCCGGCGCCTCGGCCTGGCCCAGGTCGAGTTCCGGGAGGGTCTCGCCGAGGAACTGCCGGTCCCCGACCGCTGGGCGGACGTGGTGATCTCCAACGGGGTGTTCAACCTGTGCCCGGACAAGCGGGCCGCGTTCGCCGAGGTCCTCCGGGTGCTCCGGCCCGGCGGTCGGCTGCAGCTGGCCGACATCGCCAACGGTCGGGAGGTTCCTGCCGAAGCGCTGCGGGACATCGATCTCTGGACCGCTTGAATCGCGGGAGGCCTGCCGTGTGCAGGCTGGACCGAGATGATGCGCAGGGCCGGGTTCGTGGACATCGAGGTGGGCCCGCCCGTCGACGTGTTCGGCGGGGCCGGGGGGGAGGCGAACGCCCGGGCCTACGAGGTGTACGGCTACGCGTTCGTCGCGTACAGGCCCGGCTGAGCCCGCGGGTCAGCCGTCGGGGGCGTAGCGGGCCGACGGGGTCCCGAATCGGAGGTTGTCGGGGTCGCATCGGGATTGGCCGCCATCACCTCGCACTCCGTCCGGTCGGGGTCCCGGAAGAAGGCCCCAGCTGCCACGAGCCGGTGGCGGATGCGCTCGTGCCGTATCATCGCGCCGTGGCGAACGGCTTCCAGGTCACGATCGATGCCGCCGACCCGAGGGCCCTCGGCCAGTTCTGGTGCGAGGTGCTCGGCTACGTCGAGCAGCCGCCCCCCGAGGGGTTCGACACGTGGGAGGAAGCGCTGGACGCGTTCGGGATCGACCGCAGCGACCCCGACCGGGCCTACGCGATCGTCGACCCGGACGGTGTCGGTCCCCGGCTCTTCTTCGCCAAGGTCCCCGAAGCGAAAACCGCCAAGAACCGGGTGCATCTCGACGTGCACGTGGGTGCCGACCGCCTGCACGCCCGCGCCGACGAGCTGGTGGCCCTGGGGGCCCAGGTGGTGGCCGAGCACGACCAGCCCGAGGGGCACTGGATCACCATGCTCGACCCCGAGGGCAACGAGTTCTGCATCCAGTAGGAGCTCAGGCGACCTCGCGCACCGGGCCGCCGGCGGGGTGGTCGAGGTGGTGCCATCGTGGGTGTCGGGGTGGTGGCCGTGAATCAGCAGCTGGCCGCGTGGAGGCTTCAGCCCAGTCGGTGGAGGGCCTCGGCCCAGCTGGGCGGCCCGGCGGACCCGTCGACGGTCCAGCGCTCGAAGCGGGTGGTGGCCATCTCGCCGGCGAGATCGGCCATCAGCTCGGCGTGAGGGCTCCGGGTGGTGAACGCCGCCAGCGCGCCCTCGCCGGTCCACACCGACAACGTCGCGTACTGCTTGCGCAGCGGGCGGGCCAGCAGCGAGAACCCGACCACGCCGTCGGTCTCCGCCAGCTGCCGTCGGACCAGCCGGGCCCCCCGGAACATCCGCCACGTCGACGAGAGGTGCCTGGTCGGGATACTCGACGCCAGGACCAGGTACTCCTCGTCCGGATCGAGCGGCCCCATCGACTTCCATCGGGACGCCGGCATCGGTCCTCCCTCCCTGCTCCCTGGTCACCGTACCCAAGTGGCGGCACGGGCGCTGGTGCGGGATCCTGATGTCCTGGAGCGACGCGGAGAGGAGGTCGGCATGGGCGAGGTGTCGGAGACATCGCTCCCCGGTGTCGGGGTTCGCTACGAGATCGCCACCACCGACGGCCGCCAGGTGGGCGTGGTGGTGCACCAGACGGGTCGGCGCGACCTCGTCGTGTACGACACCGAGGATCCCGACAGCGTGTGCGAGAGCCTGGAGCTGACCGAGGACGAGGCCCACACCCTGGGGGAGCTGCTCGGCGGGAGCCGCCTCCTCGAGCGCATGCACGACACCATCCACCAGGTCGAGGACCTGGTGATCTCCTGGGTCCGGATCGAGCCGAGCTCGCCCGTCGCCGGCCACACGCTCGCCGAGGCGGCGCTGCGTGCCCGCACCGGCGCCGGGGTGGTGGCGCTGGTCGCCGAGGGCGGCTCGGTCCCGGTGCCCGGAGGCTCGACCCGGCTCACGCCGGGAGACACCGCGGTCCTGGTCGGGGTGGCGGGCGCCGTCGAGCGGGCCACCGCGCTCCTCGCACCAAGCTGATCGACTGCGCCCGTCGCCCGTGGAAACCGCCGTCGACACCCTCCTGATCGAGTTCGGCGCCGTGGTCCTGGGTCTGGCCGTTCTGGCCCGGCTGGCCAGGCGCGTCGGCATCCCGGCGCTGCCGTTCTACCTGGTCACCGGGCTGGCCTTCGGCAAGGGCGGTCTGGTCGAGCTGGGGGCGGCCACCGAGTTCATCGAGGTCGGCGCCGAGATCGGTGTGATCCTGATGCTGCTGATGCTCGGCCTCGAGTTCTCGGCACAGGAGCTGGTGACCAACGTCAGACGCTCCACCGGCGCCGGCGTCGCCGACCTGTTGCTCAACTTCCCACCGGGACTGGTGGCGGGCCTGCTGCTGGGGTTCGACCCCATCGTGGCCATCCTGCTGGGCGGGGTGACGTACATCTCATCGTCTGGCATCGTGGCCAAGCTCATCGCCGACCTGGACCGCATCGGTAACCACGAGACCCCGGTGATCCTGAGCGTGCTGGTGATCGAGGACCTGGCCATGGTCCTCTACCTGCCGATCGTCTCGGGGGTGCTGTTCGGGGGCAGCGCCCTGAGCACCGTCGTCGCGGTCGTCATCTCGTCGGTGGCAGTGGTGCTGATCCTCGTCGTCGCCTACTACTTCGGCGACCGCCTCAGCTCCCTGGCTCTCAGCAGCTCCAGCGAGGCCCTGCTGCTCACGCTGCTCGGGGCCACCCTGCTGGTGGCCGGCCTGGCCGAGCGGCTGAACCTGTCGGCCGCGGTCGGGGCCTTCGTGGTGGGGGTGGCATTGTCGGGCGAGCTGGTCTCGCACGCCCGAGGGCTGCTGTTGCCGCTGCGCAACCTGTTCGCGGCGGTCTTCTTCGTGTTCTTCGGGCTCCAAGTGGATCCGGGCCTGATCCCCGACGTGGCCCTGGTCGCCGCGGCGCTGGGCGCCATCACGATCGTCACCAAACTGAGCACGGGCTGGTTCGCCGGCGGTTGGGTGGGGCTCGGCGGTCCCGGCCGGGTCCGGACCGGCGCCGCCCTGGTCGCTCGGGGGGAGTTCTCGATCGTCATCGCCGAGCTCGGTGTGGCCCGCGAGCCCGACCTCGGTGCCCTGGCGGCAACCTACGTCATCGTCTGCGCCGTGGTCGGGGCCCTCCTGTACCAGTTCGGCGATCAGGTGGTCCCGGGGGTCGCCTCGAGCAGGAGACGGTCCCCGCTGAGGTAGGCGCCGAGGTCGGTTGCCGCCCCAGCCCGCCAGGCGGCGTCGAAGGCCTCGTCGCCCAGTTGCTCGCGGACCGCGACGCGGAGCCGGTCGCTCTCGGGCTGGTGGGCGGGGGGGAGCCGGTAGCCGGCACGCTCGAACCAGGCGGACGACACCCCCCACCTCGTGGCTGCGAGCGCGTGGTTGCCGCGCCGGGCCGCGGAGCGGGCGGACAGCTCGATCGCCAGCCCGGTGGCCCACCGGTGGCCGTTCTCCTTGGCCTGCGCCAGGGCCACGGGCCACCAGCGCTCGAACTCGTCGAAGCGCTCGGCCCGCTCGAGCGCGAGCAGCGCCTGGTGCACCGCGACCGTGACCCGGAAGCCCAGCCCGAGGCCGACCAGGTGGTCGAGGGACGCGGCCACCGAGGCCACGTGCTCGTCGGCCGAGCCCGGGTCCTGCTGGACGAGCGCCGAGCGGTGGAACACGTCGTGGTAGGCGTCGAACCAACCCTGGGCCGGCGGTGGGACCTCGGCGGCGCGGCGATAACAGTCGAGCCCGTCGCCGGGCCGGTCGTCGTAGCAGGCACAGGATCCTGCGACCATGAGCGCCTGCCGCTGGGTGTTCCGGTCGAAGGGCCCGACCACCTCGGCGGCGATCTCGAACAGCTCGCCGGCCTCGGCCATGTCACCCCTCGCCAGGTTCGTGAACCCCAACGCCATGTAGGCGTTCATGGCGGCGATGTCCGGCTGGCCGGTGATCAGCTCGGCCAGCGTCATCTCGTGGGCCGGCTCCTCGAGCAGCCGGCCGGTCATGGCCTCGTAGGACACCACCAGGCCCAGGACCGCCCGCCACAGGCGGCTGGCCTCCTCGGGCGGGTCGAGCAGGGCGCGGGCGTGGCCGAGGCCCTCGTCGAGCCGGCCGGTCTCCTCCCAGTAGGTGTGGAGCTGCATCGCCAGCTTCCTGGCCGTCTTGAGCTGGCCCGGCGACTCGCGGTGGTGAAGCGCGGCCACGAAGTTCGGGTCGTCGAGCTCCAGCGCGGCGATGACGCTCGGTTCCGGTTTGGCGTCGAGGGCCTCGCCGAGCACCGCCGTGGTGCGGATGTAGTGGTTCTGGTGGCGGTCCCGGGCCCGCTGGGTCTCCTCGGCGTCCAGGCGGTCGGCGGCGAAGACCCGGATCAGCTCGAGCAGGCGGTACCGGTTGCCGCTCTCGACGAACACCGGGGTGACGAACGAGCGATCCGCCAGGCAGCCGAGGATGTCGAGCACGTCGGGCGGGGTGTATTCCTCACCGCCGCACACCGTGCTGGCCGCCTGCAGGTCGAAGGTGCCCACGAACACCGACGCCCGGTTCAGCACCAGCCGCTCGTCGTCGTCGAGGAGGGCGTAGCTCCACTCGATCGCGGTGTCCATGGTGGTGTGACGGCCGCGATCGGCCGAGCGGCGCCGGGTGGGCCGGAGCACGTCCAGGAGGTGCTGGTCGAGCTCGTCGAGCGACAGCAGGCTCAGCCGGGCCGCGGCCAGCTCGATGGCGAGGGGGAGGCCGTCGAGTCGGCGGCAGATCTCGGCGACCTTGTCGAGGTCGAGGGGACCGGTCGCAGGCGCCGCGGCCCGGGCCCGCTGCAGGAACAGCTGCACCGCGGGCGACTCGGCGGCGTGGTCGGCGTCGGTCCCCAGTGGGGCCACGGGCATGACCTGCTCGCCGGCGACCGAGAGCGGTTCCCGGGACGTGGCCATCACCCGGAAGTGGGGCGACCCGGCCAGGAGCTGCCCCGTGGCCTGGGCCACCTCGGCGATCAGGTGCTCGCAGTTGTCCAGCACGACGAGGGTCGGCTGGCTGGTCGCCGCGAGGAGGCGCTCCAGCTCCGAGCCGGCACCGGCGAGGGCGTCCACGCCGAGCACCGTCTCGGCGATGGCCCCGAGAACGGCGTCGGACTCGGCGAGGTCGGCCAGCTCGATCACGTGGACACCGCCGGGGTGCCGGCCCAGCGCCGACGATGCCGCCTCGACGGCGAGCCGGGTCTTGCCGGCGCCGCCGGGCCCGACCAGGGTGACCAGCCGTCGGTCCACGAGCAGGCCGAGGAGCTGATGGAGCTCGGCGTCGCGGCCGACGATCTCGTTGAGCGCCACCGGGATGGTGTTCGGCGTCTCGTCGAGGGACCGCAGCGGGGCGAAGTGGCTGGGCAGGCCGTCGACGGCGATCGACAGCAGCTCGACGGGCTGGGATATCCCCTTCAGCCGGTGCTCGCCCTCGGGGCGGAACACCACCCCGTGGCGATGGTCCGACACCAGATCGCGGGCGGTCCGGGAGATCAGGATCTGGCCGCCGTGGCCGGCGCTCATGATCCGCGCCGTCCAGTTGAGGGTCCGGCCGAAGTAGTCGTCGTTGCGGCGCTCCGCGGGACCGGCGTGGATGCCGATGCGAACCCGGAGCTCGCAGCCCTCGGACCAGGCGTGGTCGGCGAAGGCCCGCTGGGCGTCGATCGCGGCGCCCACGGCGTCGTCACAGGTGGCGAACGCGGCGGCGATCCCGTCGCCCATGCTCGAGAACGTCTCGCCACCGTTGTCGTCGACCGCAGCAGCGAGGAGGCCGTCGTGCACCGCCAGGCTCGCCGACATCAGGGCCGGGTCCCGCTCCCACAGCACCGTGGATCCCTCGATGTCGGTGAACAGGAATGCGCTCGCCGGCTCCCGCTGCGCCACTCGGGCATCTTCGCGCGATTGCGGTGCCGGCGGGCGATGCCCTCCGAGGGGCCGTTCCTCTGTCCCGTGGCGACCAGACGTGACACCATGGGCGGACGGGGTCGGGACACGAGGTGCCCCGCTGGGAGGGGAGCGACGATGGCGTCGACGAAGCGCACCATTCATGTCCTCGGCGGCGGCCCCAGCGGGTTGTCGACGGCATTCCACCTCACGTCGCCTGCGGTGAACCCGAGCTGGCGCAACGAGTACGACGTGGTGGTGCACCAGCTCGGCTGGCGTCTCGGGGGCAAGGGCGCCACCGGCAGGCCCGCCGACAAGGCGAACCGCATCGAAGAGCACGGCATCCACCTGTTCGGGAACATGTACTCGAACAGCCTGCACATGATGGCCGAGGCCCTGGCCGAGCTCGACGACGGCCGGACCATGGAGACCGAGTTCCTCCCGTCGGACTTCCAGCTGGTGACCGACTTCTACCGGGGCCGGTGGCACGGCTTCGACGGCGGTCTGCCCCACAACGGCGAGAACCCGTGGGAGCACGGTCCCATCGCCGGCCCAGAGGCGCTGGCCCAGAGCATGCTGGCCACCATCGAGGGGATCCTGTCGGGCCAGGAGCTGCCCTACCCGGGAGGCGACGAGTCGGGTGCAGGCCCCGAGCGGTCATGGGTGGCGAAGGTCATCGGCAAGGTCGTCGGCTTCGTCACCCGGCTCCTCACCCCGTCGGAGAAGCGGATCATCGCCAAGATCATGAAGGACGTCGAGGGGTCCGGCGCCGAGCTCGACGCGGCGTCGCTGCAGGAGGTCCTGAAGGCGGTCGAGGACGTCCTCGATTTCCTCGAGAAGGGCATCGCCCGCCTGGCCACCGGGGACGACGAGCTCCGCTGGATCTACGTCCAGCTCGACCTGCTGGCCACCGCCATGCGCGGTTTGATCGCCGATGACCTGCTGACGAAGGGCATCGACTCGATCGACCACGTCGACTACCGCACCTGGCTCCGCTCGCACGGCGCGTCGGATCTGCTGATGTCGTCGTCGCTGCTGCAGGCGATCCCGAACACCTGCATGCAGTACCCCGACGGCGACAGCACGACCATGCCCCAGATGGCGGCCTCGGCCTACCTCACGTTCATCCTGCGCCAGATCCTGGCCCCGGGCGACGCCGCGTACTTCTTCAAGGTCAGCACCGGGGAGACCATCATCCTGCCCCTCTACCAGGTCCTGAAGCAGCGGGGCGTCAGGTTCGAGTTCTTCCACAAGGTGCTCGACCTGGTGCCCTCGGCCGACGGCAGCCGCATCGAGTCGATCGAGCTGGAGGTGCAGGCCTCCACCATCGGAGGCGAGCCCTACGACCCGCTCCGGACCCTGCCCGACGGGCAGCTGGTCTGGCCGTCGGCGCCGAACTACGACCAGCTGGAGCAGGGTCACTCCCTCCAGGGCGTGAACCTCGAGTCGTGGTGGGCCGACTGGAAGGGGACGCCCGAGACCATTCAGCTCGGCCCCGACGACTACGTGGTGGTCGCGCTGCCCCCGAAGGCCCAGCGTTACGTGTGCGCGACCGCGGCGAACGCCAAGCCGGGCTGGAGGAAGATGCTGGAGGAGGTCCGGACCACGGCCACCCAGGCGTTGCAGATCTGGCTCAGCAGGCCCCTCGACGATCTGGGCTGGCGCAAGCTGGAGAAGACCAACCGGTGGCTGGGCCCCACCTACACCAACCCCATCAGCGCGTTCGGCGACTTCAGCGACGTACTCCCGTACGAGACCTGGCCGGCCGACAACCGGCCCCAGGGGCTCATCTACTTCTGCGGGGTGCTCCAGGATCCGGCGACGGTGCCGGAGTTCTCCGACCATGCCTTCCCGGCCCAGCAGCACCAGCGGGTGGGGGACATGGCCGCGCAGTACCTGCGCCAGCTCGGCGGGCTGCTGCCCGGCGCCGCGGCGGGCGGCATCGACGCCAACTCCCTCGACTTCGCGGTGCTGCACGCCTACGACGAGGCCACCGCCGGCACCGGCGAGGCCCGGGTGCAGCAGCAGTACTTCCGGGCCAACATCGACCCCAACGAGCGCTACACGGTGTCGGTCCCGGGCACCCTGCAGTACCGGCTGAAGGCGTGGGAGTCGGGCTACGCCAACTGCGCGCTGTCGAGCGACGCCATCTACACCGGCTTCAACATCGGCAGCTTCGAGGGTGCGGTCATGTCGGGCATGCTGGCCACCCTGGCCCTCATCGGGGCCCCGGGCATCCAGCGCATCTACGGCTACGACTTCCTGCACCCCGACGCCAAGGGGCCGGACCGGCCGCTGATCCCGGGCATCCAGATCGACCTCACCCAGGTCGATCTCACGGACCAGGCCCGGGCCCGCCTGCAGGGGGGCTGACGGCGCAGGACCCGTCGACGGCCCCGGACAGCAAGGGCTCCTAGCTACATCGACCTGAAAAAGGCCTGGTTGTGGCATGGCCCGCGGTAGCTGACACGGTCGCATCGGCCCGGCTCCGCCGGGACTCAACGCGTTCCCGCAGGTCAGGCTGCTGCGCAGCGACCAGCGGGGTTCCTCACCGATGGCTCGCTCACGCTCGCAATCGGCGATGAACCGACTTCTTCAGGAGGAAGTAGCTAGGGGAGCCAGCGGCGGAGCTCGGCCTGGCAGGTGGCGTCGTCGTAGGAGTCGGCGCAGATCTCCGTGCAACGGTTCAGGTCCGGGGCGATGGTCCCGTTGCGGGCCAGCCGGAACTCGTGCTTCATGCAGGCGTCACGGGCGGCGATCACCTCTTCGGGCACGTTCAGCGTGTCCCAGGGCTCGCACCCGGTGGCGACCAGCAGGCAGGCAGCGAGGAGGGCGGTGCGCACGCCCCCCTATCGGCGGTCACCCTCGGGTCGTGAGCGAGCGAGGGCGGTTCGGGACTCAGCCGAGCTTCCGGCCGGCGCGCTCGAGGCGCCTGCTGTTCAGGTCGAGGAGGCGCTCGCGCAGCCGGTCGGGCAGCCGGGCGAACACCCCGACAGCCTTGGCGTCGGGGCCCACCAGGTAGCGGGCCTTGGGTCGGCGCGCGGTGAGCGCGTGCTCGACCGCGGCCGCGACCTTGTCGGGGTCGATGCCCTTCTCGCGGCCCTCCTCGATGAACCCCCGGTTGCCGTCGATGATGAACCCGTACCGATCCTCGCGCCCAGCGGCACGGATGCGCCGTTCGGCCTCTGCCACCTCACCCTCGGCCTTGTCCCAGATCGCGGTCTTGATCTCGCCCGGCTCGATCACCGACGACGTCATGTTCGTGTTGCGAGCCAGCTCGCCGCGAAGCGCCCAGTTGAAGCCCTCGACCGCGTGCTTGCTGGCGCCGTAGGGTCCCAGACCCGCGGCGGTGATCCGCCCGGCGACCGAGCCGATGTGCACGAAGCGGCCGCCGGCCTTGTCGACCAGGGGCATGGCCTCGCGGGTGAGGGTCACCAGCGCGAAGAAGTTCACGTCGAACTGGCGCCGCCAGTCCTCGTCGGGGACCAGCTCGACCGGCCCCCCGACCCCGATCCCGGCGTTGTTCACCAGCCCGTTCAGCGAGCCGGCGTCGGCCTGGATCTGCGCCAGCACCTTGTCGATGTGCTCCCGGTTGGTCACGTCCAGGATGACCGGGATGACCTCGCCGTCGATGGTCGAGGCCAGCCGCTCGCCGTCCTCGGGCCTGCGGACCCCCGCGTACACCCGCCAGCCCGAGCGGGCCTGGCGGGCCGCGCAGGCCTCGCCGATCCCCGTGGACGTCCCGGTGATGAGCACCGTCCTGTCAGCCATCGGTCTACCCCCCGTTTCGGTGGTCTCGGCGTGGTGTGTCCCCCGGTATCTCGTTGGTGCCGTAGTCGCCGGTCACCCCGTGGGTGACGAACACCTCCCACGGCAGCTGCTGGGGATCGAACACCCAGGACTTGTCCTGCAGCTGGTAGCCGCACACCAGGTCGTCCTGGTCGGCGCGGGTGAAGCCGCGCTCGTCCCACTCGGCCCGCGCCCGGTCGAGCTCCTCGCGTGAAGCCACCTGCAGCCCGAGGTGGGTCACTCCCGGCTCGTCGTCGCCGGTGGTGTTGATCGCGAAGTTCACGCACGGGTCGTCGAGCATCCACTTGGCGTAGCCGTCGCGCCGGAGGGTGGGCGGCTGGCCGAACAGGCGGCTGTAGAACTCGATGGACTCGTCGAGATCGGCCACCGCCAGGCCGATGTGCATGCGCCTCATGGGCCAACCGTAGTCACGCGGCCCGCGCTCGGCACCCGGCCGATGGCTGGCGGGTCAGGTCGCGGCGCCGAGGAGCAGCATCGCGCCGAGAGCGAGGACTCCGGCCGACACCTGCTGGGCGGTCCGGCGCCGGCCCAACATGGCCTCGAGGCCGGGGTCGGCCGGCCCCGGGTCGGCCGAGCTGCGACCGCTGCGGTGGGCGCAGAGGAGGATGGACAGCGGCACCGCGAACCCGATCCCGTACGCTGCCCCGGCATTCGCTCGTCGTTCTGCGCCCGCCCCAGCCGGTTAGCATCGCCCGGTGCCCGACGCCGAGCTGCCGCCGCCGCCGACGCTGGACCAGATCCGCGAGGCCCGGGCGTCGCTCGGCGACCTGGTGCGGGAGACGCCGGTCTGGCCGTGGCGGGGGCGCCGGCTCCGGGAACACCTGGGCGAGGACACCGACGTCGTCCTGAAGCTGGAGCTGTTCCAGTACGCGGGCACCTTCAAGCCCCGGGGCGCGCTGGTCAACATGTTGTCCCTCGACCGCGACGCCCGAGCCCGGGGGGTCACCGCGGTCAGCGCCGGCAACCACGCCATGGCCGTCGCCTACGCGGCCAGGGCCCTGGGCACCACGGCCAAGGTGGTCATGTTCGAGGGCGCCAGCGAGGCCCGGGTCGCGGGCAGCCGGGCCTACGGCGCCGAGGTGGAGATCGCCGCCGACGTCCACGCGGCCTTCGAGGAGGCGCACCGCATCGAGCGTGAGGAGGGGCGGACGATGATCCACCCCTTCGAGGGGTTCGGCACCATCCTGGGCACGGCCACTCTCGGCTTCGAGATCGCCACCCAGGCCCCCGACCTCGACGCGCTGATCGTGCCCATCGGCGGAGGCGGGCTGTGCGCCGGGGTGGCCACCGCGGTCAAGCTGGTGCAGCCCGGCTGCGAGATCTTCGGCGTCGAGCCCGAGGGTGCCGACACCATGCACCGCAGCTTCGCCGCCGGCCGCCCCCAGGGCATCGATCGGGTCCACACCGTCGCCGACAGCCTCGGCGCCCCCTACGCGCTGCCCTACAGCTTCTCGCTCTGTCGGGACAACGTCGACGAGCTGGTCCTCATCAGCGACGAGCAGATGATCGCGGCGATGCAGCTGATGTTCGACGAGGCCAAGCTCGCGGTGGAGCCCGCCGGCGCCGCGGCCACGGCCGCGCTGTGGGGGCCCCTTGCCGGCCGGCTGGCCGGCAGGCGGGTCGGCGTGGTCGTGTGCGGCACGAACATCGACACCAGCACCTTCACCGACCTGCTGCTCGGGAGCCGGGACCGGGAGGTCCCCCCGGCGCCGGTGTGACAGGCTTGGGCCGTTGGGGGTGCTGGCGTGGATCGCGGTCGGCTTCATCGCCGGGGTGGTGGCCCGGATCGTGGTGCGCCCCGGCCGTCCGCTCGGGTGTCTCGGCACCATTGCGGTGGGGTTGGCCGGTTCTTTGGTGGGCGGGACCGTCGCCAACGTCCTGGCGGGCGACGGCTTCGACATCGCCGCCAGCGGCATCATCGGGTCGATCTTCGGCGCGGTCCTGATCCTGGCCCTGGCCCGGCTGCGCAACCCGCCGGAGCGGGCCCGTTTCGGCCCTCCGCCTCCCTCGGGGCCGCCGGGGCCACCGGGGCCGCCCCGCCACTGACGTCACCCGACCGGGCGACTGTCGTACGCTGGCATCCGTGGTCTGCCGACGGGCGAGCCGAGCACACCCGATTGCCCGCGCGCGTCGCCCGCTGGCCACCATCGGCGTGGTCGCGCTGCTCTCGGTGGCCGTCCCGCCGCAGGCCCTCGGGGCCCAGGAGCCGCCGGGCGACACGGTGCCGGTTCCCGGCGGGGGGACCACCTCGGACTGGGACCGGGTGGTGGGCCCGGCCGGTGACCCGGAGGCCTCCGCGGTCGCCGGGCCTGCCGTCGACTCCTCGTCGCTACCGGTGGCCGGGGTGTCCACCCGGCTGCACGTCAAGCTCGCCGAGGAGGCGTCGATCGGCTGGGACGGCCGCAGCTTCGACGACGGCGCCGACGGGTCCCCGCTCGACCTGGCGCTGGCCACCGTCCCCGACCTGGCGATCCGGCCGCTGTTCCAGCGCCCGGCGGCTGCGCTCGCGGCCGACCGGGCCGAGGCCGAGCGGATCTCGGGCACACCCCAGCCCGACCTGACGACCTGGTACCTGCTCACCACCGAGGACCCCGCTGCCGGCGCCCGGCTGCAGACCTTGCTGCGCGACCTCGACGTGGTGGAGATGGTCCAGCCCGAGCCCGCGCTGGCGGCGACCGCCCCGGCCGAGGAGGAGCGCCAGGGCTACCTGAACCCCGACCCCAGCGGGGTGGACGCCGAGTGGGCCTGGGGCCGGACGGGCGGGACCGGCTCCAACGTCACCGTCGCGGTGATCGACAGCGGCTTCGACACCGGCCACCCGGACCTGGACCGGGCGTCAGCGTCGGGCGTGCCCATCGCCCACGAGCCCCCGTGGGACACCCACCACGGGTTGCAGGTCCTCGGGATCATCGCCGCCGACGACGACGGGGCCGGGCTCCGGGGCATCGCGTCGGGCAGCGGGCTGCGCACGGTCAACAGCGGCAGCACCTCGGGCGACGCGGCCAACGCCATCGACCTGGCCGCCTCGGCCCTCCGGTCCGGCGACGTCATCACCATCTCCCAGGGCATCTGCGCGACCAGCGGCTGCTCGAACGGCGTGGTGCTCCCGCTGGTGTACTCCTCGTCGGCCCGGGACGCCATCCGGATGGCCGCCGCCCGGGGCGTGATCACCGTGATTTCCGCCGGCAACGGCGGTGCCAACCTCGACACCTTCCGGACCAGGCTCGGGTCCGATGCGCCCGACGCCATCGTGGTCGGGGCCGGCAACCCGCCCAGCGGTTGGTGCCGCGCCGGCGTCCAGGCCGACGGTTCGCCCCGCAGCCGGGTGGCCAGCAGCAACTACGGCTCCCGGGTGGATCTGCAGGGATGGGGGGCCTGCGTCCGCACCGCCCGCCAGGGTGGCGGCTACCGGTGGTGGGGCTTCACCAGCGCCGCCACCCCGATCGTCGCCGGCGCCGCGGCCCTGGTCTCGTCGCTCGCCGAGCAGCGGCTGGGGATCGACCTGTCCGGCGGGCAGATCCGAGCCATCCTCCAGACCTCGGGCAGCGCCCAGGTGACCGCTGGCAACCGGGGCGGTCGCATCGGCCCGCTGCCCGACGTGCGCGCCGCCGTCGCAGCCCTGCGCCTCATTCCGGGCAACGACCTGTGGCAGCAGGCGGCCGTCATCGACGAGATCCCCTTCAGCGATCATGCCGACGCCCGCTACGCCGGTGTGGAGGTCGACGAACCTGCGGTCCTGTGCGGCCCCATCTCCAACAGCGTCTGGTACACCATCACCCCCGACGACGACGTCGACCTCACGTTCGACACCAGCGGATCCGACTTCGACACCGTGGTGGCCCTGTGGCGCCGCCAGGGAGGGGCGCTGGCCCGGGAGGGCTGCAGCAACGACATCACCGTCAACAACCCCCGCAGCCGGCTGTCACGGGTGCTCGAGGCCGGACGGACATACTTCCTCCAGGTCGGCGGCATCGACGGCGACTCGGGGGAGCTCCGCCTCGAGGTCGCCCAGACCGGTGCCGAGACCGTGGGCTGCGACATCGACCGCGACGGCCGCGGCGACCTCGTGAGCGGCAGTCCCGACGAGGACGTCGGGACCCGCCGTCGCGCCGGGCGGGCGGTGGTGCACTTCGGGCGGGCGGGCACCACCCCGCGGCGGGTCACCTCGGTGACCCAGGAGTGGCCCGGGGTGACCGGCTCCTCCGAGCGCGGCGACGGCTTCGGCGCCGCCGTGGCCTGCGGCGACTTCGACGGTGACGGCTACGACGACATCGCCATTGGCGGCCCGTCGGAGGACGTCGGCGACCGCCGCAACGCCGGCGCGGTCCGGGTCGTCCCCGGCGGCCGTGACGGGCTGGCCACGTCGGGGGCGCTCACCCTCACCCAGGCCAGCCCCGGCATCGCCGGTCAGGCAGAGGCCGGTGACCGCTTCGGCGCCGCGCTCGCCGTGGGCGACTTCGACGGCGACGGCTACGACGACCTGGCCATCGGGGTCGAGGGTGAGGACGTGGGCACCATCGCCGACGCCGGTCTGGTGCAAGTGGTGTACGGCTCGCGCCGGGGCCTGGGCCGGCGCGATCAGGTGTTCCAGGGTGACACCCCGGGGCTGCCGAACTCGGCCGAGCCCGACGACGAGCTCGGCGCCACCCTCGCTGCGGGTGATCTCGACGGCGACGGCTTCGACGAGCTGGTTATCGGGGTACCGCTGGAGAACCTCCGCGGCGCGCGCAACGCCGGGGCCGTGCTGGTGCTGCGGGGCGCGGCGCCGGGGCTGGTCGTCAACGGCTCGGTCATCCTGCACCAGGACGTCGAGGGTGTGGCCGGCACCGTCGAGCCCGGCGACCGGTTCGGCCGGGCGCTGGCGGTGGGCGACATCGACGGCGACGGCTTCGACGACATCGCCGTCGGCGTTCCCGGCGAGAACATCGACCGGCGGAGGCGGGCCGGCATGGTCCACGTGTTCCACGGCTCGGTGTTCGGGGCCACCGCCAACGGCTCGCGAATCCTGCACCAGGACACCCCCGGGGTGCGGGGACGGCCCGAGCCCGGGGATCGCTTCGGGGCCGCGGTGGCCGTGGGCGACCTCGACGGCGACGGCTTCGACGATCTCGCCGTGGGCGCCCCGGGCGAAGCCGTCGGCGCGACCGCGGGCGCGGGGCTGGTCCAGGTGTTCGACGGGTCGGCCGCCGGGGTCGACACCGCGGCGGACCAGGTGATCACCCAGGCCAGCAGAGGGATCGTCGGTCGGCCGGAGGTGGGCGACCATCTGGGGTTCGCGCTGGCGTCGGTGGACCTCGACGGCGACGGCCGGCGCGACCTGGCCGTGGGCGTGCCCGACGAGGACGTGGGCGGCGAACCCGACGTCGGCCACATCTTGTTGCTGCCCGGTGCGGGCGGCGGCGTCGACCGGTCCCGGTCGAGCATCGTGAGCCAGCGGTCACCCAAGACCGGCGCCAACGAGCCCCACGACCGCTTCGGTCACGCTCTCGCCGGGTCCTGACACCCGTCCGGTCCTCGAGCCGGTCCCGTGGGGGCGCCGGGGCCGACTGCTACGCTCCGAACAGCCCATCTGGCGTGTAGCCCGCCGACAAGCGCTGAGAGGACGCCCATGTTCGACGGAAACTGGCGCGAGACCGTCAACAGAGGCCTCGATCCGATCGGCGTCAGCCTGCGCCGTGCGGGGGTGACCGCCGACTCCCTCACCGTGCTCGGGATCGTCACCGCTGCGGCCGCCGCGGTGGTGATCGGCAACGGCTACCTGAAGCTGGGCTTCGTCCTGTTGGTCCTCACCGGCATCCCCGACGCCCTCGACGGTGCCGTGGCCAAGGCTTCGGGTACCTCGTCGGTCCGGGGCGCATTCTTCGACTCGGTCTCGGACCGCGTCACCGACGCCCTGCTCTTCGGCGGGGTCACCTGGTACCTGGCGTCCAACGAGCCGGGCCGGATATCGGTGCTACCGGTGGCCGTCATGGGCGCGGCCATGCTCGTCTCGTACCAGCGGGCCAAGGCCGAGTCGCTCGGGTTCGACGCCAAGGGCGGGATCATGGAGCGGGCCGAGCGCTTCATCGTGCTCGCCGTGGGCCTGCTGTTCAGCCAGACTCTCATCGCAGTCCTGTGGGTCATGCTGGTCCTCACCCTGGTCACCGCGCTGCAGCGGTTCGTGAAGGTCTGGCGCCAGGCCACCACCGCCATGCCCGACATGCCGGGCCGCCGGACCCAGCGTCGGCGCCGGGTCCGAGCCGAGGCTCGAGGACGTCGCCAGCTCTCCCGCCGGCGTCCCCGCTGAACGAGGCGGTGCCGGCCGCGTCCGGGCCCGACCTGACCGCGCTCGGCTATCGCGCCGGTGCGCTGCTGGCCCAGATGACGCCGGCCGCAGTGGCCGAGCCGCTGCGGCGCCGGATCAGCCGGGTCGTGGCCCACCGGTCCGACGAGCGCCGGTTCATGGTGGGTCGTCACCTGCGCCGGGTGCTCGGCAACGATCCCGGCGAGTCCGACCTCGACCGCCTGGTCGAGGCCGCGTTCGACGCCTACGCCCGGTACTGGGTGGACTCGGCCAGGCTGCACCGGCTGGGCGATGCCGACGTCGACACCGGGTTCACGGTGGAGGGCTTCGAGCACATCGAGGACGGCTTCGCCCGCGGGGTGGGGCCGATCCTCGCCCTGCCGCACCTCGGTGGCTGGGAGTGGGCCGGCCGCTGGCTGGTCTCCCGCCCCGGCTACGACGTGACCGTGGTGGTGGAGCGCCAGGGCCCCGACGCGCTGTTCGACTGGATGGTGCGGTACCGGGAGTCGTTCGGCATGCACGTGGTGCCCCTCGGCCCCCAGGTCGCGGGCGCGGTGCTGCGGGCGCTGAAGGCCAAGCACGTGGTTTGCCTGCTGTGCGATCGGGACATCGCCGGCGGAGGTATCGAGGTCGACTTCTTCGGCGAGACCACCACCCTGCCCGCGGGGCCCGCCACCATCGCCCTGCGAACCGGAGCGGCGATCGTCCCCGTGGGCGTCTACCAGATGCCGGGGCTCCACCACGCGGTCTGCCGGCCGCCCCTCGACACCAGCCGGCAGGGTCGGCTCCGCGACGACGTCTCCCGGGTCACCCAGCAGCTGGCGAGCGAGCTGGAGCTGCTGGTCCGGGCCCGGCCCGAGCAGTGGCACCTGATGATCCCGAACTGGCCCAGCGACCACGCGGCCCTGGCGGCCCACCGGGCCCGGCAGCGCGGAACCGGGCCGGCCAGTCCCTGAACCCCGCCGACCGGGCGCTCAGCGGATCGGGATTTGTCCGCTGCCGGACTTCTAGGTAACAACTGTCACCGTGCGCGTCGGCATGATCAGCCCCTACAGCCTGACACTGCCGGGAGGGGTGCAGCACCAGATCCTGGGCCTGGCGCGGGCGCTGCGCCGCCAGGGGATCGACACCCGGGTGCTCGGCCCCTGCGACGGGCCGCCGCCGGACACCGGCGTCACCCCGCTGGGGAACAGCCTGCCGACCGCGGCCAACGGGTCCATCGCCCCGATCGCCCCCGACTTCGCTGCCCAGCTCCGGGTCATCCGCGCCCTGCGGGACGAGGAGTTCGACGTCCTCCACATCCACGAGCCCATGGCACCGGGCCCCACCATGACCGCCACCGTCCTCAAGCAGGCGCCCATCGTGGCCACCTTCCATCGGGCCGGTGCCAGCCGCGCGTACCACTACCTCAACCGGGGGGTTCGCTGGCTGCAGCGGCGCATCGAGGTCTGCGTGGCGGTCTCCGAGGAGGCGGCTGCGGTCGCCCGAGCCCAGCTCGGCGGGGAGTACGAGGTGCTGTTCAACGGGGTCGAGCTGGATCGCTACGCCGACCCCGGCGACGCCCGGGAGGACAGGCCCACCATCTTCTTCATCGGCCGCCACGAGCCCCGCAAGGGCCTGGAGGTGCTGCTCGAGGCCATGGACCAGCTGCCCCACGAGGTGGCTCTCTGGGTCGGATCCGACGGACCCGAGACCGACCGGCTGCGCTCGCGCTGGGCCGGTGAGCCCCGCATCGAGTGGCTGGGCCGGCTCACCGAGCAGGAGAAGATCCGCCGCATGCACGCGGCCACGGTGTTCTGCGCGCCATCTCTCGGCGGCGAGTCGTTCGGCATCGTGCTGCTCGAGGCCATGGCGGCATCGATCCCGGTGGTGGCCTCCGATCTGCCTGGCTACCGGAAGGTGGCCCGCAACGGCAGCGACGCCCTGCTGGCCACCCCGGGCGACCCGGGGGCGCTGGCCGCGGCGATCGAGCTGGTCATGAACGACGCTCGGACCTCGGAAGCACTGGTGCGGTCGGGGCTGGAGCGAGTCGAGGAGTTCTCGATGACCCGCCTCGCCGAGCGCTACCTGACCCTCTACGACAAGGCCATGGGCGCGGAGCCGGTTGCCGAGTTGGCCTGACGTCGAGCACGACCCCGGCGGCGGCCTCCTAGACTGTGATCCGGCGAGGCCTGGGAGGCGTCAGTTGTGATCTGGATCATCGTGATCGTCGTCATCGTCGTGCTGTTGCTGCTGTTCTTCGTGCTGCAGTACAACGGCCTCGTCCGGTTGAAGAACCGGGTCGAGAACGCCTGGGCCCAGATCGACGTGCAGCTCCGCCGGCGCTACGACCTCATCCCCAACCTGGTCGAGACCGTCAAGGGCTATGCGTCCCACGAGCGGGAGACCCTCGAGGCAGTGGTGCAGGCCCGCAACGCCGCCATGGCGGCGGAGGGCCCGGCCGAGGCGGCCCAGACGGAGAACATGCTCACCGGGGCCCTGCGGCAGCTGTTCGCGCTCTCCGAGGCCTACCCGGACCTGAAGGCCAACCAGAACTTCGCCCAGCTCCAGGAGGAGCTGACCGCCACCGAGAGCCGCATCGCCTTCGCCCGCCAGCACTACAACGACAGCGTGCTGGGCTACAACACCAAGATCGAGACCTTCCCGGCCAACATCGTCGCCGGCATGTTCCACTTCACCGAGCGCGAGTACTTCGAGATCGAGGGCGACGCCCGGGGCCCGGTCGAGGTGCAGTTCTGATGCAGCCCGGCACCGTGGTGCGCCGGGCCCGCACCGCGTACGCGCTCTTCGCAGCGCTGGTCGCGGTGGTGCTGCTGGTGATCCTCCTGCTCGTGGGCCTCGGCGCGGTGTGGGCGGCGATCGCCGCGGTGCTCGTGGCCGGCTCGGCCACCCTGGCGCTGTACCTCACCGCCGATCGACTCGCCTTGCGCGCCGTCGGCGCCCGGCCGGTCGATGCCGGCGAGATGCCCCAGCTCGAGAACCTGGTGCAGGGCCTGGCGGTCGCCCACGGCTTCCGCCTGCCCCAGCTCTGTCTCATCGACGATGCCGCCCCCAACGCCCTGGTGGTCGGGCGCACGCCGCGGCACGGCGCGTTGGCGGTCACCAGCGGGCTGCTCGAGCGGCTCGAGCGGATCCAGCTCGAGGGGGTGCTGGCCCACGAGCTCAGCCGGATCCGTTCGCGTGAGACGTTCGCCGCGGTCACCGCGGCCACCCTGGTCTGTCGCCCGCTCGGGTTCTCAGAGCGCATCGCCGGGACGCTGGCGAGTCGCCTGCTCGACCCGCAGGTGGCGGTGCGAGCCGACCTCACCGGCGCCGGCATCACCCGCTACCCGCCGGGCCTCGCCGGGGCCCTTATGTCCCTGCGCGCCGACGGCCGCACCGTCAAGACGAACCCGCGTGCCTACCGGCACCTGTGGTTCGACCCGCCGGCCGGGGTCATCGCGGAGCTCTCGTTCAGTCTCGACGATCGCATCGACGTCCTGCACGAGCTCTGAACCCCCGTTGAGACGGCTCCGCACTCCGGCGGTACTGCTCGCCGGCTCGCTGCTCGCCGTCGCCTGCGGGACCACCATCTCCGATCTGGCGGTCCCGGACGACCCGGGGCCCACAGCGTCGGTCGCCCCCGACGGCACCCCCGAGCCCACCGGCCCCGCCACCCTCGGGCCGGACCCGACCCCGGTCCCCGAGGAGGCAGCGACGATGCCGCTCACCGGCCTGCCCGCCGAGGATCCCGGGGCTGCGACCAGGCCGGCAGTGGCGGTCAAGGTCGACAACGCCGCCGGGGCCCTCCCCCAGCGGGCCCTCGCCCAGGCCGACATCGTGTTCGAGTACGCGGTCGAGCAGGGCCTCAGCCGGCTGGTCCCGGTGTTCCACAGCACGGTGCCCGCCAGCGTCGGCCCGGTGCGGTCGGCACGCTCCACCGATCCCGACCTGCTCGCTGCGCTCGGCGGAGCCGGGCTGGTGTTCTGGGGATCGAACGCCGGGGTGGCCGAGGAGCTGGCCGAGGCCGCCGGCAGCGGGAAGCTGGTCGACCTCGGCATCGACCGCTACCCGATCTCCTATTACCGCGAGGACGTCCCGGACCGGGCCCGCGAGCACACCGGCTACGTGCGCCTGCCCGAGCTGGTGGCGGTCATGCCGGAGGAGTCCGGGCCGCCACCTCCGCTGTTCGCTCACCGGACGCCCGAGGACCCCGCGCCCACCGGGGACGAGGTGACCGGCATCGGCATCGACTGGGGGGCGAGACAGAACGTGACCTGGGTGTGGAGTGCGCGCGCCAGCCGCTGGCTTCGCTCTGAGTGGCTCGCCCCACACGTCGGCGACGACGGGGTGGTGCTGGGAGCCGAGAACGTGGTCAACCTGTTCACCGAATACGGAAGAAGCGCCGCCGACGTACGTTCGCCACAGGCCCTGACTGTGGGTGGTGGAGGTGTCGCGTGGGTGCTGACCGCCGGGGTCCTCGTGCGCGGCCGCTGGCGCCGCGCCCGACCCTTCGCGTCCTGGGAGATCACCGACGACTCGGGCGAGCCCGTCGCGCTGACCCCCGGCCAGACCTGGGTCGAGATGATCTACCTCGAGAACATCCGCCTCCTCGAACCCAGCGATGCCGCAGCCCAGCTCGAAGCCGCCGAAGCGTTCCTCTAGCAGGGGGGAGGCGAATGATCGACGCAGATACGCTGACGGGCATGGCACAGGATTCCCCCCAGACGAGTCGGGTGACCGGGACCGTGCGGGTCAAGCGCGGGCTGGCCGAGATGCTCAAGGGCGGCGTCATCATGGACGTCGTCACCCCCGAGCAGGCCAAGATCGCCGAGGACGCCGGTGCGGTGGCCGTCATGGCCCTCGAGCGGGTCCCCGCCGACATCCGGGCCGACGGCGGCGTGGCCCGCATGAGCGACCCGGAGATGATCGAGGGGATCAAGGGCGCGGTCACCATCCCGGTGATGGCCAAGGCCCGCATCGGTCACTTCGTGGAGGCCCAGATCCTCGAGGCCCTCGGCGTCGACTACGTCGACGAGTCCGAGGTGCTGACCCCCGCCGACGAGACCCACCACATCGACAAGTGGGCGTTCACGGTGCCCTTCGTCTGCGGCGCCACCAACCTGGGTGAGGCCTTGCGCCGGATCTCCGAGGGCGCGTGCATGATCCGCAGCAAGGGCGAGGCCGGCACCGGCAACGTGGTTCAGGCGGTGCGCCACCTCCGATCGATCCTGGGCGACATCCGGGCCATCACCCAGGCCGACGGCCCGGGCCTGTTCGAGTGGGCCAAGCAGCTCCAGGCGCCGTTGCCGCTCGTGCAGGAGATCGCCGAGACCGGCAAGCTCCAGGTGCCGCTGTTCTGTGCAGGAGGGCTGGCCACCCCGGCCGACGCCGCACTGGCGATGCAGCTGGGCGCCGAAGCGGTGTTCGTGGGGTCGGGCATCTTCAAGTCCGCCGACCCGGCTCCGCGGGCCAAGGCCATCGTCGAGGCCACCACGAACTACAAGGACCCCGCCATCCTGGCGAAGGTCAGCCGGGGGCTGGGCAGGCCGATGACCGGCATCGGCATGGACGAGCTGGACATCAGGCTCGAAGATCGCGGCTGGTGACCGCGCTCGGCCCGCAGCACCGCGTCCGGCCGTGAAGGTCGGGGTGCTTGCGCTGCAAGGCGACTTCGCCCGCCATCGTGAGGTCGTGGGGTCGCTCGGCGCCGAGGCGGTGGAGGTGCGCGGTCCGGCCGACCTCGACGGGGTGGAGAGGCTCATCATGCCGGGCGGCGAGTCCACCACCATGTCGCTCCTGCTGGAGTCGACCGGGCTGTTCGAGCCGGTCTGCGCCGTGCTGGACGACGGGATGCCCGTCTTCGGAACCTGCGCCGGGATGATCCTGCTGGCCACCGAGATCATCGACGGCCGGCCCGACCAGCGTCCCATGGGCGCCATCGACATCTCGGTGCGCCGCAACGCCTTCGGCCGCCAGGTCGACTCCTTCGAGACCGACCTGGCCGTGGCCGGCTTCGACGACCCCTTTCCGGCGGTGTTCATCCGGGCCCCGGTGGTGGAGCGAGCAGGCGATGGCGTGGAGGTGCTGGCGAGCATCGACGGCCGGCCCGTGCTCTGCCGGCAGGCCTCTACGATGGTGGCCGCATTCCATCCGGAGCTCTCCGCGGACCGGCGGCTCCACGAGCTGTTCCTCGAGAGGTAACGCCCCATGTCGGGACATTCCAAGTGGGCCACGATCAAGCACAAGAAGGGCGCGGCCGACAAGAAGCGCGGCAAGCTCTTCGCCAAGCTGATCAAGCAGGTCGAGGTGGCGGCCCGCCAGGGTGGCGGCGACCTCGACTCCAACCCCACGCTGCGCACCATGTACCAGAAGGCGCGCGACAACTCGGTCCCGCTGGACACCATCGAGCGCGCGGTCAAGCGAGGGACCGGTGAGCTGGAGGGGGTCACCTACGAGAGCGTGACCTACGAGGGCTACGCCCCCAACGGGGTGGCGCTGTACATCGAGGTGCTCACCGACAACCGCAACCGCACCTCCTCGGAGGTGCGCGCGGTGCTCACCAAGAACGGCGGGTCGCTGGCCGAGCCGGGGTCGGTGGCGTGGCAGTTCGAGCGCAAGGGGGTGGTGATCCTCCCCCGGGAGATCGACGAGGACGAGCTGATGCTGGTGGCCCTCGACGCGGGTGCCGAGGACCTCGTCGACGAGGGCGACACCTGGCGGCTCACCTGCGATCCCAGCGACCTCAACGACGTGCGCGACGCCCTCGAGGCCGCGGGCATCGGGTTCGAGTCGGCCGACCTCACCTTCCTGCCCACCCAGACCGTCCCGCTCGGCGACGCCGCGGCCGCCAAGCAGGTCCTGAGCGTCATCGACCTGCTCGACGACCTCGACGACGTCGACGCGGTCCACGCCAACTTCGACGTCCCCGACGACGTCCTCCAACAGGTCGCCGGCTGAGCTGGCTCCGGCCCCCCGGCTCACACCCGACGGCCGCGGGTGGGGCAGGGGCCCCGCCGAGGGGAGGACGTCGGGGTTGGGGCCCGGACCGGGAACGAGACCAACGGCCGCGGGTGGGGTAGGGGCCCCGCCGAGGGGAGGAGGTCGGGGTTGGGGCCCGGACCGGGAACTAGACCTCGTCGGCGACGCCGAGGAGGCGGCCCCGGCGCACCGAGAGCATCCCGCGGCTCAGGGTGAAGATGGCGCCGATCCAGGCCAGGAACCCGATGAGCACCGTGGCTGCGCCCGCTCCGAAGAGCGACCCGGTGGACTGGCTGTAGGCCACGATGATGAGGGGGAGGGTGACCAGGCCCGAGGCCTGCTGGGCCGCGGCAGTGCTGCGCACCCTGGCCGACAGCCGCAGGACCAGGGCCAGGGCGAAGCACAGGAACGGTGGCACCACCCACAGCATCAGGAGCCACCAGTCGCGGGTGGGGAAGAACCAACCGCCCACGTCGGGCCCCACGATGGTGTTGACCATCAGCGAGTAGATCGTGAACCCGGCGAGGGTGGTCACGTAGCCGGGCACCAGGCTGGCGATGAGCTTGCCGAGGTAGATCTCTGTGGTGGCAGCGGGGGAGTGGGCCAGGAACTCGCCGGTACCCCTCTCGCGCTCGCCCACCAGGGTGGCGGCGCCGACCGCCGAGCTGATGGTGAGGGGCACGATGACCGCCAGCGGCGCGAACAGGTAGACCGCCAGCGCGTACTGGGTGCGCGACGCCGGGGTGTCCCCCTCGATCTGGTCCTGGGCCCGCTCGGGCAGGACCTCGAGGGCCTCGGAGATCTGCTGCATGGGGCCCACCTGGCCGATGGCCTCGATGCTGAGCAGCAGCCCCGCGGGCAGCACGATGAAGAACAGCCCACCCAGGATGGCCATCGGGATCAGGAAGTCCTTCGACCGCAGCAGCTGGCGCAGGTCGTTGCGGGCCACGCTGCGGATCCGGCGCCAGTCGAGGCGGGTCACGCGATCGCTCCTGCCAGCATCGGCTCGCCCACCCCGGTGCGCTCCCGGTGCTCCCGCCGGACCCGGAAGTAGAGCTGCTCGAGCGTGGGCCGGGTGGGCTCCACCCGGGTCAGGCGGACTCCCCGCCCCACCAGCAGGGCCACGATGCCGGGGATCAGGTGGTCGCCGTCGAGGGCCACCGTGGCCGCCCGGTCCCGCTCGTAGCTGCGGACCCCTGGCAGCTGGGCCACCGCGTCCAGCCCTGCCGGCTCCTCGGCCTCGAGCCGGAGGGTGGTGTGGGGCCAGTACCGGCGGATCAGCTCCTCCTGGCTGCCCTGGAGCAGGTCGACGCCGTCGTCGAGCATCACGATCTGGTCGGCGAGGCCTTCGGCCTCGACGAGCAGGTGGGTGCACATGATCACGGTGGTGCCGTCGCCGGTCATCTCCCGGATCAGGTTCAGGACCGCGTGCGAGGACTCGGGGTCCAGGCCGGAGGTGGGCTCGTCGAGCAGGAGCAGCTCCGGACCGTGCAGCAGCGCCCGGGAGAGGGCCAGGCGGGTCTTCATGCCCGTGGAGTAGCCGCCCACGACCTGGTCGAGGGCGTGGTCGATCCCGAACCGGGCCGCCGCCGCTCGGATCTGGTGGCGCACGTCGCCGGTCAGGCCGTAGAGCGCCGCGGCGTACTCGAGGTTGTCCCAGCCGCGCAGGCGGTCGTACAGCGCGGGCTTGGCGCTGACCACGCCGCAGCGGAGCCGCACCGACTCGCCCTCGACGTTCGGGTCCAGGCCGAAGGTCTCGATGCGCCCCCCGTCGGGTGGCAGGGCGCCGGTGATGGTCCGAACCGCGGTGGTCTTCCCCGCCCCGTTCGGGCCCAACAGCACGGTGAGGTCGCCGCGGGGGACGGCCAGGCTCAGCCCGTTCAGGGCCTGGATCCCGCCGAAGGCCTTGGTGACCTGGTGCATCTCGACCGCCGGGATGACGGCGCGCGGTGGGACCGGGGGGATCGACCGGGGGTCTGGCGCCTCCTCCACGAGCACCATGTCCGTATCGGCAGGCCGGGGACGGTCGTGAGCCCGCGCGCCGCAGTATCGGCGGGTACCGTGCGGCACCGGATCCGCGTCCGTCCCGCAGTGGTTCGGTAGGGTGTCGTACGTATGTTCGTTCTCGGCATCGACCCGGGGCTGACCCGCTGCGGCTACGGCTGCGTCGAGACCGACGGCCGGCGCTCGCGCGCCGTTGCTGCCGGGGTGATCACCACGCTGGCCCGGGAGCCCGTGCCCCAACGCCTGGCCGAGCTGCAGCGCGAGCTCCGGCTGCTCATCGCCGACTACCGTCCCGGGGTGGTGTCCATCGAGCGGGTGCTGTTCCAGCACAACGTGAGCACCGCGATCTCCGTCGGTCAGGCCAGCGGGATCGCCATGGCCGAGGCCGCCGCTGCGGGCTGCCTGGTCGTGGAGTACTCGCCCAACCAGGTGAAGGAGGCCGTGGCCGGCCACGGCGGCGCCAGCAAGGCCGAGATCGGCCGGATGGTGCAGGCCCTGCTGGGGATGGGGGCGCCCCTGCGGCCCGCCGACGCCGCCGACGCCATGGCCCTGGCCCTCTGCCATCTGGCCCATCACCCCCACCCGCAGGCGAGGGCAGCCCGGTGATCGGCTCGCTGCGAGGCATCCTCGCCGAGCGCAACGGCGGTGAGGTCCTCATCGAGGTGGTCGGCGTGGGCTACCGGGTCACGGTGACGCCGGCCACGGTGGTCGCGCTCGGAGAGCTGGGCGACGAGGTCTTCCTGCACATCCACCACCACTACCGGGAGGATCTCCAGACCCTCTACGGCTTCCGGACCCGCGACGAGCGGATGTGCTTCGAGGCCCTGATCTCGGCGCACGGCGTGGGCCCGGCGCTGGCGCTGGCGATCCTGGGGGTGCACGACCCCGCGGGCTTGCAGCGGGTCCTGGCCACCGACGATCTGGCCGCGCTGTGCCTGGTGCCCGGGGTGGGCAAGAAGACTGCGCAGCGGCTGCTGGTCGAGCTGAAGGAGCGGCTGGACTCGCCAGTGGTGGATCTGACGGCTGCCCACGCGGTCGGCACCCCCGGGGCCGCCAACGAGCTCAACGACGTCCGCGAGGCGCTGAGCGGCCTGGGCTACGGCGCCGAGGAGATCCAGTCGGCCATGCGGGACCTGCCCGCCGAGGGCGACGCCTCGGAGCTGCTCCGTGAGGCGCTGCAGCGACTGGCGGCCCCCCAGTGAGGGACGAGCTGCTGTCCCCCGACGTCGCCGACGACGACATCGAGGTCGACCTCAACGACAACGGCCTGCGCCCGTCGTCGCTGGCGGAGTTCGTGGGCCAGCCCGAGCTCAAGGAGCACCTCGAGATCATCCTGGGCGCAGCCCGGGCCCGGGGCCAGGCCGCCGACCACCTGCTCTTCGCGGGGCCCCCGGGGCTGGGCAAGACCACCCTGGCCCACATCGTCGCCAACGAGATGGGCGTCACCCTGCACACCACCTCCGGGCCCGCGCTCGAGCGGGCCGGCGACCTGGCCGCGATCCTCACCAAGCTGCACGAGGGCGACGTGCTGTTCATCGACGAGATCCACCGGTTGTCGCGCCCGGTCGAGGAGGTCCTCTACCCGGCGATGGAGGACTTCCAGCTCGACATCGTGCTCGGCAAGGGGCCCGCCGCCAGGTCGGTGCGCCTCCCCGTGGCCCCGTTCACGCTGGTCGGGGCCACCACCCGCACCGGCCTGATCACCGGCCCGCTGCGGGACCGCTTCGGGCTGGTGGGCCGGCTCGACTACTACGACCCGGTCGACCTCGAGCGCATCGTGTCCCGGACCGCAGGGATCCTGGGGGTGCAGATCGATCGGGCGGGCGGCGTCGAGATCGCCCGCCGGGCGCGGGGGACCCCACGCATCGCCAACCGGTTGCTGCGGCGGGTGCGCGACTACGCCGAGGTCAAGGCCGACGGCGTCATCGACGTCGAGATCGCCCACGCGGGGCTGGCCACCTTCGGCGTCGACGAGCGGGGCCTCGACAAGGTCGACCGGGCGATCCTGGGTGCCATCTGCGAGCGCTTCGGCGGCGGGCCGGTGGGGCTGTCCACCCTCGCCATCAGCGTGAGCGAGCCCGCCGAGACCGTGGAGGACGTGTACGAGCCGTTCCTCATCCAGCAGGGGCTCGTCATGCGCACTCCCCGGGGGCGCACGGCCACCCCGGCCGCCTGGGAGCACCTGGGCCTGACCCCGCCCACCTCCGGGCAGGCATCGCTGCCCGACAGCCTGTTCGACCGCTGACCCGGCCCCGGGTCGCGAGCTCGCCGGTACGATCGCGCCGATGGAGGCCGCGGGGTTCGACTACGAGCTGCCCCCGGCGGCCATTGCCCAGCAACCCGTGTCTCCCCGGGACTGCTCCCGGCTGCTGGCCGCCGGCGATCCGCCGCGCCACCTCCGCACCCGCGACCTGCCCGAGCTGGTCGGCCCCGGCGATCTGCTGGTGCTGAACGACACCAGGGTCCTGCCCGCCAGGCTCCACCTGGCCAAGGACACCGGCGGCGCGGTCGAGGTCCTGACCCTCGAGCCCACCGGGGAGGGCCCCTGGTGGGAGGCCATGGTGCGCCCCAGCCGGCGAGTGCCCGAGGGCAGCCGGCTGGTCGAGGGGGACGGCACCGCGGTGGTCGAGGTGGGCCCCGCCACCGGCGCCGGGACCCGGCTGGTCCGGCCCCTGGTCGACTCTATGGAGCAGCTCCTCGACGCCCACGGCGCGGTGCCCCTGCCGCCGTACGTCCACGAGGGCCTCGACGACCCCGAGCGGTACCAGACGGTGTACGCCCGCCGGGCCTCCTCGGTGGCCGCGCCCACGGCTGGGCTGCACCTCACCGAGGACACCATGGCCCGCTGCCGCGCCGCCGGCGCCGAGATCGCCACCGTCGACCTGAGCGTCGGGATGGGCACGTTCCGCCCCGTCGAGACCGATCAGGTCGAGGACCACGCCATGCACACCGAGCGCTACCGGGTCCCGCTCGACACCTGGCAACGGTGTCGGCGGGCCGAGCGGGTGGTGGCCGTGGGCACCACGGTGGTGCGGGCCCTCGAGTCGGTGGGGGCCACCGGCGAGCGCTGCGGCCGCACCGAGCTGTTCATCCGCCCCGGCTTCCGGTTCGATGTGGTCGACGCCCTGGTCACCAACTTCCATCTCCCTCGCTCGACCTTGCTGGTGATGCTGGAGGCGTTCATGGGCCCGGGCTGGCGGGAGCTGTACCGGATCGCGCTCGCCGAGGGCTACCGGTTCCTGTCCTTCGGCGATGCCATGTTCGTCGAACGGCAACGCGAAGATGAGGCCACGCACGCCGATCCGGGAAGGGGTGGATGATGGGCAGTGTGATCGTGGGCAGCGGCGTGGCGCTCCCACCCCACGTGGTCACCAACGACGACCTGGCCCGGGTCATGGACACCTCCGACGAGTGGATCCGCAGCCGCACCGGCGTCGAGCGCCGGCACCTGGTCGCGCCCGGGGTCGGGTCGGTGGCCCTGGCCGCCGAGGCGGTCGAGGCCGCGCTGGCCGACGCCGGTGTGGCCGCCGCCGACGTCGACCTGCTGGTCAACGCGACCATGACGCCCGACGCGTATGCGCCCGGCAACGCGCCGATGGTGCAGCACGCTGCGGGGCTGGGCACCGTCGCCGCGTTCGACATCCGCCAGCAGTGCAGCGGTTTCCTCTACGGGCTGGAGCTGGCCGACGCCATGCTCCAGAGCGGGCGCAGCGACGTGGCGGTGGTGGTCGGGGCCGAGGCCCACGCGGGCTACCTGCCGTTCGGGCCGGTCAGCTGGGGCATCCTGCGGGGCACGCACCAGGACCCGCCCGACCCCGACGAGTACGAGACCGCCACCGCCGGGCGGGCGTGGGCGGTGCTGTTCGGCGATGGCGCCGGGGCCATGGTGCTCCGGCGTGGCGACGACGACGCGGGCATGATGGCGACCCGGCTGTTCAGCGACGGCGAGCTGTTCGAGCTCATCCACGTGCCGGGGGTCGGGTTCGCCCACCAGCCCTACGTGGACCACGCCCAGCTCGAGGCCGGCCTGCACGCGCCACACATGAACGGTCTGGAGCTGTTCCGCCAGGCGGTCCGGCTGATGCCCACCGCGATCACCGCGGTCCTGGGCGACGCCGGTCTCGGCATCGCCGACCTCGACCTGGTGGTCGCCCACCAGGCCAACGCCCGCATCGTCCACGGTGTCCGCAACCAGCTCGGGCTGTCCGAGGACGTGGTCCCGCTCAACATCGCCGACCACGGCAACACCACCGCCGGCACCCTGCCCATCCTCTTCCACGAGCAGTGGAAGTCCGGTGCGGTCGACTCGGGGGCGCTGGTGGCCTTCACCGCCTTCGGCGCCGGGGCCCACTGGGGCGCGTCGCTGTACCGCATGCCGTGACCATCCCCGGGTTCGTGGTCGAGGCCACCGACGGTTCGGCGCGGGCCGGGCGCCTGTGGACGTCCCGCCACCAGGTGGACACCCCGGTGTTCATGCCCGTCGGCACCCGGGCGTCGGTGCGCACGGTGACCTCGGCGGATCTCGAGGCGCTGGGCGCGGGCATCATCCTGGCCAACACCTACCACCTCATGCTCCGACCGGGCGAGGAGGTCGTCGCCGCCCTGGGTGGCATCCACGGCTTCGCCGGCTGGCACCGGTTGGTGCTCACCGACTCGGGTGGTTACCAGATCTTCTCACTCGAGCCACGCGTCGACGACGACGGCGCCACCTTCAAGTCCACCTACGACGGCAGCACCCACCACCTCGGCCCGGAGCGGGCGGTCGACATCCAGCTGACCCTGGGCGCGGACCTGCAGATGGTGCTCGACGTCTGCCCCCCGGCCACGGCGCCGCGGCAGGTGATCGCCGAGGCCGTGGACCGGACCGCGGCCTGGGCGGTCCGGGGTCGCCGGGCGTTCCTGGCCCGCCGTGACGACTTCGCCGGGGAGCGGGCCCAGCTCGGCATCGTCCAGGGAGGTGTCCACCCGGACCTCCGACGATGGTCGGCCGAGGCCACCCTGGACGTGGGGTTCGACGCCTACGCGGTCGGTGGGCTGTCGGTGGGGGAGTCCCGGGCCGAGATGATCGAGCCCCTCGGCGTAACCACCGAGCTGCTGCCCCCGGACCGGCCCCGCTACTTCATGGGGCTCGGCGACCCCGCCGGTCTGGTCGAGGCCATCGCCGCGGGCGTGGACATGTTCGACTGCGTCTGGCCCACCCGGATGGCCCGCCACGGAACCGCGCTCACCCACGAGGGCCGGCTCAACGTGGCCGCGGGCCGCTACGCCAGCGACGACGAGACCCTGGACCCGGGCTTCCCCGCCAGCCCCGCCGGTCGCTGGTCGCGCGGCTACATCCGCCACCTGCTGTCGGTGGGGGAGCCCGCCGGGGCCCGCATCGTCACCCTGCACAACCTGGCGTGGATGTTCGATCTGATGGCGCGGATCAGGCAGGCGATCGTCGCAGGCACCTTCGATCGGCTGCGCCGCGAGGTGCTCGAGATCTGGGCCTGATCTACCGGCCGGGTCGTCGACGGCGGCTACGACAGGATCAGCGAGGTGGTGACGAACACCTGCAGCGCCAGCAGGCCTGCGATCAGGGCGACGGCTCGGAGGTGGATCATGGGCCCGGTCTGCCCACCCGGGCCCGGACCCAAACCGGAACCGTCAGCCGCCGAGGCCCGCCAGGATGTCGTCGAGGGAGCGCAGCCCGTGCACCAGCGACGCCGCGAGGGTCGCCAGCTCGGTGCCGGCGACGTCGATCGCGATCGGCACGTCCAGGTTGACGGGCACGGTGGTGCTCACCGGGACCCTCTCGTTCACCGGGATCTCGATCTGCAGGTCGACGGGGACCTCGATGTCGACCGGCACCGTCACCTCGACGGGCACGTCGAAGCCGAGGGGGGTGGAGACCTGGATGGTGGCGTCGAAGCTCTCCTGGATGGGCAGGGTCTCGTTGATGGGCACGGTGATGGTGCGGTCGATCACCACCTCGGTGTCGATGGTGACCTCCTCGTCGATGGCCACGTCGAAGCTGATCGTGGAGCTGGCGAAGTCCTCGAGGCCGGCGATGGCCTCGTCGAGCCCCTCCGACACCGCCGGTTCCAGGGCCAGGATCTGCTCCTGGAACCCCGAGACCTGGGAGGCGAACAGCGCGGCACCGGCTTCGACCCGGGCCAGGTCCTCGGTGGTGGCGTCGAGGCGATCCTGCACGTCGTTCAGCCGCGCGAACAGCACCGCGATGAGGACGAACGCCAGCACCACCAGCGCACCCAGGCCCCCGGCGATGAGGGTGAGGTGTCGTCGCGGCCGCGGGGTCACGTCTGCGGTCGGCATCGGATCTCCTGTCTGTGGGTCGGCTCCGGGAGGGTCGAAGCTGTCGGAAGGGTCGGGTGGGGCGGGGCGCTGGCGCATCGCCAGGGACAGGGCCAGGCCGACCGCGGTCACGACCGCGGCGGCGAGGAAGGTCTCGGCGATCGCCTGCGCGGTGAGGGTGCCCTGGGCCTCGACCACGGCCTCGTCGAAGCCGGGGTCGGTGATCGGCGGCAGGTCGATGTCGTCGCGGAGCTGGTTGAACCGGGCCAGGCCCCAGGCGGTGAGCAGGGACAGGCCCACGCTCAGGCCCATCAGCCGCACCACCATCAGCGTCGCAGCCGCGGCGCCGCGCTTGTCCGGCGCGGCGGCGTCGACCACGGCCGCGCTGGTCGGCGCGGTCACCAGGCCCAGGCCGGCGCCGAGCAGGCCCAGCTGCAGGGCCAGCACCGGATAGGCGGTGTCGACGCCCCAGGTGCTGCCCATCAGCAGGTAGGCCGCGACGGCGGCGCTCATGCCCGTCACCAGCGGGACCCGGTAGCCGAACCGGTCGCTCAGCCGGCCCCCGACGTAGGAGGTGGTGGCCATGGCGGCGGTGAGCGACGACAGGACCCAGCCCGCGATCACCGCCGAGCGCTCGATGTCGACCTCGACCGCGTTGACGAACAGGGGGACGTCGACCATCGAGATCACCAGCGAGGCGCCGACGACGAAGTTGACCCCGAGGGCGATGCGGAGGCCCCGTCCGCTCAGCACCGCGGGGTCGATCAGGGGGTCCGGCGAGGCCCGCTGGTGGCGCACGAACAGCGCTGCCGCGGCCACCGCCGGCAGGTAGAGCCACTTGAAGTCGAAGCCGCTCGAGCCGGTGAGCTGCTCGAAGCCGGTGACGCTCTGGATCTCGGCGTTGCCCAGCAGGGCCAGGTTCAGCGACACCAGGGCCACGGTGACCAGCGATCCGCCGAGCCAGTCGACCCGGCGTCCGGTGCGGGTCCGGCCGTGGTCGGCCAGGGCCCACCAGGCCCCGGCCAGGCCCAGCAGGCCAAGCGGGATGTTGAGCCAGAACTGCCACCGCCAGGAGAGGAAGCGCACCAGCAGCGCCCCGTAGAGCGGGCCCCACACCCAGCCCAGGGTCTCGACCGCGGCCAGGGTGCCCAGGGCCCGGGCCCGACGGGTCGGGGCGTAGACGTCGCCCACGACCGCCAGGGCCACCGGCACCATGGCGCCCCCGCCGACCGCGGTGAGGACCCGGGCGATCAGGAACGGGGTCAGCGACGACGTCAGCGGGATCAGGGTGGTCCCAACCAGGAAGGTGCCGTAGGCCAGCGCGAAGGTGGCCCGCCGGCCGATGACGTCGCTCAGCCGGCCGGCGATCGGCATCACCGCCACGAAGGCGATCAGGTAGACGTTGACGATCCAGGCGGCGTCGTCCAGGCCGTCGGGCAGCACCAGGCCGAGGTCGCGGATGATCGGCCGCAGCATGGTGGACACCACGGTGAGGTCGTCGGCGGCCACGAACACCGAGAACGACACGATGGCCAGGACGAGGGCCGGCGATGGGCGCCGGGACCCGTCGGCGGCCCGTTCGACCAGGGTCGGCTCAGCCATCCACGGCCGGGGGGACGATCTCGAACTCGGCCCCGTAGTCGCTCAGCCGCAGCTCCCAGGAGCTGATGGCGCCGTCGAGCTCGGTGTCGAACTCGGCGGCAGTGACCAGGCCGGTGACCGGATGGATCCAGAGGTCCATCACCACCTCCTGGTCGCGGACCAGCCGGGCGGTGACCGACTCGATCCGCTCGGCGGGGGCGGTGCCCCGCAGGTGGTACCGCTGGCCGTCCCGGTCGTCCATGCCCACCAGGGTCACGTCGGTGAGGCCCTCGATGAGGGGGCGCCATCCCCCCTGCGGGTCGAAGAACAGGGTCGGGTCCAGGTCGTAGCTGCCGGGCAGGGGTTCGAAATCGCCGGTGACCGGGTTGCTGAGCCAGACGTCACCGTCGATGGCGACCGCGCCGAGCTTGGTCGACAGGTCACCGCTGACCGTGACCACGAGCAGCGCATCCGCGGCGTCGGGGACCCGGACCCGCCCTCGGACCTCGTCGACCTGCAGCTCCCCGAACTGGTCGATGTAGACGGGCGCGCCGCTGCGCTCCAGCTCGAAGCGGACGCTGGTGACCTCGCCCATGCCCTCCGCCGTGGCGGGGACGATCACCGCGAGATCGGCGGCCATGGGCTCTCCGCCCAGGTCCTCGCCGCTACCGCACCCGACCAGCGCGGCGGCGACCACCGCGACGGTGGCCACCAGTCGTGCCCTCAACGGTGATGCCTCTCGATGCTGTTCCCCTTCCGGCGAGGTCCGCCGGCCGATACTACCGGCGGTCCCCCGGGCTCCAGGGTCAGCTGTCGCTCCGGCTCTCGACGACCGCCCGACCGATGCTGCCGATCAGCATGCCGGTCGAGCCGGCGATGAACAGCCAGA